>CAZGAU010000217.1:0-7621 GCA_964523725.1 uncultured Saprospiraceae bacterium
CATGAAATTCACCCTACACCATTCCCTCGAAATCCTCGAACGCACGCCCGACGTGCTCTACGCCCTACTGCACCAACTCTCCGATGACTGGACGACGCCCAACGAAGGCCCGGACTCCTGGAGCGCTTATGATATTGTGGGGCACCTTATTCACGGCGAAAAAACCGACTGGATTCCGCGCATGGAGCTCATCCTCTCCGGCCGGCCCGACCGCACGTTCGAGCCGTTCGACCGCTTTGCGCAATTTGAGGAGAGCAAAGGCAAATCGCTCGCTCAACTACTGGAGGAATTTAAAACCCTGCGCCTCAGCAACATAGCCAAGCTCCGCGCTACCCACCTCACCGAACAAGACCTGAGCTTAACCGGCACCCACCCTGCCTTCGGGGAAGTGACGCTGGCGCAGCTGCTCGCCACCTGGACCGTGCACGACCTGAATCACATTGCCCAGATCGCCCGCGTAATGGCGAAACAGTACAAAACCGAGGTGGGACCCTGGGAGGCGTATTTAGGGGTGCTGAAAGTTTGAGCTTATTATCCCATGCTCAGATTTCGGAAATCTTTGGAGATTTCCGAAATCTGAGCATGGGATAATACAAATGCTATTTTTTTATTATTTTGGAACAAACTCTCTTGTAATGAGTCAAGGGCAAGATAAACAAAATTGACATGACTTAGCGGAATAACAACTGTACTGCTTTTACGAACCTATGACATCGGTTAACATTTTGCACAACTGCAAAGCACATCGCATTTTTATACTATCCTCATTGCTGTATCTGGCAGCATTTCCTAATGCTTTAGCAGCCCAAACAACTAACTCACAGATCGCCGCTCCGGACAATCTCTGGCTGCTCATCGAAACTCGTCTGGAAAAATCGGATGTGAATTCTCTCAACTATTTTATTCTTAACCAGGTAAATAAGCATTGTGGTAAAGATTATGATTGCCTTTATGAAAATTACGAAAAGATATTGAGCGAACTTGAACTTCGAAACAAATACTGGGCAGCAGTACCGGTAGCAGAAGAAATGGTAAAGCTGTCACAAGCGCAAAAGGACTTAAAATCCGAAGCCAACGCACTGAGCAGGCTCATTGCGCTTTACGGTTTTGTAGAAAATAGAGAATTGGAAAGTCAGAAATACCAGGAATTGTTGCAATTGTATGAACGTATGGGCGATATACCTGCAATCATCAGGACGAAGGCGATCATTCTGGAAGGTAGAGCGTGGTATCTTGGTGAAGTAGATGAAATTCTGCCCGAATTGGAAGCACTGGTGGCGCAAGCGGAGGAGCAAGGACTAACCGAGACCGCAAACAGCATCCGCGTACGACTTAAATATCTTTACGGAGATTTTGGATATGTGGACAAACTGGAGGAAACTATTGAAGCATTAGAAAAGATTCCGATATCTAATCCGATTACATCCGCCGAAGCGCCCTATGCACTCCATGCGGCCAGTGGACGAGCCGACTTGCTGATGATGGAGAAAAAATACGATCAGGCAGCCTCCCTTTACCAACGGGCATTGGCTATAACTCGCCTTCGGCATCGCGCGCATCATGACACCTGGTCGGAAGTATATGTACTTCAGAGGCTGGCTACGCTGGAATGGGAACGTGGCAACTCCCCCAAGGCTCGGTCTTATCTCGACACCGCTTATGTAGTTGCATCTGAAGCAAATCTGTATGATCGCATGACGCTTGTTCTGGAAATGCAAACCCAAATAGCGGAGGCTGAAAAACGCTTTTCCGATGCGCTCAGGTACACAAGGGAAATTTATAGTCATAAAGCCACACTAGACAGTCTATCTACAGGCTCCGACGTGCAACGCTATCAGCTGCAATTGGCAAAAGAGCAACTGACAGCGGAAAAAGAGAGGCAAGCACTTGAACTTATCTTAAAAAATAGCCAGTTGAAATATTTCACGGTAATCGTAATATTGATTTGTCTATTGGCAACGGGGCTTTTTATTGGCTTTTACAAACAACGGCAGAGGAAGCGGAGACTGGCTATTCAAAACACCCTCATCCAGCAACAGGCGGAGCAGTTAAAAAACCTCGATGCTGCCAAATCCCGATTCTTTGCCAATGTGAGCCATGAGCTGCGCACACCACTTACGCTCATGCTGGGGCCGGTTCGTACCTTGCTTAAAGAAAATCATCTAACTGAGAAACAAACCAACCTGTTACAACTGGCCAACAGCAGCGGGAAACAACTTCAGCAACTGGTGAACGAAATACTCGATCTGCGCAAACTGGAGATGGGTAAAATGGAGCTTAACGAACACCCTACCGAACTGGATGCTTTTTTCCGGCGCTACTTTGCACAGTTTGAGTCGCTGGCAGAAAGTAAAGCGATTGATTTTTCTTATAATCTTTCTATGGACAGCAAAACAGTCGCTAATATAGATCAGGAGAAATGCCGCCAGATTTTATACAATCTGCTCTCCAATGCATTCAAGTTTACGCCAAAAGGTGGGCGGATTAGAGCAAAATTGTGGATGCAAGATAAAGTGCTACATTTATCGGTCACTGACTCTGGTCCTGGCATTCATCCAGATGATTTGCCACATGTATTTGATCGCTTTTTCCAGACTAATCGCCCGGAGAAACCCATCGAAGGCGGCACGGGTATTGGGCTTGCGCTATGCTACGAATATACGAAATTGTTTGGTGGAGACATCACTGTAGAAAGTACCTTGGGCAAGGGAACGGTTTTTCGGGTAGCTTTTCCGATCGCAATGGTAGAAAGTCCACAGTCAGTAGTCGGCAGCGAGCAGTGGGAGGTTGATAATTTGGAGGTAGCACCCGTAGGAAGAAGGGAATCCCGGGAAACCGTTGCTGAAGCAAAACCCACCATCCTCGTCGTAGAAGACAATTCTGAATTGCAAGATTACCTCCGGTTGATATTATCAGAACATTACAACGTCCTCACTGCCGAGCATGGACAAGCCGCCCTCGACTGCCTACTGCCAACTGCTGACCGCCCACTGCCCACTGCCAACTGCCAACTCATCCTCTCCGACCTCATGATGCCCGTCATGGATGGCTATCAATTACTCGAAAAACTCAAATCTAATGACGCCACCCGACACATCCCCGTTATCATGCTCACCGCCCGCGCGGATGTACGAGATAAGCTCAAAGCCCTGCGCATCGGCGTGGACGACTACCTGCTCAAGCCTTTTGATGAAGAAGAACTGTTGATCCGCATTGAAAACCTATTGAAAAACCAGGCCGCCCGCCGCTCGGAATTTACTAATGAAAATGAAGTTGATTCTACCACTCCCCTGCTATCCGAAGAAGACCGGGTGTGGTTGGAAGGTTTTGAAAGTTATGTTCAAGGAAATTTATCGAGTGACATTCTCTCAGTGCCTGTGCTGGCGGATGAATTTGCCATGAGCGAATCTACCTTGCTGCGCCAGTTGAAGCGCCTCACGGGGCTTTCACCTTTACAATACCTCCAGGAAATGCGCCTCGACAAAGCCCGCCAACTGCTGGAAAACCGCACCTACAATTCCATTGCCAAAGTAGCCTACGAAGTCGGTTATGCCGACGCCCGTTCTTTTTCCCGAACCTTCAAGAGCCGCTTTGGGAAATTACCCTCCGATTTTTTAAACGATTGATTTTAAAGCTCCTTTGCTCCTTTTAAAACCACTACTATCCTCATTCTGACGGAAAATGCGACATATTTGACGGAAATGGCCCATCCAGGTTCTGCACTTTTGTAAAGTACCCATTTGTATAACTCAAACAAGCCAAATAAAATAAAGGAGCAAGCCGAAAATCCTGTAAAGAGTAGGCAAGTAAATGTTAAATATACCCTTTATGAAAAAGCTATTCTTATTACTTTTTGTAGGTCTTATTTCGCTGACCTTTGTCAAGGCTCAAGTGCATAATGGCAATTTAGGTATTTTTAACCAATCACAGGTCAATGCCTTTAATTATAAGGAGGTTACCGGTAGTTTAACTATTAATGGTAGTTCAAATTACAATGGAGGAGATCCTATAACCGATTTATCTCCTTTATCAATATTGACAAAGGTAGGTGAAAGCTTTCATATTTCATTCACAAATGAAACAGACTTAAATGATCTTGCGAACTTACAGACAGTAGGTGGTAAACTTGGGATTAATGCCAATGCCAATATGCCAAATATTACCTTGGCTAATTTGAGCAGTGTAGGATCCCTCGAAATCGGAACTAGTGCTGTTACAAGCATCAATCTTCCTTCATTAACCACTACTACCAATGGTTTATTCAGAATAACATCTAATTCTGTACTGACAAATATTAATTTTTCTAGCCTTACTACTGTGAATGGTAATATGAATATTCAGGGAAATAGCTCGCTCACGAATCTCGATGGTTTTTCCGCCCTTAATTCCATTAGTGGAAACTTGACGGTTAGTAGCAATAAGTCTTTAAACGGTTGTTGTATTCTTAAAAATTTGCTTAATACACCTGGAGCGGTAAAGGGTAGCACTTTTATATATGATAACAAAACTAATTGTAATAGCAAAGATGAGGTTCTGACAACCTGCACAAGCACATCAGCCTCCAACAACGCCCTCTCCTTCGATGGTAACGACGATTTTATTGAATTAGGCAATTCGCAGTTTTACAAGGAAAGTTTTACGGTAGAAGGTTGGATTAAGCCGCAGCAAAATTCAAAAGATAAAACGGGCGCTATCTTTCATGCTCGATTCAATGTACGTTTTACGGCTATATACGCAGAGGTGATGAGTAATGGTAAAATCAGATTTTTCGTCCGTAATCCGCCACATAATGCAGGTGGAGCTTTCATCATAGGTAATAAAAATGTATTGGATGGTAACTGGCATCATTTTGCAGCGGTAAAAGGGGATGATGATAAGCTACGTCTATATATTGATGGCGAATTGGATGGTACTTCCAGAGGATCAATAAGAGACTTTCCTGAAACCACAGGACATGAACTGCTCTTGGGAACGAATTGGGCAGGTAGTACCCGTTATTTCAAAGGACAAATGGACGAAATCCGCTTCTGGGATCGCGCCAGAACCCAGGAAGAAATCAAGCGAGATATGAATAAGGTATTAACTGGCACCCAATCAGGGCTGGTAGCGTACTATAATTTCAACCAGGGTACTGCCAATGACGATAATAATGGTATGACCACATTAAATGACAGTAAAGGCACGCTGAACGGTACTTTGAAGAATTTCCAGTTGAACGGCTCCATTTCCAATTTTTCAGCAGGTGCGCCAGTGAATAATTAAAACTAAGAACAAAGGCATGAAAAAAGGCTGGCACAGGGTACATCCCCACGCCAGCCTTTTTCATTTTGTTTACTCGGTTACCACTGGCGCTTTGTCTTCCTCCATTGCTTCGACGCGAGCGAATCATCCGGCGACGTGGTAAAACGATCGGATGGCGTGGTCAAATGATCAGTGAAACAGCCCCAGCACCCACCCATGCAGGTTGTACATTTTCACCACCGAGATCACGACCGCTACGACCAGGATGCGATGCGCCCAAAGGGCGGCGTTGGCGCTTTTGGAGGCATACACCGCGGTGACGTAGCCGCCGATGGTTTGCCCCACGGCAATCAGCAAGCCGATGCGCCAGTCGATCAAACCCTGGGAGTGAAAAATGAAGATGACAATAATGGTGTAAATCCCGACAATGGTGACTTTGATGGCGTTGCTGTCCACCAGGCTGTAGCGTACGGTGAGTACCATCACGGCTACAAAGAAAATGCCCATGCCCATCTGAATAAAGCCGCCATAGAAGCCCAGCGCCAAAAACATCGGAATGATGAGGCCAAGCTTCAGGTTGAGATTGGGGTCAGTTTGCCGCAGCCAGCGTTCGGGTTTGAACAGAATGACGAATAGCATAAGCACCATGAGAAAGCGGAAGACGCTCAGGAATTGCTCATTGCTCACTTTTACCGCCACAATCGCGCCGATGATGGCGCCAATGGATGTGAAGATCAAAAAAGCCCAGCTCTGCCGGAAGTCGAGCCGGCCGTGCCGCCAGAATCCGTAGGCACCGGCCGCGCTTTGCGTGAACAAGCCGATGCGGTTGGTGCCGTTGGCGATGTTGCCGGGCAGGCCGATCATTTCGGTCATGAGGGAAAGTGTGATAACCGAGCCGTTGCCAGCCAGCGTATTAATAGCACCCGCGAAGAAACTGCCCACGATGGCAATCACGTATTGATAAAAATCCATACTTCAGTCGGTTGAAAAGGTGAAGCGGTCGCTACTTGGCTGGGCACGTCAAATATACAGTAGCTTGGAGGTTTCTGTTCACAAGGGGGAGCAAACAGAATTGCGGGATTTTCCGGTTTTAAAAAAAGGAAAAGTCAAAAAATATAAAAATTAAGCTTTGAAAATCAAATCTTTATAAAAGCATTCCAGCATCTAATGTCTAATATCTAAGTTCTCCTAAATAAAATCAAACATCTTCAAAATCGACAAAATCACGACCGCCACCAGCACCCGGTGCGCCCATTTGTTGGCTTCGGGAGAACGTGCCGCGTATAACGCAGTGAGATAGCCTCCGGCGGTTTGACCAATTGCCATGAGCAGCCCGATTCGCCAGTCAATCAAGCCCTGCCATTGAAAAATGAGAATTGCCAGTAAGGTATAAATGCCGACCATTGCAGCTTTTACCGCATTGCTTTCGGTGAGGCTGTAACGCGCCGCCAGCACCATCACTGCCAGGAAAAAAATGCCCATACCCATTTGAATGAAGCCGCCGTAAAAGCCCAGCGCGATGCACAGCGGAATGACCGCCCACAGCGGCAACGGATGCTCGGTATCGGTGGTACGCAGCCAGCGTTCGGGTTTGAAGAGTAAAACAAACAACATAAACACCATCAAATACCGGAAAACCGTTTTGAACTGATCGCTGCTGATCCACACAGCTACCAGGGCTCCGGCAATCGCGCCGATACTGCTGAACACGATAAACGCCCAGCTTTTGCGCCAATCCAGTTTGCCCCCCTTCCAGAAAACCCAGGTGCTCGCCGTACTTTGCGTGAAAATGCCAACCCGGTTGGTGCCGTTGGCCAGGTTGCCCGGCAAGCCCAGTACTTCGGTAAGAATGGTGAGGGTGATGGCAGAACCGTTGCCGGCCAGGGTATTGATGACACCCGCCATAAAACTGCCAACAATCACGATGGTATATTCCCAGAAACTCATTTAGCTAGTGTTTTGGTGTTAAGGTGTTTTGGTTCTTGGTTTGAGGGCGCAATTTACAACAACCATCGTACTATCACACCATAAAACTACAACACCATCGCACCATAAAACCATCGCACCATTACACCAAAACACCACCGCACTAGACAATTGTTTGGCACAATTCCACCAGCACGCCGTTGGCGCTTTTGGGATGAAAAAAGCAGACCAGCTTGTTGTCCGCGCCGCGCTTGGGTTCCGGTGTGAGCAGTTGGAAACCTTCTTCCACCAGGCGTTTCATTTCCGCGTGGATGTCGTCCACTTCAAAAGCGATGTGGTGAATGCCTTCGCCGCGTTTTTCAATGTATTTGGCGATGGCGCTTTCGGGCGCGGTGGCTTCGAGGAGTTCGACTTTGGCTTCGCCATTTTGAAAAAAAGCGGTCTTTACATGCTC
>CAZGAU010000218.1:0-7451 GCA_964523725.1 uncultured Saprospiraceae bacterium
AAATTTGAACGTTTTTTTCATCACAGGTTAGATTGTTTTAATTTGGGAAAAAGGCAGCACAGCATCATGCTATGCCTATGGTTGTTTTTATATCAAATAATGTTATAATCGATTGATAATGATGCAAAATTATGCCTCGGGCACAAGGCTTGAAAGTAAAGTTGGATGAGGCTCCAAATTTGCCCGCTGAACCTCGAATTTCCGGGAAGGAACGAGGCTTTGGAATTGTGTTCATTCTTAGTAGATTGTTCTCTGGTTTTAAAAAATCAATTCGAGGATAATGATAACCGAAATCGGTATCGACCCCCATTCGGAGACGTTATATTTGTGTGAATAGTTTTTGGCTTTCTACCAAAGAGGTAGAAATGAAGATGAATGGAAGGATTTCTTCTATCATTGAAAAAAAACAATATTATATTGATCTTCTCGCTGTATGATTGTCAATTCCCAAAATAGCCCACACCCCGTGCCATCAGGGTAGCACACAATGGAATGAAGACCAATAAAAATAACTCAAAGCGGATCATCCAGATAATATTCTTGGGAATGTCCACCAGTTCGTTCATGTCATTGCCTTTGCGGTTTTTCAGAAAAAAAATGGTGGGATAAATGGACAGGAGCGCCACAATCACGAACAAGGTAATTTTAAGATGAAAGACCCAATTTTTGGAATAGATTTCCGCCGGTTTGCCGATGCCACCGAACCATAAGGTTAAACCGAATGCCACAATCAACAAAGCCGAAATGCCATACACCGCATCCAGTGCTGACATACGCAGGATTTCGCTGCGGGTCATGCGGGGTTTGAGTAGTAAATGCTCGCCCACTATCGAGCTGACCATTACAAAAATGGAGATAAAATGCAGATAACGAAAAAGGATTTCGAGTGTCATGTTAGGTGTTCATTTTTATAATATCCGAGGATAAAATTATATATACAAATCAGGCGGCCGATTGTTGACGATATTCATTCGGACTTTTGCCCGTCCAGCGCCTGAAAGAGCGAATAAACGCACTGGCATCAGCATAATCAAGTAAATAAGCGACTTCTTTTATACTCAAATTTTCTTTTTGTAAATAATCCATTGCAAATTGCCGGCGTAATTCATCCAGCACTTCTTTATAGGAGTAACCTTCTTCTTTCAATTTTCTTTGTAAAGTTCGTACGCTTATATTCAAGTTGGCAGCTACCTGCTCGATCGTCGGGAATTGAGGTTTTACAAGGTTTAGAATGGATTGTTTTACAATGGTGAAAAATCCTGCGTCCTGCTGCATGGCGGCAAGTTTTTGTGCTGCGTGTTGTACTAAAATTTGAAGTAAATGATAATCACTTGTAATAATTGATTCCGCTACATGCTTTTTATGTAAATAAATCGCCGTTTTTTCCTGATTAAAGTAAATAGCGCAATTAAATAAACGCTCGTATTCCATAAATTTTTCCGGCCGCGGGTAGCTGAAATGTAATTTTACCGGATTATATTTTTGACGAGTCAGCGTTTGAAATTCCCGAATGGTGAACACAACAACGCCGTCCATCGTATGGCGCACGCTCGCCGGCGATTGCTCTACCCACAGTGGATTTGGCGTGACGGACAGCTCCCAATAATTGCTTTGTTCCTCCAGCGAAAAGGGCAGCGCCGAGCAGCCGAGATTAGCAAACGCTACCAGATAGCCCAATGCCTCGCGCACCGTAGCGCTGGTTTGCACGACTTGTGTAATAATGCCCGCCGCCGAGAGCGACAAAAACTCACCCATGTGCAGCCCGAAATGCGGATCATTCGAAAGCTCCAGGCATTTTTCCAGCACCCGATTGTAAACCGGCGCTTCAAACTTGAGTTGGTCGTCATTCAAAGCTTCCAGATCCATACCCACAATGTCGAGCAAAGCGCGCTTGCTGACGCCCTGCTGGCTGGCAAACTGAATGAGATTGGCGATAAATCTGGCATTAAAAGTCATGGAGTAAAAGTACAAAATTTCCAGTTTGGCGTCAAATGTCAACGCATTGGCGTATGAATACAATTCACAAATACTTAATTGACTGCATCTTTGCATTGTTATTAAAAATTAAATAAAAAAAATAATAAATATCATGAAAAGCATTCAAACCGAAATCATCATCAACGCTAGCGCCGCAACAGTTTGGAACATCCTGACCGATTTTAATAAATATCATGAATGGAATCCATTTATTCGCAATAGTAAAGGTGACGCAAAAGTGGGCGCTAAATTGGAAAACACGATGCACCTGGAAGGACAAAAGCCACAGAGATTTACCCCAACCGTGCTGGAAGTCAGGCAAAACGAATCTTTTCGCTGGCTGGGCAGCTTATTTGTCAAGGGTTTGTTTGATGGCGAACATTACTTCAGGCTGGAGCCAATTAGCGAGAATAAAGTAAAGTTGATCCACGGTGAAAATTTCAGCGGTATCCTTGCCGGGATGGTCATGAAAATGATCGGAGAAGCTACGGATAAAGGTTTCCAGGCGATGAACCAGGCGCTGAAAGCAAGAGCGGAGCAAGAATAATATTTAAGATGTAATAAAATCTTTAAAATCCTGTCGTTGGTTTTTGCCAATGGGCAGGGTTTTTTTATTTTTCATTACGACGGTATTCCCTTCGACGTAATCGATATATTTTTTATTGATAATGTGAGATTTATGTATGCGAAAAAAGTCTGTATCGGGCAGTTGCTCTTCAAAACTGGCCAGCGTACGGGAGGTTAAATGAAAATCATGCTCCAGCCAAATTTTTACATAATTACCGTAGCTTTCTATGTAATAAACTTCAGTTAAGTTAATCTGAATCAGACGTTTATCCGATTTAATAAATAATTGAAACGCTTCGGCAACAGGGTGCTGCGTTGAAGGTTCAGGAATGGGTTTTGCATGTGTTAAGTGATAGATATCCAGCGCTTTATTAGCTGATTTTAAAAAGCGATCGAAGCGGAAGGGTTTCAGTAAATAATCACACACATCGAGTTCGAAGCTTTCCAGCGCGTATTCCTCGTAAGCGGAAGTTATGATAACGATTGGTTTTTTATGTAATGTTCTTAAAAAATCCAATCCCTTTATTTTGGGCATATCAATATCCAAAAAAATCAGGTCAATCTCCTGACTACTCAGTATGGACAGGGCTTCCGTCGCCAGATAACACTGCCCCGCGATCTCCAGAAAGGAAACATCCTCCGCGTAGGCAAGAATTATATCATGTGCAAGCGGTTCATCATCAATGATCAGGGCGCGCAACTTCGTCATAGCGCTAATTTAAGCTTTGCGGTGAAAGTATTTCCTTTTTCTTCCACATTTAGTTCGTGTTGATGGGGGAAGCGTAAGGACAGACGGCGTCTCAGGTTATTTAATCCGATACCCGGTGCTTTCAGGGTTTTTTCCTCCACTGAATTTTTACAAATAAATAATAATTCATGATGGTTGCTTTTGATAAAAATATGCAGAAAGCATTGTTTCTCAGCAGGCTCTATCCCGTGTTTAAAGGCGTTTTCCACTAATATGATAAATAATAATGGGGGGATTTGTAGTCGGTCATCTGCAATTTCTTTTGTAAATTTTAAATCCAATTCTTTATGTAAACGGATTTTTTGTAAGCAAATATAATCTTCAATATGCTTGACTTCTTCAGCCAGCGAAACGGTCTCTTCTTTGCCACGATAAATAACATAGCGCATTAATTCTGAGAGTTGCATAATTACTTCGGGTGTCGCGGCATCATTTTTTAAACTTAGAGCATACAAGTTATTTAGTGTATTAAAAAAGAAGTGCGGATTGATTTGTTGTTTTAATAAGTTTAACTCCGTTTCTGATTTTTCTTTTGCCAGTTTGGCAATTTCACCAGTTTGTTTATACCACTGGTTGGATATAATGATTGGCACACTCAATATCATAATCAGAAAAGCAGTGCCCCCACCATCCTGTGAAAAAACCTGACCACTGGAAGCAAAAACGCCAATTTCTAATTTGTACACAACTGGTAACCAGCGAATTAATGATACGAATACAGGATAAAACACCAGGATCAAACCTGCCACCGAAAACCCGTAATAAATAACACCTTTTTGTTTTAATAACTTGGGAATTAAAGTATAATGATTGATATAATAAAAAAAGTAGTAAACCAGGCCGATTAGCATAAACTGGATAGTAAAAGAAAAAAATGTAAGGATGTACCAAAGCACCGAGGAGACCCCATTAATATTTTGATTATTATATAATTCAACGATTCCCAGGGCTCCTCCCAGCAAAGACAAGAGGAAAATAACTGCAAGAATACTTCTCTCCAGCCCAAATTTTTGCACCCATTTAATATTATTGATCCATTTTAATAAATTATTATTAAAATGAATGGCGATTTCAGTTAATAACAAAACGCCGCCCGCCGTTAGAATAACCTCAAAAACTACATTTTTTGGAATATTTAGTCCAGAGAATTGAATTTCTTTTTCTAAATAAAGTTTAAAAAAACTGGCTAAAATAAAAGGGTGCAGCACAAAACAGTAAATCCAGAATAAAATAAATAAGGTTTGATTCAACCGTTGTCGTAACGAGCTTCTGAAACCAGCAAAAAGCAAAACCGGCGCAGATAAGAGACAAAACCAAAAGATATTGGACAAATAATTATTCCAGGTACTGCGGGAAGCTTCTATGACAAACATATAGTCAATGACCAATAACGCGGTGAAAAAAATCCAGACGGTATTGGAGGCCAGAAAATGCTCGATGCGTTGAAGAATGATATTCATTACAATTCTGTTGAATACTTCAAATTACGTAAAAAGTAATCGTCCGTTCAAATTTAGATGATAAAAGGCATTAATTCCGTGATAAAAGTGATTATTCCTGTTTGTAATGGAAAATCATACTTTCATCATGATACAGCTACGTTTGATCATGTAAGTTTGTTGGGTTTTACTTAATAATCTATTTTTGTTACACCTTTTAAATAAAACGATATAATATGAATGCCATTATTTCAGTTGAAGCCTTAAACTTTGGATATCATAAGAAACAGCTAACCCTTAATGAATTAAATCTGACGGTTCCTAAAGCTTCTATCTATGGCTTTTTAGGGGCCAACGGCGCCGGGAAAAGTACCACGATCCGCACCATCCTTGGTTTATTAAGACCACAGTCCGGAAATATTCACTTGTTTGGGAAAAATATTACATCAAATCGTCTGGAAGTGCTCCAAAAAGTAGGCACCTTGATAGAGTCACCCTCTCTTTACAAACATTTAAGCGGTTATGATAATTTAAAAATAGCTTGTAAATATCTGGATGTGCCAACTTCCAGAATTGATGAAGTGCTGGGCCTGGTAAACCTGAGCGAAAACGCCCATAAAATCAGTAAAAAATACTCCACTGGTATGAAGCAACGCCTGGGACTGGCAATCGCATTATTAACCGATCCGGAATTATTGATACTGGATGAACCAACGAATGGATTGGATCCAACGGGTATTATTGAAATCCGAAATATTTTGCAACAGCTTCATCAACAAGGGAAAACGATTTTTTTATCCAGCCATTTATTGTCAGAAATTGAAAAAATTGCGACACAGGTAGGTATCATAAAAAACGGAACTATGATATTTCAGGGTACCATTCATGAATTGGAGCAACTTCGAATGAATAATCTTCGAGTTAATATTATTACATCCGATGCGGTGAAAGCGGTGGAAGCATTAAATGGAAAATATCAAACCGAGTTGACAAGCGCTTCTAGCCTGGAACTTTCACTGGATGATAAAGCGCATTTGCCTTGTATAATTGAGACTTTAGTAAATAATGATATCAAATTGTATGAAGTAAGTCTGCAGAAAAATGATCTAGAAAAACTATTCATCAATTTAACCGAAAATTAAAAAATGAACATCATGAATTTAATGATAGCACATTTCTCCCGAAGTATGTCCGCCGAAGCTTATAAACTGAAAAGAACGCCTTTACTATGGATTTCGCTCATTGGCGGGGCATTTGTTACGGGCCTTGTCTTTCTTATTTACGTTTTTAACTTCGAGGAATTAGGCAAAATTGAAGGAACACCTTGGAAATTATATTTTGAAATTGGCTTCACTATGATTTCGTTATTATTGGCGGTTCCGTATGTAATATTGGTAACGAGTTCTATTACATATTTTGAGCATCATTCCAATGCCTGGAAATACCTGTACACATTGCCTTTGCAGAAGTATAATTTTTATTTTTCAAAACTTTTCCTGGTGATCACGCTGATAGCCTTAACTTACATTGTTTTTTTATTATCCTTGTTATTCACCGGGTATTTACTTGATTTTATACATCCAACATATGGATTCCAGCAAAATAGCCCTGATTTCGGGCAGTATGTGCGCACGCTGGGGCACTCTTTTCTTGCCATTTTGGGTATCACGGCGCTCCATTACTGGATGAGCATTCGCTGGAAAAATTTTATAACACCGATTGGTATTGGCTTATTAGGGTTTATAATTGCCTTGTTTTTGCTGCTCGCCAAGAAATTTGAATATGCCATTTATCTGCCTTACGCTTACCCGGGGATAATCGGCTTTGAGTTTGGGCAAGAAAATACGCCCACCGGAATTGGTCAATTTGGTGGACTTTCTTATACCGAGTGGAGCAGCATCGCTTGTTTTCTGATCTTTACTATAGTTGGTTTTTGGGAAGAAAATAAAAGTGATGTAAAGTAATATAAAAATTTTATTTACTTTTCCGGTGCGATCGGAAGATCATTACGCGACCATTCACTCCAGGATCCGACGTATAATTTGGGAATTTGCAAGCCCGCCTGGGCCATCGCCAGCAGGGTATGGCAGGCGGTAACGCCCGAGCCGCAGTGCACGATCACCTTGTCGGGGGCAGTATTACCAAGGGTTTCGGCGTATTTAGTCTTGAGTTTTTCCGGCGATAGGAAGGAACCGTCTTTATCCAAATTGCTGGCAAATGGAATATTAATCGCACCGGGAATGTGCCCCGCAATTAAATCAATCGGCTCGAATTCACCGGCATAGCGCCCTGCTTCCCGCACGTCGATGACAACGGCATCAGGAGCTTGTGCTTTTTGTCCTACTTCATCCATATCCGCAGTCGGCAATTGCCAGGCATTCGCCGGATAAGGCGTTGTAGAATTAGGCATTTCAGCGCCTGAATTAGTTGGAAAACCGGCATCAATCGCTGCCTGAAAGCCTCCGTCAAGCACTTGAATTTGCTGGTGTCCCAGCGCACGAAGCATCCACCAGAATCGGGCTGCGGCGTTGGCGCCGTTTTTATCATCATACACAACCACTTGATTTTCAGGTGTGATACCGAGGTGTCCCAGAAATTTTGTAAACTTTGACACCGGCGGTAGCGGATGCCTTCCGCCCTGGGCAGCGTCGGCGCTTTTCTGCGAAAGATCGGTTTCCAGGTCCACGTAAAGCGCACCTTTCAGATGTAAAGCATTATAT
>CAZGAU010000219.1:0-7412 GCA_964523725.1 uncultured Saprospiraceae bacterium
GATGTAAATATCCAGCATGTGTTGCTCGATATGCTTAAAGCTTGTCGCATTTTACAACCTGAAAGCCCCGGTTTTGCTAAGTTGAGCTTGCGGTTTGGTTCACTGCTTGATCTTTATTTACATCAGTATATAAATGAAGTAGCCCAAATTTTACATCAGGGATTAACGAAAAGCTATACGCCGGTGGCTGCCAATCGTCAGGTACTGAAAGGGCGTTTGTTACTGGAGAAACAATTGCAGTATAATCTGGCGCATCGGGAGCGGTTTTATACCGAAAGTTATGAATTTACGTATAATCATGAATATAATATATTGCTAAATAATGCAATAAAAGCCTTAACACAGTTGCCTGTGCATCCGGCTATTCAGTTTGAGGCGCAGCAATTATTATATCGATTCCCAGCATTAAAACAGGTATCTAACCCTCTGCCAAATCCTGCCGAGCTTTATTTTACCCGGCAAACCAAACGTTATGAAAGCGCCGTGCGCACGGCCTTACTTATTCTACAACAGTTTCAGCCCGATGTGCGCGCCGGACAACTACCTGTGCTGGCAATTTTATTTGATATGAATGCGCTGTTCGAGGAATTTATTTACCGGCAATTAAAAAATGCTGCGGATAAAAACACGACCGTTTTGCGGCAGGTGCGACAATCTTTCTGGGAGCGGCGTTATTTACAACCCGATATTTTATTGATAAAAGAAAATCAGCGTATTGTGCTGGATACCAAGTGGAAACGTTTGCAAAAAGCGAATCCGGAAATAAATGATTTGCGACAGTTATTTGTGTATAATCAATATTTTGATGCTTCGCGAGGTATGCTGGTGTTTCCTCGCATGCCAGGGTTGCATGATCTCTCTCCAAGGCCGTTTTCACCAAGGGTGGATACCACGCAAAAATATTACTGTCAGCTTGTTTTTGTTGATTTAGTGAAAAATGGAAAACTTAACTCCCAGATAGGCAAGGATTTATTGCAAAAATTGGATTGATGTTCAAATCGCTAAAAATACTTTTCACTGTTAAGATTTAGTTAAGAATTCCTTTCTGCAAATCAGCTTTGCTCCTTCGACCCGTAATAGAAGGCAAATCACTTATTACACTTTTCTAACAAAATTAATACTAACATGAAATTCAATGTAATGATTGCAGCCGTAGCTGCACTGGCTATGCTTTGCACTGTAAATTTGACCGCTCAAAGTAAAATGACCGGAAAAACCGTCACGGTTGGCGGCGAGGCGATGTACCCCAAAAAGAACATCGTGGAAAACGCAGTGAATTCTGCCGATCACACCACGCTGGTGGCAGCAGTAAAAGCTGCCGGTTTGGTGGAAACGCTTCAAGGCGCCGGACCATTCACGGTGTTTGCGCCGGTCAACAACGCTTTTGAAGACCTGCCCGAAGGCACGGTGGAAACGCTGCTGAAGCCGGAAAATAAAAAGACTTTGACTACAGTACTCACGTATCATGTGGTGGCCGGAAATTATGATTATGATGCGATTGCCGCAGCAATTAAGAAAGGGAAGGGCAAAGCGACCCTCAAAACCGTGAGCGGCGGTACTTTGACGGCGATGATGAACGGCGCGCGCAACATTGCTGTTGCCGATGAATCGGGCAATGTAGCCAATATCAGCACGTATGATGTAACCCAGTCCAACGGCGTGATCCACGTGGTGGACCAGGTTTTGCTGCCGAAAATGTAAAAAAGAAATGAAATAAACCGACGGAGTTATTTACTTCATTTTAATATTTCCTGACGGATATTTCTCCGCAGTGAATTTATGATGCTTTTTTGGTTATGGAGATGAAGAGGAGGCCTTGTGCTTCCTCTTTTTATTTTTGTTCTGATGGAAGTAATGTTTGCAGGTTTTTAAAAATTCGTTGATAAATACCCGTTGAATCACTGGCGAAATAAGCATCGCGGTTTTGGCTGGAATGGATGATGAACGGCAACTGGCGGGTGGTATCCCGATAACAGGAGATGACGAACGGCTCATCGGTTTGATTATTGGGAATAGTTAGCACCTCAAATAACAATTTTGCTCCCTGTACCTCATCGAAATCATCTGCAAAAGCTTCGCCCGAAACTTGATGCAGATTCCGGAGATATTTTTCTACTTCCAGCGAATCCAGTGTCGTTGCGCCCTGGAGCCAGCCAGTCTCACCTCGTTGAAAGAACAGCACCGTATCCGGGTTTTGCCATTCAAATTCACTAATATTTACTTCAGGTATAATATTTAAGATTTCTTTACTGCGAAAATCATTGAAATTAAGCTTGAAAATATTTTTTAAACTCCCGTCGATGGCATACACCTCATCTTCATCGGTGAGCCGCAAATGCGTAAAAGTGAGACCTTCGGGCGTAGTTTGTGTTTTTCCGACAATAAAATCTTCCAGCAATTTCTGACCCTCATATACCCGAATACGGGTTCCGGTTGATTCCAGTACATCATAATCCGCCCATTCTCCAGGCTTCTGAGTCACCACGAGCTTTATCCTGACATCGGCAATCGCGCCTAGAATTGCGGAAATCACTTCCTGCGAGGTTTTGAGATGGATTTGTCCGTTGGAGGCGATCCAGTTGCCATCTTCGCGGCGGAGCGCTATTTCTGTCTCTTCACCGGGTGGTGCAATGAATAAGGTAGTGACGCCGGCGGTATCAATTTGAATCAGGGGCGCCGAAAAATCGGGGCTTTGTTGTAATGAGAAATAATACCGTGCCCCGAAAAATAGCACGAGCAGAATCGCGGCGATCATCAGAATAGTACGGTCTTTCATGCTGCTGTTTTTGATAACAAAAAAGGTACGGTAAATTTAGGATTTTCGCGATTCTCAGGAGGTTTCTGCTGGTAAAAATGTAAATACAAGCGCTTTGTTTTTTAGATTAAAGGTAAATTTGCCTCGTTTTGTGAATATTATATGAAAAAATTAAAAAAGGATCCTATGAAAAATCTATTGTTTCTGGTGGTATTGGTACTATTTGCGGCATGCAGCAACCCCGGCGAAACTACCAATAATTCTGCGGCTTCCGCGTCAAACAGTGCCGGTAAGGCTACCGTTGATCTGAGTGCTTATACTATTGAGGAAGTGCCGGGTACCAATTGGCAAAGGGTAGAAAAACGAGATTCGGAGGGCAACCTGTTGGAAATAGGTTATGTCGAGAACGGCGTTAAAGTGGGTAGTTGGGTGACCTATCATCCCGAAAAAATGTTCCCGCAACAATTGATAAATTACAAAGATGGCAAGCAAACTGGCTTATACATGGAGTTTAATGAAGGCGGTATAACCGAGCGGATCGCCAATTATCAAAACAATGAATTGCACGGCCCCAATGCCAAGTATCGGTTTTCTCGTTTGGAAGAGCTGTCCGAATACAAGAATGGCAAACTGGATGGGGTGTTCAAATCCTACCGGATTCAGGACGGAAAGCTTCAGTCTTCGGCCGAATATAAAAATGGCGTTCAGGACGGTTATTACCGGACTTATAATGCCGATGGACGGGTAACTACGGAATATTTGTACAAAAACGGCGAGCAGGTAAGCGGGAATACCGCTGGGCAGTAAGTTTGCAGGTGAAAAACATGAGTCATCCCGAATTTTTGCTGTACTCGTCCCATCGGGACGGAATATTGGTAGAAATGATCCGATTTGCATGCCGTAGGTATGCCTTATAATGCGTACCTATGGCACGCCGAGACGTGTTTCTTTGCAAATATCTACCCATATTTTGCCCCTGTGCCACCGCTAAAGCTAAGGCGACACGCGGCAACGGGGCATTTTCAAATTCGGGATGACTCATGTTGAATTAATTTTGGATAGTAAATACTCCAAAA
The DNA here is from genome assembly GCA_964523725.1 of uncultured Saprospiraceae bacterium. GTDB lineage: Bacteria > Bacteroidota > Bacteroidia > Chitinophagales > Saprospiraceae > JADJNW01. Next base: position 3,832 of record CAZGAU010000219.1, read on the forward strand.
ATCATGATGTTTCAGGTGTGATTTTTTATAAAAAAAGAATGTTTATTTACAACCGGATGATTTCGGTGTAATAAAATGTATATAGCTTATATTCAGATTTTATCACCAGGCAGGCTTTCCTTTAACAAAAGCGCTTAACATCTTTTTTTCAGATGTTTTTCTTTCCTTCGCCAATTCGTTCAGGATAAGCTGTCGCTCGCGCGGCACCTTTTTCTGGTTGGAAAAAGAAGCTTCCAAAGTGGATCGCTTTTCGTTATCCATCCAGTGAAAGAGTATGAATAAATCTTTAATGCCGCTCATAATTCTTAATTAATTTTTATAAAGTTGGCGCAAATAAACTGCAATTGCAATTTTAGAGCGACAAGTGGTGTCCGAATTCGTAAATGCAGACAGGATTCTACTGAGAATAAATTGTCTATAGTCTTTCAATACTTGCTAATCCGCATAATCATAGGCTTTCCTGTTCTTTAGGTAGTCTCTTGGAGTGATGCCAGTCACTTCCTTAAACACTTTGTAGAAGGTCGATTTGTTCTTGAATCCGCACTGCAAGGCAATACCAAACAAGGTGAGGTTGCGATATTCCTCGTCGGCGATTTTCATTTTTACCTCTTCTACCCGGTACATGTTGATAAAATTCTGGAAGTTGGAGCCCACGTGGTTGTTGACTGCCTGCGAAAGATATTTCGTATTGGTGGAGAGTTTATCCGCTACCGATTTGAGCGTCAGATCCGGATCGAGGTAGATTTTTTCATTCTCCATTAATGCCTTCAAACGGTAATAAAGCTTCAGTTCTTCCACACCTTTTAAGCTACTGGTACTGTATTTATCGCTGATTTGCAGCATTGGAATTTCTTCGTCATGCTCTACTTTATCTCCATCCACTTCAAAAGCAATAAAATTGGTGAGATTCCTGAAAGTATCAAATATCGGATGAATCGTAAGTTTGCAAGGGTATTCTTCGCCGTTTTTGCGGTAGTTGGTTATTACATCCTTATGGGGTATCTGGCTTTCCAGGCTTTTCCGGATGCGCCGGATGACCTCCTGCTCCGATTTCGGGCCCTGCAAAATATTGGGCTTTTTCCCGAGCACTTCGGCCAGCGAGTATCCGGTAATGGTTGTAAAATCTTCATTGACCCAGAGAATTCTTCTTTGAGGATCTGTAACAATTACAGCAATATGTGGTACCATAGTGGTGAAGTTATTCAATTTTGTTTAACCTTTGCTATAGGTTTTGCTGGAAACGTTAAACATTTTAACCGATATACAATTAATTGATTTTCAGAACTTAAGGTACGATAAATCTTTCGATTTTGAAAAGGAAAATTGTAGTTTTTTTGACAAAAAATCGGTGCTGAAAACTGTTTAACGGTTTTGTTTAATAATATTTTATTGCATTTATCTTGTTATTAAAAGAATGAATCTGCAATAAAATAATGTAAAAGTAATTGGTATATTTGGAGCCAAACACTGATGGGTATTCAGGAGTGAATACCAGTCAAATGATTTGCAATACTTAATTTTTAATGGGTGAAGCATGAAGGGACAATCGTCTTTGGTTATTTCAAACTTTCAAATATATCAGAACATTCTGCCTTTAAAAAACAATGCGCTGGATTTGGTCGCCATTGATCAGAGTGGTGAAGCCTTTGCCTCCAACTGGATGGAGCAGCTTTTTCAGAAAAGGCAATTACAATTGAGCACGCAATCCGATCATCCTACTTCCGAAACACTGCAACATTTCTACTTTTCTTCCCGCAATCACGAGCGTACGCAAGGCATCCCAACGCTTGGTTTTGGCTATCCGATATTGCTTTGGAAACTGGATGATAGAACGATCGCTGCGCCTTTGTTTATCTGGCAACTTGATTTGTCGCTAGCGCCCGGAGCCATTACCACCTGGATGTTTTCGCACGGAAAAGACGAGCAGGTTTTTTATAACCGGGAGTTGGTTGACATGCTTAAAGATTTTGTTGAATATGATATCGAAACTGAGTTGTCAAATGCGGTTCGCCAGAGAAAAATCACACCCAAAGCATTAGTGGAATGTTGTAACGAAATAGCCGCCAATCTTGGCGTGGAAAATAACAGCCAAAGTATTGCAATCACCGAATGCCCGATGGCAGAAGAATTAGCTGATCTTACGGGGCGTGGAGCTATTCAATGGTCGGGTGTGGTCGGTCTTTTCCCACCGCAAATTCCCGCGACGACGATGGCAGAGGACTGGAACCTGTGTGAGGAAACCCGCCACAAAGGGCATGAATTCGGACTTTTGCCGTTAGACCCGCATCAGGCGACTGCTTTTCAAACGATTTTAAGTGAAAAAACAACAGTTGTTGAAGGCAATGCCGGTACCGGAAAAACGCATCTGCTGGTTCACTTATTGACGAATGCCTTGTCAAATGGGCATCGCTGCCTGGTTGTATCCGAAAACCTGGGCGCTTTACATCAGGTACAGAATCGCCTGGCCCAGTTGGGTTTAACCCAGTTCAGTTTTTTGTTTCAGGACAGCATGACCGATAAGCCGGTTTTGCTGGATTTTCTCCGTACGATTGCCAATGCCGATCTTGCGCCGGCAACCTACGATGAAACCAATTACCGCGCCTGGCTTGACAAAAGCACCCGCCTGAAAACCAAGCTCGACGAAATCTATCAGGCAGTACGGCGTGAAATTTTTGGCCCACTGCACTGGACAGGCACCGTCGGGCAGTTTTTGCGCAGCAACCGGATTGAAGGCAAGGAGCTGTTATCCAGTCAGTTAAATCCTCAAGATTTCGAATTCACCTACGATGAATATTTAAATTTGCAGGAAAGTATCGAGATATCGTTTCCGCTTTATTCAAAAATTAATACACTCAAACATCCGCTGAGCAATCTCCACCCGGAAATTTTTACAAAACAAAGTAAAGAAGCGAGCCTGGATTATATTACTAAACAGCTAAACGCTTTTCTGGACAAGGCCGGCAGCCTGCATCACCGGTTTATTACAAAAATAAATTTATATACCGATCAACTCAGTGAATACTATGAAGGACAATACGGTGAACTCGCCAACCGACTCACCCGCCTGAAGGACCAAATGGCGGATTATTCGAGTCGCTATGGTGCAGATTTCGACCAGGCTGGAGCCGGTGCGCTCAAGCTGCGCGGGGTTTTTTCGGGGAAAGTCAAGTCGGTTTTGGAAGCGCGGGACGAAGTAGCCGAAGCCTATCTCAATCTGGTGAGGACTTTTGAGCGAGGTCGTTATTTTGATTTCCAGTTTACACCAACTAACGAAGGACAAAATGTTCAAAAAGTCAGGCAGAATCTGGTTGCTTTTGAAAAAGATTTGCAGACCTGGAGAGATAGCCTGCCTGCTTTGGTGCAAGAGGAGTTGTCTCGGCTGAGTTCACAAAACAACAATGAGGATCTGCATTTTGAAGAACAGATCAGCGAACTGGAATATGCCTTGGATTTATTGGCAGAAGAACTCAATGAGGCCAAATTATACGGACAAGCGTTTGAAAATAAAACTCTGACCATTCCCAAGCGCCAGCGATACCTTGAGGAAATCATTGAACAACTTGAAAACACACGGTTGTACC
>CAZGAU010000220.1:0-7375 GCA_964523725.1 uncultured Saprospiraceae bacterium
TTTTTTTCAAAATATTATATCTGAAAATTTGATAGGTAAATATAAACCCATAAGCCATGCATTTTCCGGGCAAAAGTATGATATATAAAAAAGCCAGAAAGCGGTTGAAATCATCGGAAATACGGAAAGGATTGTCCACGAAACCGCCCAGCCAGCCGAAGTTTTCGTAGTTGGGCTCCGGCTCCAGGAAAAAGGAAAGTATGATATATACGATCAATACACATAAGCCGATAGCTACCGCGCTCCAATTATTCTGTCCGGCGATCAGATAAATAATAAACCAGAATAAAGCCTGCCCTGCCATGGCGATGAGCACTATCCAAATACGTTTGGGTGGTTTGCGTTCTTCTCCCTGCCTGCGGGTACGGATACGCCCTACCGGCCCGGGATTATAAGACTCGGAAAACCATTCAAACAGACTCATGCGTGTAAAGATTTTTTATTTCTACGAAAGATGCCACTTGACAAGCAGGATTTCAACTTTATTCGACATAGGGCACTTTTTTTGTTAGAAAAAGCCCGTAAACGCAATTCGTTCATTTCACCAAATTTTTCACTTTCTAAACTTTCAGAATTATTTGAAAAATATTTGATTGCACAGTCAACCCTGCTTTGTTATCTTTGTTCCTTAAGAAACAAGCTGCAAGTGACAAGCTACAAGCTTGATAAATTTTGATTCTAGTGCTCGTAGTTTACAGCTAAAAAAATCAAATATGAATATTAACGATCTGCTGCATAGGGCTTTAAACCTCGAATTCCTCAGCGCGGAGGAAGGTGTTTTTCTATTTGAAAATGCCACCACCTCCGAGCTAATGTACGTTGGCAATGCGCTGCGCCAGCATCATGTGCCGAATAATGTGGTGACCTGGATCATCGACCGGAATTCAAATACGACCAATGTGTGCATTGCCAACTGCAAATTCTGCAATTTCTACCGCCGCCCGGGGCATGGCGAATCTTACATCACTTCGATTGACGAATACAAGCAGAAAATTGACGAACTCTTTGAATTTGGCGGCGATCAGCTTTTGCTGCAAGGCGGGCATCACCCGGATTTGGGACTTAGTTTTTATGTGGATCTGTTCCAACAATTGAAAGAATTATATCCGACGCTGAAATTGCATGCGCTGGGCCCTCCCGAAATTGCGCATATTACAAAGCTGGAAAAATCAACGCATTACGAAGTATTAAAAGCTTTAAAGGAAGCTGGGCTAGACTCGCTGCCCGGCGCTGGCGCCGAGATTTTGAGTGATCGCGTGCGACGCCTGATCTCCAAAGGTAAATGCGGCGGTCAGGAATGGCTGGATGTGATGCGGGCCGCGCACCAATTGCATCTGACTACTTCGGCGACGATGATGTTCGGACACATCGAAACCAATCTGGAGCGAATGGAGCACCTCGTAGCCATGCGCCAGGTGCAATCGGAAAAACCGGCGGATGCCAAGGGTTTCATTGCTTTTATTCCCTGGCCTTTCCAGGATGAGGATACGATCTTGCGCAAGCTGAAACGAGCCAGAAATACCGTGACCGGCGACGAGTACGTGCGCATGATCGCCATGAGTCGCATTATGTTGCCAAATATCCAGAATATTCAGGCATCCTGGCTGACGGTGGGCAAGCAGGTCGCGCAATTGTGTCTGCACGCGGGCGCCAACGACTTTGGCAGCATCATGATCGAAGAGAACGTAGTTTCCGCGGCTGGCGCGAATTTCCGGTTCACCGCCGATGGCATTCAGAAAGCGATCCGCGAGGCAGGCTTTACGCCAAAATTACGCACGCAGCAGTACGAATACCGGGAGCTTCCGGCAAATATCCGGCAACAGGAATTGGATCGTACAGCTTTAGTTGTGGATTAAAGTTTAAATGTTCAAAAGTTTAATTGTTCGAGGTTCAAGCGTTTAAAACTTGCTTACATTTAAACCTCTTGAACTCTCTTAAACCTCTTGAACTCTCTTAAACCTCTTGAACTCTTGAACCTCTTGAACCTTTCGAACTATGCTATTTGATCAAATACAGGAAGCAGTCGCTTTCATTCGCCAAAAAACGGATTTTAAACCCAAATACGGCATCATTCTTGGCACCGGGCTTGGTAATCTTGCGAACGAAATTGAAAAAATTACGGAAATTTCATATTCATTGATCCCTCATTTTCCGGTTTCTACGGTGCAAAGCCACAAGGGGCAGTTGATTTTCGGGAATTTGGCCGGCAAGCCCGTGGTGGCTATGTCCGGGCGTTTTCACTATTACGAAGGCTACTCGATGCAACAAGTGACTTTTCCGGTGCGGGTGATGAAATTTCTGGGAATCGAGCATTTATTTATCTCCAATGCGGCCGGCGGCACGAGCCAGCATTTTATGGCCGGTGATATTGTGTTTGTCAAAGATCATATCAATTTACACGCGGAAAACCCGCTGCGCGGTGAAAACGACGAGCGTCTGGGACCGCGTTTCCCTGATATGTTGAAGGCTTACGACCGTTCCCTGAATGCCAAAGCGTTGAGCATTGCACAGGCGCATAATATCCGCGCACACGAGGGTGTATATGTGGGTCTGCAAGGTCCAAATCTGGAAACGCCTGCCGAATATCAGTTTGTAAATCGCATCGGTGGCGACTTGGTGGGCATGAGCACTATTCCGGAGGTTTTGGTGGCAAAACATAGTGGGTTGCCGGTGTTTGTGATTTCGGTGGTGACCAATAAATGCTTCCCGCTGGAAGAAATCCGCGAAACCACGGTAGAAGACGTGATTGCCGTAGCCGAAGCCGCTGAACCAAAGATGACGCTGATTGTGAAGGAGTTATTGAAGAATCTGGATTAGAAAAACCTGGAAACCTTACTCTAATGATGCGTGTAAAAGAATAAGCTTTTTTAATAAAAAAACAATAACATTCCTTCAATAATCCGATTTTATTTAGTCGAGTACCGATTTTTATTACAAGGTCACAGCCTGGTATTTACAATATTATTAAACGCTGCGCCAAAGGTATAACGGAAACCCACGCCAAACTCCATCCTGAAATTAGTGGCAATCTGCCGTTGCCGCAGCAACAAATCCTCGAGGGAAGCGCCTTTGGCCGGCAGCGTGATCTGGTCGCGGATCAGGTCCATCTCGGTAGAAACGCTCAGGGCAAAGCCTTTGAAGAGCCGCACCGAAACGTAACTATCCAGTTCTACCCTGTTTTTTGAAAAATCGTGCAGGTAATTGGAAGCCCTCACCGTGGAAGAAATATCGCCCCAGGGCTGCCGGAAACGCGCCTCCATGGTCAGCGACTGATTGAACAGGCTTTCCTCCAATTTGCTGTAAAGAGTGGAATCCAGATAACTGTTCTCTATGTAACCGATTTTATACGCAAATGTAATTTCCCGGCGAATGACTTCATGATAAGGAAAAATATTATATTCAAGAGCCGGACCTACATTATAAGAAAAATCAATATTATTATAAGTATCATGTTTTAAACCTCCAAAAAGCCCGGCAGACCAATGATCTCCGAGACTATTTACCACGCTGCCTGATAAATAATGAAACTTTCTTACGCTTATAATTTCTTCCCCGTCATTTTTAAAGCGATTTTCGGTGTAATTAAGCTCTGCATCGGAACGGACGCGCCATTCCTCGGTAATGCGATCCCCACCAAATCCAAATTCCAGATCTACCCCGCTCTGATTGGACTCTTTTTCCATGTTGGCTTCGCCACGTACATCAAAAATCCAGTAATTCCAAGGGTCTTCGTGGATTGGCGCTACTTTTTGTTCCACTATCAGTGGTTCGATTGAAACCAGCACTTCATTGGTCATGCCAGCCTGCAACAGATAAGAAACCAGCCCGCCCTCAATGTATTTGAGCAAACCGGCACGCACTTCGTCGTTGGTCATCGTGGGGTTGGTGGTATATGTAAGCCCCTGTCGGGTGTATTCATACTGGTTTTTGCCGGTGAAAGACAATTCGTAAGTGCCGCCGCCGCTGCCGTTGCCAATCCGGTTGATAAAAACCTGCACATCGGCAAGGGCCTGGTCCCGCACATGATTGACGTAATCAATCTCCTGCCGCAGATAATTCATATCACAGGAGTTACAATTGATATGCAGGTCGATCTTATCGCTCACACCGGTTTGCGCATGTATAAATGGGTAAAAAATGGTCATTAAAACCATAGCTAAAGCGAAGCGTTTTTTCATGTTTTTTGTTTAAACGAGGGTTTTACAAACAGGAATAATATCGGTAAAAACTTACCAGATCAAGTTTTTTTCACCAACATGTTGTGAATGAGTGTGTTGCACAGAGATCGCTTTCCTTTGAGTTTTTCCGATACCTTCTATTCAAAAGACATTTCCAAACGCTCTTTTTGTCCGCAGCACCGGAAAGAATACTGCAACAAAGAGCTTATTTGTTGAAAATCAACTCATTAAATCCTATAAAAAGCGATAATCTTGATCTAAACGCTAAAAATCCCAGCGTTGCCGCCCGATGTTCATGCGGAGGCCGCCGCCAAAGTAATTCACCGAATTACTGAATTTGGGGTCTTCGCTGTCTTTGTTTCTTCGGAAGTAACTGACATCCAGGAAGATATTGTGCCAGAGCTGGTAGCTCACATCCAGCCCGATGATGGAAATATCTGCTGCGACACCCTGCCCTATTTCATTGCCGTATTCCTGGAAACGATTGCGGTTGGGCAGCAAAATATTATTACCCCAGTTCGTGCCGGCAGCATCTTCGCCGACGTGAGCATTAATGACCCTGGCTTCAAAGGTCAATTTATGGATCGGCTGATAACGTGCCAAAAACAGCATTTCCCGGAAATTAGCGCCCAGCGGATGCGCCAGCGGCTGGTTATAATGGGTATAATTTGCCAGACTGTCGCTATGAGTGTAAGTATAAGGCCGTACAATATTGAGCTCCGCCTGCAAATCGAGGTGATCGATGCCAAGGGCGTCAATGTATTTGGCTCCAGCCTGAATGCCCCATTTATTAGCCCACCAGCCGTTGCGCTCCACGAACAACTCGTTGAATTTGAATTCATCCATCATCAGTTGCCCGTACAATTGCACCCTGCGGAAGAGGTTCCATTTGGCGTCGATGCCGATCAGCACGTTATCCGGGCTACCGAAAGCCTGCTCAATGGTACGGTACAAAATGATCGGGTTGAGGTATTGCAATTCAAAACCGTTATTCCTGCTGAAAATCACCGTTTCAAACAAGCCCATATTAAAATTGTCGGTCACATCAAAACTCAGATGATGCGTCGCCATATACTTTTTGGGTACCAGCACGCCATCCGGGATCTGATTGCTCGATTGCAAGGTCAGTTCGGTAAACAAATTCTGATAATGGAAGCGCCAGACGTTCCAGTTCAGCTTGAAATACAGGTAGTTATTGGAAAAATCGCTCAACAACAGCGAACGATAGCCATTGCCAATGAAATTCCGACCGTAGCCAAACTGCCCCCCGATGTGCCGCGTGATATTGAAACCCACATAGCCCTGCCCATTGAGGAAATCGTAGGCTTGTCCCTCACCGAAAAGACTGGGATCAAAATTTTTATACAAACCGTTTCCAGGAATTGCCTTGTCGCGGTTGACGCGCTCATTTACGTATTGCGGAAAACGCGCCTGCGTTTCCAGGATATTGAAATAAAAATAAACCCGATCGTCCACCCCGGCGCGGAGTTCTACTCCCCGTTGATTGAAAAACAGCGGATTTGCATCTTCATTCGAGTTATTCACCTTAAAGTTCAGGATCGGATTTACCCGCATGTAAAAATATTTATCGTTGACTTCCAGCAGGTTAGCCGGCGTCCGGTAAAAATATTTCAGAATCGGCTTTTCACTTCGTTCGTAGCGAGGGTCTGTCAGTGCAGCTTCTATTTGTGTCAGCGTTTCCTGTCCTTCGGTTTTTTCGCGACGAGCGGCCAGCGTGGTATAAAATTTATTAGGTACCAGCCATTCATTATTATCCCGGAAGAGGTATTGCAAATCCGCCTGATCGAGATCCGTAAGATTGACATTGGTCGCCGTATCCAGCATAAGCGCAAAGCGGGTAGCTGCGCCACGGGTGTAATATTTGAGCGAAGAATGAAAGGGCTGTTCGATCCCGGACTTGATTTCCAGGCGATCAAGGATATGATATGCCGGGTTGCCCAAAGGCAGATTGGTACCCTGCGCCAGCAAGTCGGCGATCCAAATCAAAACCAGTAATAATAGTGTAAATTTTTTCATGTAGAAAATATTAAATTTAAAATATCTTCATTTTCAGCATTCTCTCATCTTGCCAGATAAGACTGAAAAGTCTTGCATTCGCGCACCACCCGCTCATAAAAACGGGTATCGGCATATTCATTTTTCAAGACTTCGAAATAATCATAGGTACGTTGCGCTCCGCGCGCCCGGTTGACGTACCATGCATTGCGCTCGCATTTGGCAGCCCAGTAGGTGGCTCGTGCCGACACTTCACGGTCAGTGCTCAACTGCCGCACCCGGTCAAAATAGAACAAGGCTCTTGAACAATCAAAAACCTCCCGGTTTTCCAGGGGATATTTGGGGTGTGGCACCACATTGTCACCATCGCGCAATTTATTGATTGCCATACTCGAACCGCTCCGGAACAAATCCATCGCCCTCCATTCATAACTGAAATAGGTCATGTTATAGAAAGCCAAACCCAATTCAAAATAAAATTCTACAGCGCGCTCGCTACCCCCGCGGGCAAAGGATTCCAGATCAAGGATGCGCTCGATCAGTTCGCCGCGATTGTACATATTGGCGGTATCCGGCAAAGGGCAGTTAACGCAATCTTTGAATCTGGGCACAAAAGGATTGAAAACCCCGTACTCATCCCAGAACGTGCGATCCATTTTTTTGAGGGTATTGAGTGCTTCCTCTAGCCGTCCTTCGCTGAAGAGCAGGGTGGCTTTCATATTGATTAGATCTTTCTCGATGGTGGTGCCGTCGGATTTAGTGATAAGTGCAGTCTCCAGGCTGTTGCGCCCTGTTTTTCTGCAAATAGCCAGCAAATCCTCGATCACATTGAGCTTTGGATTCACTTTCAAATCGCCAAGGCGGTAATTGCTCAGAAAAGCCTTGCCCGGGGAATCGCCCTGCTGGTAAAGCATGGACATTTTATCACTCAAAAAATCCGGAAAATCCCGGTAGCGCCGATATACGGAAGATGCTCTCATGTTGTTGACCACACGCTCGATGGAATCGGTAGCTGCCGTAAAAGCGCTGATACGCATCGCCATTTCGAACGCTGCCAGCTGATCTTTCAGCAATTCATTATCCACGCGTTCCTTGGCTTCTTCAAATGTTCTGATCGCATCATAATAATTGCCGGCCAAAGTCTCCAGATAGCCCTGGCAGATGCGCCATAAATCCGGACG
>CAZGAU010000221.1:0-7324 GCA_964523725.1 uncultured Saprospiraceae bacterium
TCATAATCCATGAGGAGGGCTTCCTCTTCCGAATAAAAAGTCAAGCGAATGTTCTTTTCCTTTGCCATCGAATAAAAAGATTCTGTAAGGTATTGCAGATAGCCGACGATGTCTGCCTGGATGAGATTCAGTTTTAATTTTCCGGCATCTAATTTGGATAAATCAAGTAATTGGTTGATGAGCCGCAACAAATTCTTACTATTCCGGCGAATCATGTTTTTTTCTTGCGCGTGCCCCACTATGTTTTCACTCATGCCCATAATGACGGTGAGCGGCGTACGGAACTCATGCGTGATGTTGGTATAAAGTCGGGTTTTTAGGACGTCTAACTCCTTTATTTGCCTGGCTTCTGCTTGTTCTAATCTTCGATTGAGATTAAATCGGTAAACAAAGAAAATACCTCCAAAAGCTAGGAGCGCAAAAGCCAAATATGCCCACCAGGTCTGATACCAGGGCGGCGTAATCACAATTTGCAGTGATCGAATTTTGTCGCTCCAGCCGCCCATTTTATTGGCTGCTTTGAGTTGAAGGGTATATTTACCAGGATTCAAATTGGTGAAGGTGACAATATGCTGATTTCCAATGTCAATCCAATCATTGTTGAATCCTTCCAGGCGATAGGCGAAGCGGGTTTGGCGGGGATTTTCAAAATCTGAGGTAGTAAATTCGACCGAAAAAACGCGGTGTTGGTGATTCAAGACAATGGCATCCGTGTAAGCGATATCACGCTCCAGGGTAAATGTTTTGGATGGTTTATTCTTATTATTATTATTATTTATGGAAATTGATTTATTAAATATTTGAAAATCAGTTAATAATACTTCTAAATTAGTTTCATTTAATTTTAATGAATCAGGGTGAAACCGGTTAAAGCCTTTTCTGCCACCCACATAAATATGACCGGAAGGGCTTTTAAAAATAGCCCCGGTATCGAAATCATTATCCTGCAATCCATCCTCTCTTGTGTATCGTCTAATTTCTCCCGGTGAATCCGAAGCATACAGGTCTGCCGGGGGGGTAAAGCGCAATAATCCTTGATTGGTCGTGAGCCAAAGGTTGCCCTGCTCGTCATCCATGATCCCCATAACTACGTAAGAAGCATCCGGCGCATCTTCTAAAAAATAGTTGAATTCATTTTTCTGCGGATTAAATAGTCCCAGGCGGGCATTGGCTGTACCTACCCAAACCCGCTGTTTGCGGTCGATGAATACTGAAAAATTGTCTGCATAACCCAAATTCATGGGGTCGTTCTCTGTATTGGCATATCGTGTAAAGGATTTTTCCTGGAGGTCGAAATAGCAAACACCGCCGTGGATAGTTGCCACCCAGACACCTCCATTCTGGTCTGCTTGTATGGCATAAACCGCATTGCTACTCAAGCTTTGTTCATTTTCAACTTCATTCCGGAAATTTTCAAAGGATTTCTTTTCGGGGTCAAACGCATACAATCCACAGCCTAGCGTTGCTAACCATAAGATGCCGTGCTCATCTTCTGTAATGGAACGAATTTCATTAGCAAAAAAAACATCCAAGATTTCGGGCAATTGGTAATGCGTAAATCGTTCGGTTTCACGATCAAACAGATTTAATACTCCACCGGAAGTCCCCACCCAAAGCCGCCCCTGACGATCTTCGTGGATAGACCAGACTTTATCATTGCTCAAACTGCCCGAATTAGATGACTGGTGACGGTAAGTAGTAAAAGTCCTGCTTTGCCGATTATATCTGTTCAATCCGGCGCCTCGGGTACCGACCCAAACCTCCCCGTATTGATCTTCCACTACAGCCAGCACATTGTCGCCACTCAAAGTAGGCGCTTTGTTTACTTCCCGCTGAAAGAATTCAAATTGTGCATTCTGAGGATGCAATAGGTCAACCCCCCTTGCTGTACCCACCCAGATTAGACCATTTCGGTCTTCAGATACGGCATACACGTGATTGTCGCTAATGCTATTGATCTCAGCAGCAGCCGTTTGGTAGCGTACAAAGGATTGGCGTTTAGCATCAAAACGGTTGAGTCCTCCACTGACCGTAGCTACCCAAAGGTTTTTTTTGCTATCGGCAAACACTCCGATGGTGCGGTTGTCTCCCAGGCTTTCGGCATCAGCCGGATTGTGCTGAAAGCCAATCCACTTCCCCGTATTTGGATTGCGATGATACACACCCTTCCCATCTGTACTCACCCAGAGGTCGCCGGGGGCTACGGCCACCATATCTCTTATGTTAGCTATAAAATTGTCTGTTTGACGCCCGGAATTGAGTTCGACGGCAACAGGTATAAAGGTTTCATTACCCGAATCATATTGATGAATACCAGTAAGAGATGCTATCCAAAGGATACCTGCCTGGTCTTCCTCTATAGCCCAAACGGGATTAGGCTCCCCTGAAGTGGAATCGCCTTCCAGGTATTGGAATGACCTGATTTTGCGAAGAACTGGATCATAACGCAGCAACCCACTTCTGTCAGTAGCAATCCAGATCATCCCGTCTTTATCTTCCTGAATATCCTTTATTAAACTTTTAGCAATGTTTTTCAGCAAGTTAGTGTCAAATGCAGGTCGAAGAAAAACACCCCTTCGTGGGTCAAACTGTTGAACAGCACCTGCTGATCCTACCCAGATATTTCCTGCTTTATCTTCATGTAAGGCCGTAATAGTATTATTTTGTAAACTCGTACTGTCATTTGAATCGTGGCGGAAAGCTTTGAATTGGTACCCATCAAACCGGTACAATCCGTCCGTCGAACCAATCCACATAAAGCCCAGTTGGTCTTGAATGATGCACGACACAAAAGCTGGCGCATCGGGATAGGTAATGTTTAAACGCGTGAATAAGCGAGCAGTAGATTGACTAATAACATTAGTGCTAGTAAATAGCAAATAACACCATAAAAAAATGACTTTTAAATATTTACACTTTATTTTACTGCAAAATATAATCATAAAATACTACCTTTACATACATAAATCTAATCATTTTTTGTCTGATTAGGCTGAATTCATGGCTTAGAAAATCGTTGCAATGGAATAGGCTTATTTAAAAGTAAAAAGGGTACCTACTAAAAGGCAATTGAACGATAATCAAGAAGCCAGTATTCGTATTAATTTGAAAAGTAGCACCGATTTGCACTGCCCGCATCCGCATATTGGAAGTGCCCAACCCCGTCGTTTTGTAGTCTTTTTGTTCAACCTTGCCATTGTCGTGGATGCGCATTTCCAAGCCATTATTTCCAAACTTTTGGGGTTCCACAGTTACTTTAGTTGCGTTGGAATGTTTGGCAACACTTGTAATGGCTTATTTGCTAGCACCATCTCTTTGATAATTTTCTCCGCTAAAATTTCTTTTGTCGGAGTACCGAATTTTTTTCTTCAGCATTGGAAGGAAGCCTTTTTGTTAAATCTTCCTAATTTGGGACTCCATTCGACTTTGTGAGCATTTAAATGGAGGCTGAGTTTGTGGACCTTTCCTTGAATGTATAATCTTAGCATAACCGGATGTTCACCGCTACTAAGCGTCTTAGATGTGTACAAAATAGTCTTGATTGGTGTTGACATGGTGTGCAAAATTTAGTTAATAAATCGTCAAATTTCGGCTTTAACAATTTCTAACTAATTAATTATGTGTATTTTAAATATTAAAAATAAAGTTATACAATGTTTCAGGGGCGTGCGGGGCAACCTGTGCGGGTTCGAGTCTCGCTTCCGGTACTACCAAATCAAAAGGGTTATGAAATCTGAGTTTCATGACCCTTTTTTATTTGTGAAAACTTCTTCCGGATAGGTTTTTTGATCTACTTCTGTATCTTCGCAACATGACTTACCAGGAGATTCTCAAAGAACTGCAACAACACAAGTATCGGCCGGTTTATTTCCTGCACGGCGCCGAGTCTTATTTTATTGATGTCATTTCCGACTATGCCGAACACCATATTCTCTCTGAGACCGAACAGGCTTTTAATCTCACGGTTTTATATGGTAAAGATGCGGATCATCTCGCTGTGATCGACAACGCCCGGCGTTATCCGGTGATGGCGGAGCGGCAAGTAGTTATTCTAAAAGAAGCCCAAGATATGAAATCGCTTGCGGAGCTGGCTACTTATGTGGAAAAGCCGCTGGACTCTACCATATTGGTGATTTGCCATAAGCATAAGACGCTGAATATCAATACAAAATTCGGAAAATTACTCAAGGAAAAAGCCGTTGTACTGGATGCCAAGCCTTTGTACGATAATCAGGTGCCAGATTGGATTCAACATTATCTACGCGAAAAAAAGCTGAAAATTACGCCGGCCGCCGCGGAATTACTGGGCGAATATTTGGGGACAGAGCTTTCCAAAATCGTCAACGAACTGGAAAAACTGGTGCTGAATTTACCCGTAGGCAAAGAAATTACCGAAAAGGATATCGAAGATAATATCGGTATCAGTAAAGATTATAATGTTTTTGAGTTGCAAAAAGCGCTGGGAACCCGAGATGTACTAAAAGCCAATCGCATCATTACCTACTTTGCTGCCAATCCGCGTAAGAACCCGCTGCCGGTTATTATAGGTTCATTATATAACTTTTTCAGTAAATTATATATGTTTCATTTTGTAAAAAGCCTTCCCGAGAAGGATTTATTAAGTGCTTTGCAATTACGCTCTGCGTTTTTCTTGCGGGATTACCGGGCAGCCTTGCCGCATTTTTCACCCGCCAAAACCGAGGAAGTGATTGCCCTGCTGCGCGAATATGATCTCAAGTCGAAGGGTGTGAATTATGTCTCTACCGGCAAGGAAGATGGCGAATTGCTCAAGGAAATGGTTTGGCGAATTTTACATTGATGTAAGGACAAATTTATTCGCTGAAATTGCATTTGGTAAGTTGCCTGAATGTTAACTTTAAATTTTTTTTTAAAAATTAGTTGCAAGTTTAACAAAAACGCATTTATCTTTGGCGCATTAAAAAAATCATTCAATCAAAATGAATTTCAATTTGCAAAACAAAACTTGGTGGTGGCATATTCAGTCGGAGGTCCGGGTGATGTGACACGCTATTGTGTTTTGCAATGAAAAAAAGCGGTTTGTCGGTTCACCCGGCAAACCGCTTTTTGTTTTTGGCTGAACGTGGCGGGTTTCCAAAACCTGCTACGTCTAAAACTCAAGAAAATGACAACCGCAACGACCACCAAAATCAAGCTCAAAACCCTCGTCAAAAAGCAGCTGGCGGATACCCTCACGCCTGTTTCTCTGTTCCTGCGGGTGCGCGATCATTTCACCGATCCGGTGTTGCTGGAGAGCAATGATTTCCGCAGCAAAGAAGATTGCATGTCCTTCATGGGCTTGGATTCGATCGCCGATTTTCGGGTGCAAAATGGTACGATTACTGAAGTTTTGCCCAATGGTAAACGCCACCAGATTCCGGTGCGCGACGTGCTTACCGTGCCGTCGATGTTGTACGAATTTGTGCAACTCTTTGATGTCGATTACGACTCGCCTTATGCCGGATTTAACGGAGTTTTCGGGCATGTGGGCTTCGATGGCGTGCAGTATTTTGATACTTTGAAATTCGACCCCGATAAGCGAAAAATTGATATTCCTGATATTCGATTCACATTATACCGATTTGTCATAGCAATTGACCATTTCAAGGATGAAATGTACCTGCTGGAGAATTTGTTGCCGGGTGAAACCTCGCAAATAGAAAGGCTTGAGACCTTGCTCAACGGGCATAAATTCACTGCGCATCCCTTCGAATTGGTCGGCGAAGAAACCAGCAACCTGAGCGACGAAGAATTTAAAAAATTGGTGACACTAGGTAAGCACCATTGCCAAATCGGAGATGTGTTCCAGATCGTGTTGTCGCGGCAGTTTGCTCAAGCTTTCAAAGGCGATGAATTCAATGTGTACAGGGTGTTGCGCTCGATCAATCCCTCGCCGTATCTGTTTTATTTTGATTATGGAAGCTATAAAATTTTTGGCTCCTCGCCAGAGTCGCAGATGGTGGTGAAAAACGGTGTGGCTACGGTGAATCCAATTGCCGGAACCTACCGTCGCACCGGCAATAACGAAGAAGATGCTGCGAGCGCGTTTGAATTGACCAAAGATCCGAAAGAAAATGCGGAGCATATCATGTTGGTGGACCTGGCACGTAATGACTTGAGCCGTCATGCGGAAAATGTGCGTGTAAAGGAACTAAAAGAAATTCATTTTTTTAGTCATGTGATTCACCTGGTTTCCAAAGTGCAGGGCGATCTGGCGCCCGATACAAACCCTGTACAGGTCTTTGCCGATACCTTCCCGGCGGGCACGCTTTCCGGGGCGCCCAAGTATAAAGCCATCGAGCTTATTAATCAATATGAAAACCAGAACCGCAGTTTTTACGGGGGCTCTATCGGTTTTATTAATTTTAATGGAGAATTATTACATGCCATTGTAATAAGATCGTTCCTGAGTTTAAATAATACATTATACAGGCAGGCGGGCGCGGGCATTGTAGCGGCGAGCCAGGAAGAGAAAGAATTACAAGAAGTAAATAATAAGCTGGGGGCGTTGAAGCGGGCGCTGACCGAAGCGGAAAAGCTTTGAAACCGCAAAATGTAAAATTTTAAATGTAAAACAGCAAAAGTTTAAAAAATATGAAAGTCCTTGTTCTTGATAATTACGATTCCTTTACCTTTAATCTGGTGCAATACATCGAACGGATCTTGCAGCAAAAGGTGGATGTCTTTCGCAATGACCAGATTACGCTGGAGGAAATTGAACAATATGATGCGATTATTTTGTCGCCGGGACCGGGCGTACCTTCGGAAGCGGGCATCATGCCGGAATTAATAAAACGTTTTGCACCGACTAAACCGATCCTGGGCGTATGCCTGGGACATCAGGCGATTGGGGAGGCTTTTGGCGGTGCTTTGGAAAACCTGACCCAGGTGTATCACGGTATCGAAACGCCAATACAAGTAGTGGATGAGAGTGAGGTATTGTTCAAAGATATTCCCAAGGTCTTTCAGGCGGGGCGCTATCATTCGTGGGTGGTGCGCAAGGAAGAATTACCGGAAGCATTTATCGTGACGGCGGTGGATGAGCAGGGCATTGTGATGGCGATGCGGCATAAAGAGTATAACGTACGCGGCGTGCAGTTTCACCCGGAATCTATTATGACGGAGTGGGGGATGCGGATGCTGGAGAATTTTTTTGAACACTGTGTGGATGTGCCGCACTTCAAAAGTGTGGCACATTTGAATGCCTAGATATTCAGGCAAGCCGTCATTTTTTACATATAGACACATGGTTTTTTCTTTGAAACGAAGACGGGTAGTGCGTGAGGGATAGGAGCGGTACCGACCG
>CAZGAU010000222.1:0-7189 GCA_964523725.1 uncultured Saprospiraceae bacterium
TAATAATGATTTAATATTTTCTTCGGGCAGCCCAAACCAATCCATCAGCACCGAGCCGTACACGTCCCGGAAATCGTATTGCATTGGCACCCCTTCCTGTACTTCCACCACATCGGGTATCTCCGGATTTTCACCCAAAATTTGCGGATTTACACAGGCGCCAAACAGCATGAGCGGAGCCGCGGTACCATGATCGGTGCCATCACTGTCATTGGCGCGTATTTGTCGCCCAAACTCCGAGAAAGTCATGCCGATCACCCGCTCTTCCAGCCCCAACTGCTTGATATCTTTCTGAAACGCCCGCATTGCATCAGCTAGCGTGCCAAGCAACTCGGCGTGCCGGCCCCGCGCAGGATCGTAGCTGTCCACCTGATTGGCGTGTGTATCAAAACCACCTAGACTGACGATGTAAATCTTTGTTTTTAAGCCTCCGGCGATCAGCAGCGCCACGTTTTTCAATTGCTGTGCCAGCTCTGTATCAGGATATTCTACTGCGTTGTTGCCACCGTTGGCAGCCTGCACGATGCGATCGCTGTAATCATTGGTCTGGCCGATCGTGGAACGGATAAACGCCAGTTCTTCATCGTAGCGGTTTTCTACAGTTTCTAAAAAACCACCACCTTCCAGATGCCTGAGTGTGAAAGGATTATTAAGGGTTATGCTGAAATTGGCCGCAGCGCCCTGGCAGGTAGCCGACACCGAAAAGCCCATGGAGATGGCGAAAGGATCGGGGTTTTGATCGTCCGGATATTGATTGGGAAATCCCGGAAATTTTTCATCCAAAAAACGTCCCATCCAGCCGGTGTTCCAAAACTGATTTGCCGGCGAGGCCGTGCTCCAGATTTCCATGGAACGAAAATGCGATCGGTTTTGGTTGGGGTAGCCCACGCTTTGCACAAGTCCCAGATTGCCATCATCATAAAGCGCCTTTACACCGGTCATCGTCGGATGTAAGCCGAGCGTTTCCGTCAGTGGAATTACTTTATCTTCCGGAATTATAATTTCAGCACGCGCCGAAAATAAATGACTGTATTGATCGAGTGGGATGACCGCATTAAGCCCGTCATTGCCGCCATTTAGTTGAATAAGCACCAATACGCGATCCGATGCGTTGTTTACGGTGTTGAATAACAGCGGTTTAGCAAAAGCTGAGAGCTTTAATCCATTTAATATTACAGGCAATGTAACAGCAGTGCTCGTATTTTTTATAAAATCTCTTCTTTTCATTTTGCTTTTATTTAAAAAAACGGGGATATTTAGTTAACTCAATTGAAATTCTGCCAGATTCATGATGTGTTTTAATAATTCTATCAGCTTGGCTGATAATGCCGAAGCCAGATCTGAATCTTCCGGGTTTTGTACGTATTGGCTGTATTCCACGCCCCATTCGTAATCGGGTAGTCCAGGCAGTAAAATTTCTTTCAAAGCTACTAACCGCGGCTCATTCAGTGGCTTGGGCAAGAGTAGGGCTGCTAATTCTTCGATCAATGCATTCGGATCAAAAGGATCATCCAGGGTCGCGATTACATTTAGTACATTTACTTCCATTTTCGGGCCGTTAGCCTGAAACGGAAAATAGCCTTCGGTAAGTAATGTTTCCACAAATTCCGTGCGGATGGGCAGGGTAGAAGAATTCAGCCAAAGCCTGTAAAATAAAGGCTGGCGGTAATACGCGCTCCAGCCGGCTACTTCCGGAATATCATAATAAGTCATTTGCATCAGTTCGGCAAAACCAAACAGCCGGTACCAGGCATCGTACAATTGATCGAGTTTGACGGGCATGCTAATATTTAGTGGTTTGTAAATAGACATCATAAAATCGAGCGGATTTTTAATCATTAAACCCACATTCCGGTTATCGAAAAAATGCTGGCTGGAAAGCAATGCCCGCAAGGCTGGTTTTATTTCAAAATCATGATCCAGCAGCACCTGCGCCATGGGTTCTATTACATTTGTTTCTACTGGAGCTTCAATTTTATAATCCACGAACCATTGATATAGCTTTCGGCAGATGAAACGCGCCACTTCCGGTTTTTGAAAAATAAGATCGATCAGATAATCATATTCCTGCTCATTTAAATTTGAAATCATTTGATTATCAAAGCGATGTGATAATTTTTTTTCGCCTTTATCATGATCAAAAGGTCGGAATGTAGCGCCGATAGCGCCGGAGTTGTTGTTGTCATCCACAAAGCCGAAGTCCCGCCAGCCGGAGAGCACCCGGGCCATTTCACGGATATCATGTTCGGTGTAATTGGTATAATCTCCTTGCTCCACCTGTGGACCTTTACCAATGGTAAATAACTCCAGCAATTCGCGGGCGTAATTTTCATTGGGCGCTTCGTCTTTATTTCGGTTTCCATTTAAAAATCGCAGCATGGAGGGATCAATCGTGATCTTTTTCGTCAGGTCTCGGAAATTCCCCCAGGCATGACTTCGCAAAAGTGTAATGTACTGATATAAAAATTTTGGATCATTTATGCTGTTGATAGCAAAGTGATTATGCCAGAAAAGCGTCAGTTTTTCCCGGATGGAAATGCCTTCGTTCAGCATTAAACCGATCGTCCAGCCGAATAAGCTTCGCTGGCGGTAGGTCAGTTCGTCATCGTTATCATTCTTGGTGTATGGCGCGTTGATCCAGGTTTCACCAATATTTACCTTTCGGTCTTTTTTGTAATAAGAATTGACGGGAGGCGGAGGCATGGGCAGCTCTTCAAAAAGCTTGTCAATAGTGGCGTCCAGTCCCATTTCTACTGACCAGTGGATGTGGGCTTTGGATGGACCAAAGGTGCTCCTGCGTAATAAGTGGGCAGCCTGAGTAAATGTCCACTCGCCGGTATAAAATTCCAGGCTTGGCGTGTAAATATTAGCACCGGACTGTGTAATAATTGGGGCTCTCTTATTCATATGGACCAGTATTTTTATAATAATTCAGCATGTAATTATCAAAAGCTTACGTGATACATGCCAATTACATGATTGAATGCTGTTATGAATGCTTGAAACCAGCCGTGTAAATTTATTTAAAGAAACAGGGGGAGAGATATTTATGACAACATGAATAATTGAGCTTCATCCATTCGCAAGATAAGTATTTTTCCCGAAAAGAAAAACGTTCGAACAATGAACTTAAAGAGCATTAACACAATTTTAAAAAGTTGATATTGAGTATTTTAAATAGATAAAACGCCTATATATATGCAATAAGCGACATTTTACCTGATTTACAGCTTAATTTGACGGGTGAAAATTACCCTGAATATGGTATTTCGTGTCACTCATTAGGATTTTCCATCTTTTTTGCTCAAAATATACTACTTTTGTTAATTGAAATAACCTAGAACAGAGCGAATAGACACAAATTTTACACTTAAGGCACAAAACTTCTGAATTTACACCTGCATTCCGGAAGAGAATTCCGGGTATATCAATGCAATTCCTGTCACATAGCCTTGCAGGCAAATGAACTAGTTTTCTATTCCAGTTTTTAGGCTGAAAAGCAAGTAGGTATTTGACTTGCACTCATGAAAAACTTTGACGACCATACTACCTGTCCACGAATGTTCTGTTTGTGGCACGCCGGGTGAGTTATTGCTAACTTCCTCAGGTAACATTTTTCCCGTCATCGTTTTTCCACTCTTTATTGGATTATATGACCTACTAACAAATAAATTTATCTCATGAAGACAACTTTACCTAAGCTCTTTTTTGGCTTTTCGGGTATCTCGGTTTGTCTGGCGATTATTAAACTGAGTATGAAGCTTAGTTTCGCCCCCGCTGCGCCGGTAACCGAACTGAAGCCAATTTTTACCCCCACCTCTGCTCCTGCGATGGAGATGATGCCCATCGCACTAGCCACCTGGAATTTCAATGCAGGTTCCGGATCCAATGCAGTTTCTACTACCGCAATGGGGATTACTGGAGCAAACGCTACCTTTGGTAGTGGATTAAATTCATTTGAGTTCCCTAGTGGTTGTGGCGGTGGTGGTGGCAATGAAGCTTATAGAGCAGAAAACTGGACAACCGGTAACTCTTTCGACATTAACTCATCTACTTACAGCAATGATCGGATTGAGTTCTGCATTACTTCTGCAACTAACTTTGAGGTAACCGATATTTCCTTTGATTATCGATCTTCCGATAGTAATGGAGATGATGGACCAAGAAGACTCAGGGTCTATTATTCTAGTACTGCTGGTTTTGGCTCTCCCACTCAATTAGGTTCAACACTAACTATTGCCGGTAACGCAAGCAATTGTAGTAATTTCAGTCAGGCTTTGACCACTGCTGTTACGACCCAACAGTTTTGCTTTCGGGTCTATGGCTATTTTTCGGAAGGCTCCGATGGACGTCTCCGTTTTGATAATGTAGCTATCAATGGTAACCTGATTGCAGCTTCGAGCTGTAATACGCTGGTTTGTGACGAGAACGGTTGCGATGATGGTGACCCTGCCGATGGCGTAATGCTTGAAAATGATTGTAGTACTTGCTCTCAGGATAATCCGGGACAGATCGGCTGCGCACTCGTAACTATTGATTTTAGTACTTCATTCGCTGCCGGGGGCAATTGTGGGACGGCTATGTTTACCACTCAACAGAATGAAGTGTTTGACATTTATTATGGCGATTATACAACGGTGGCTTGTCCTAATGGTGGACCCGGCGCCAATACCGGTGACGCCTGGCTGGATAAAGACAATCCGGCGATGATCGATCTGGCTACGATGGGTGGCATGGACGGTACAGCAACGTTTACCATTTGTACCAATGCCGTTGGACGACGCGATATCATGGTAGAATTTGTTGATTGTTGCGATGCCGAAGCAGGTACCTTGATGTCGGATGTAAGTTTTATTTGCGAGGGTGGTTCGGTCAACCTTGACGCGATGGGCATCAACCAGGGTGGCACGTTGATATTTATCCTTACTGGTAGCGATCAACAAACTATCCTTGGTACTTCCACTACCTTAGACGGTATAGAAGACCTCTTGAGCACCCGAGATGCCGGCACTTACTGTGTTTACTCTCTCGTTTATGGTGGATTGAACGCTGCTTGTATTGAAAATGGTGTAGGTCGTCTGAAGGCAACTATTGATCAGTCCCTGGCAGATTGTTTCGCTGGGCAGTGCTATGATCTCAGCCAACCGCTATGTATTACGGTGAATCCAAACCCGGAGATCACCGCTCAGCCCGAAGATGCGACGGTTTGTGCAGGCGATAACGCATCTTTCACCGTAGTCGCTTCGGTTAGCGGTGGAGCAATGCTTTCTTACAATTGGGAATTTATGCCTGTGAATGGGATGTGGCAAGATGTAAACCCTGCCATTGATGGCAATCCAACTTTAACATTGACAGGGGTAAGCTTAGCAGCTAGTGGTAATAAATACCGGGTAGTGGTTACCAGCGATAGCGGTACACCAAACGATCCAAGCGATGATTGCGCTGTAACCAGTGATGAAGTAACGCTGACGGTGAATGATACAGATGCCGGTACGCTTTCTTCGGATGTGGACGCCATCTGCGAAGGCGGGAGTGTGGATCTCAGTTTGACGGGTACCTCAGGAACCTTGGGCTATGTTATTTTCCAGAATGGAGTCGTCATTCGGTCATTATCAAACTTGGAACAAATAGAGGATTTCCTTAGTGGAGCTGATCCTGACGAATATTGCGTTTATGTATTTGCCTATACAGAATTCCTCCCCGGATGCGGTAATTTTACTGGTTTTACCCTGCAGGAAGTCATCGACGCCTGCTTCGATGGGCTGTGTTTTGACGTCGGCCAGCCGGTGTGTATTACGGTCTTTCCCGATCCACAAGTCAGTATCAGTACAGATGATCCAACTACCGTTTGTGATGGTGGTCAGATTAAGCTTACCGCGTCTGCTTCGGGTGGTCTTAGTGAAGGATGCCTGATGATTAGCTGGCAGATCGACCCGGCAAATCCACAGAATGGTGCACCGCAACTGACTCAACCAGCGCCGTTGAGCGAAGCCGGTATGTTGTTGATCAATGGTGCAAGTGGCAACGGCGCAGTAGGCGTTAATCTTCCTCCGATTGAAGGCGGATATGTGATTACAGCAGTTGTTACATGTGACGGTGCAGGTTGTACTACGGCGACCAGTAATTCTGTCAATATTGTAATCGCGCCTGATCCGCAGATAGATATCGAAACCGTTCCTGCGGATATTCGAGAAGTTTGTTATAACGAACCACTTAAAATACAAGCAACTACCAGCGGGGGCACCAGTGATGATTGCCTGATGATCAGTTGGTCTTTTACGCCTTCCGATGCGATGGCGAATGCGGCCTTTGCAACTGAGCCAATGACTTTAGATGAAGCTGCTATGCTCATTATCAATGGAGAAGAAACAGCCGGTGCTTTAAATGTAACACTTGGTATAGATCCGGGCTGGATAATCGAAGCGACGTTAACTTGTGATGGTGTTGGTTGTGATCAGGCAAGTGATGAACTGACCATTGCTATTATAGAAACAAATAATCTGATTGTAGCCACCAACGCAGAAGTAGTACTCCCTGAATGCTTGGATGAATTGGTTTACAATTACCGATTTACGGTAGTGAACGGTCGTTGTAACGATCCAAACCTGACGCCGGTTATTACTAACTTGGGCTACGCCTTCACGGGACCGGTCCGGGTTGACAGTTATGTTAGCGATGATCAATTCACCTATTCGACTTATGTGATAGCCGTTACGATCCCCGCCCCTGCGCAAGGTGCGACGGTGAGTGACTGTTTCACAATTACTTACGAAGGAGAAAGTGTAAATCCATGCTTTGATGTAACGAAGTCTCCGGAGCCACTGCCGTTTATTAGTTTTAACTTACAGACGGTAACGCTTCCGGAATGCACGGATGGCGAATTGGTCACCTTTGGCGCAACTATTCTTTCTTGTGATGGGGAGAATATTGATCCGGCTCGTCTGAAAATTATTTTCAAAGGTGTCAACTATGTGAATGAGCCAGGTTTCTACCAGAATGGCAACTACGTAGAAGTACAAGTTCCAATAGGTATAGCTGATCTGGGAGACCAAATTTTCGATGTGGAATATACCGATGCTAAAGGTAATAAGGAATCTTTTGATCCTAAAGTAACAGTATTAGGCAACAATCCGACGACTAACTACGAGAACCTGTCTTGTAAAGGTGAAGTAAATGTTCGTTTGAGCAA
>CAZGAU010000223.1:0-7101 GCA_964523725.1 uncultured Saprospiraceae bacterium
CACTTTATCCAGAGGATCAGGATTGATACCGCTCGGGTCGGGGTTATTGATCACCGCTAATGCGCTGGTAGTCGTGGTCACATTCCGCTGGCAATCAAAATTATCAACAAAAGTGATGATTGGCATTACACCTTCACATGGGTCAACCGTAGCACTACCTTGGCGCAGGTTGTCAAAATACCAGGTGTCTTGCGCAGTTAAATTTTCATCAAAAATCAATTGTACGCTTTCAAAATCTGTAATAGTCTGAAATTCTTCAAAATTGAATGACAATTGTGTCCAGGTTTGAGTCTCGGTAATATCACGTGCCACCGATTTCAATCCTTGGGTTGGGCTGGACAATTGCATGGTAAAGCTGGTTGCACCCTGGGGCGCCCATACTTGTAAGTCAAATTGTGGACTTTCTGATAGATCAATTGAACCAATAAAAGCAGACAAACCACCAAAGCGAGAAGTACCTTTGGTAAAAGAACCTACATTGTCGCTGGTGTTGATGCCGGTTTTGTCAGGATTGGTAATAGAGCCATTAAAAATACCCAATGCTACAGATTCCCAAACCAACTTTTGTGGTTCAAAGTCTTCCAGTGGAGCCGGTTCGGGTTTCGGAACTAATTGAATATCATCGATAAAATAAATGTCACCTTCTTCGGCAGCTACTCCAGCATTGAAAAAGAACACCAAATTCTTGTGATTAGCTCCTGCCTGGTCACTGAAATCGATAGAATATTCTACCCATTGATTAAGATCGGTAACCTGGGCATCTCTTTCAATCGAGGGAGACGTGCCGGCTTCAAGTTTAACGAGCAATCGTCCGGCTTTTGGAGCCCAAACCTTGATTTTCACAACGTTTCGCTCTGTCAAATCAATTGGATTATCATAATTGATCACTAGCGCATGAAAAGCACCCAGCGTGTCGCGATAGCGCCCAACTTTATCGCTGGTATTGATGCCAGAAGGATCGGGGTTATCTACAACTGTAATGTCTGCAAAACCATTATTACCATAAGTTGCATTGCGCTGGCATTCAAAGTCATCGATAATTTCAGGATTAGGTGCTACCCCAGAACATTCGTCGGCTGGCAATACAACCAGATTATCAAAAAGGTAGGTATCGGAACTGGCAGCTGTACCTGGGTCAAAGAAAAGTATGATTTTATTGATCGTAGTGAAACTGGCAGCTGCGCTCATGTCGAATGTGTATTCGACCCAGTTGTTGGTCACAGCAATGTTTGCCCTTTTTTCAATCGCTTCGCCTGTACCTTCCAGTTTAAAAAGGAAAGCTGTACCTACCGGAGCGTTGACTTGGATTTTAAACTTGTTGTTGGTGGTAAGATCAAGAGGGGTATCCAAAGTAACGATCAAAAGGCTAAAAGCTTTGCCTTCTTCCTTGGTATAGGAGCCTACTTCTGCGCTCGGATTGATGCCCAATCGGTCGGCATCGGGCGGATTAGCTACCACGCTAAAAGTACCGTCGGCGGCATTCCAGGGAAGTTTTGCCCCGCCTTCAAAATCTTCAAGAACAGTCTGGCTGCTGACCATCGCGGTGATGGCAAAGAGCCCCATTAGAGTGAGTAATAGTCGCTTCATCATGTTTGTACTTTTTTGTATGTGAATAATGGTTAGGTGAAAAATTTGAGAAAAACTATTTTTTCAAATCTCACATTTCATGTTTTTCATTTTGCAATCAGGATTTTTTTCGTCAGTTGCTGTTCGTTTGTGCGAATGTTCAGAAAATAGATGCCGTTGCTCAAAGTGCTGGTTTCCAAATAAATGCGATGCATGCCGGGTAGCATGTTGTCGTCGTTCAAAAGAATCTGCCGAAGCCTGCCCAGACCGTCTCTCAGCTCTATGCGCACTCCGGCCGTCTGTAATTGCTGTAGCTCTACCGTTACTTTATCGAAAGTAGGATTTGGGAAAATGTTTACGGATAATATATCATTGATAGGGATTTCATCGGTTGAAACGGAAATAGAATCCGGCGTAAAGCCTGCTTTGGCAAGCCCTGCGTGGATTTCCGGATTTTTCATAAAATTATTCCACAGCAGCTCGGTCCGATAATTTTCAATCATCCCGATGATCGGGCCTTGATCGATCGCCAGGTAGGAAGAAGCTACCCAATTCTGAGCATCGTTATAAGCGTCATAAAATCCCATCGGGCCCCAAAGCTTGGCGCCGCGGTCGCGATAAAAATGTTTCAACGCTGCAATGGATTCTTCCGGCGTGTAAGGCATGGAAGACAAAGCGGCGGTAGGCGTGATGGTGCCATTGTCACCATCGAATGATGGTTCATGGGCTTTGTAGCCTACAATCGGATCGTCGCTGGCGGTCAGTCCCCAGGAAACTTCGCTGTAGCCGGGGTAATTCTTGGGATTGTCAATGCAATATGCCCGGTTGATCAGGGTATGATTTCGGTTTCGAATAAAATAATTGGTATAAGCGTCGCGCACGTAGCGCGGATCGAATCCGATGTAAGAATAATGCGAAAAGAACAAGGGTCCGCCATTGCCAAATCCTACATCCAGTTTGTAACCATAATAAGTGCCGCCGTTGACATAATTGGGATTTCCGGCCCAACCCTGGGTGTAAAGATTTGGCGGAACCGGCATAGTTGGTGAAGATAAAGCCAACAGATAAACCATGTGGGTTTCATTAAAACCGCGTACCGGCAGGTTGATCGCAAAATTAAAATTTGGTGACCAGTGCCAGTAAATTACATTTTGGTTTTGCTTGCGGTACCAGTTCCAGTCAATGGCTTCCCACATCGCTGTGATTTTATTACGTAGTGCAATTTCCTCGGCAGTTGTGCCCTCAAAATATTCCCGGACGGTAAGCAGTCCTTCAAATAGAAATGCGGTTTCTACAATATCGCCGCCATTATCCTGCTGACTGAAAGGAATGACATCGCCAGTACTGCCGTGCATCCAGTGTGGGAACACACCTTTGAACCGATTGGCATTCTCAAGGAAAGTTACAATCTTCAAAAGCCGCTGTAATCCTTGTTCCCGACTGATAAAACCTCTTTCAATGCCCACCAGAATGGCCATGACGCCGAAACCGGAGCCGCCCATGGTCACAACATTGCCGGAGGTGTTGCGTTCACGCGCCAAACCTGACACCGGATGCGCAAAATTCCAGAAATACCGAAAGGTGTATTCCTGCACCATAGTAAGTAATTCTTCATCGCTCATGTCACGGGTGCTGGCTGTAGCTGTGCCGGGCATGGCTGATTCAGTCCCAGAGTCATTTACACCAAATATTCGATAACTCAGGTCGAGATTGGTACCAACCGCCCGCACGAAATCTATATATAAGGTGTCACTTTTGTCCACCGAACGGATCAATTGATAATCGCCGCCATTGACCGAGCGATAAAGGTTGTAGCTGGCAAGTCCTGGATTGGCAGGGTTTTTCCAGCGCAATTCGGCATGACTATCATAACCAAAAGCACGAAAATCAGTCGGCGGATTGGGAATGGTTGCAGAACTGCGATAGGTACGTACTTCATCGACATATAAAATGTGCTCAACACCATCTGCGACGCCCTGCCCAAAGATTACGGCTTTTATTTGAGAAAAATTAATGTTTGTTTGGTTAGGGTCATTTAAAAATACGCTCAACGGAATTTTTATCTGTGTCCAGGTTTGGGCTGGGAGGTCATTTGTATAGTTTGCGAGACTGTATTTTTGGGATTTCGTAGCACCGGGAGCGCCTTCCATAAAAATAAATGGCAGCGCGTCTTTGTTGATGCCGTTGGGGGCATAAGCCCAGAACGCCAGCGTATCGGTCTGTAAAATATTTTGAAATGGAAATCCGGGAGCGATCACCAGGGCACTCCAGTCGCCGCCTGGTCGGGAAGTCCAGCGCAGCTTTAAGCTGTTTTCACCTTGAAATACAATGCTGTTGCTGGTCGGGATTTTATCACCGGTGCCTGTAGATCCGGATTGCTCAATGGTACTGGGCGCCGTTTTGAAAGCCAAGCCCGAATCATAATAGCCAGCCTGTTCGCTATCGCGGAAGAAATAAACACTTTGCGCGTGCGTTGCGCAAAAAACAAATAATAACATTGCTCCGCTGAGCAGTTTTCTGGCTTTCAGTTTCATAACATTACTTTAGCTTGATTAAAAAAACCTGGTCCCGATTTTACAATTTAATTTTATCAGGTCTTTTTGAAACCATATAAAATTAGCTTTTTATGGGCGCTTTTAAAAATAAATGACCTCACCATTACTACTGCATGGATGAAAATGACCTCATCAGAAACCTTCAAAGAGGCTTTTTTTACAATGTAATACTTTGATAATAGCGAAATTATAGCAGAAATGCAAAAAACTGGCATACGCCACCAACAAGATAGGATTCAATATTGCAGCATAAATTCGGTAAGATTATCTTCTTCCTGAAGGTTGAGCTTTTTGCGCAGACGATAGCGTTTGTTTTCCACGCTGCGCACGGAAATATTGAGCAAGGGCGCAATTTCTTTAGATGCCAGATTCATTTTTAGGTAAGCAGCCAGCTTAAGATCGCCGGGTGTAAGCTCTGGAAATTCAGACTTCAGTTTTTTGAAAAACTGCTCGTGCACCTGATTAAAATTGGTTTCAAACACCTGCCAGTCGTCTTCAGAAGAAATATTGGTATCGATGAGATGAAGCAGGCGCTGGTAGTGCCGGCTGGGGAAATGCCCGTCGGATGCGGCTTTTACCTGCTGGATTTCTTCCTTGATTTTCATCAAAATCTCATTCTTTTGAATAAGACTCATGGTTGAGTTCGCCAATTCCTTACTTTTATTGATGACATCGAATTGCAGGCGTTCATTGGCGGCTTTGATCCGTTGTTCTTCCAGCTGTTTTTCTTTATCCTGCTCCAGATGCAGCCTTTGTTTTTCCAGGCGGTGTTGATTCCAGCGTTCTATTAGCCAGATTCCTGTGATTAGCAATAAAATATACAAAATGGCAGCCCACCAGCTTTGGTACCAGTGTGGCTGTATGCTGAATTGAAAAGTCGCAACTTCCTCGGAAAGGCTGGATTTTACCTTGAAAATATAATCACCGGGCGGCAGGCGATTGAATTCTTTTTCTGGGGAGGTTTGCCAGGCAGACCACACTTCGTCAAAACCTTCCAGCAGGTAGCTGTATTCTGGCGTGTGGGTAAAAACCGGCTGCGCGAAATAAAAATGAAGGTTGTTTTCATTGGCGGATAACTGTAATATTTCACTTGTTTTCAGGTGCTTTCGGTGGTGATTTCGATTGAATGATTTAACCATCTTTATGGAAACCGGTGGCAGGGCTATTTTTTCAATTTTCGAATATTTCGGGTTGGGTGAAAAAATAGCATAGCCATCATCGAGTCCAAATAGATAATGATAATCCGAAATTGCCATAATGCTCTCGTAATCAGGAACTAATGGTAAATTGAAAATAAAATTATGATTGGGTGTATAATAAGTTAACTGATGATCACCGATTTGAAACCAGTTGTCGTTTTTACCTGCTTTGATGCGAAAATCACCCTTGGGTAATACGCTGGATTTCAGTTTTTTAAGCGAGGTAAAAGTATTTGATTCGGGATCAAAGGTCAAAAAATGGGAGTTGGATTTTATAACCAGTTGATTATCAATTTGGTCTATGTCAATTTTGAACTCCGAAGGCAGACCGTCCCGCGTAGTAAAGTTGGTCATCGCTACAATTTGCTTCAGGGAATCATCCAGTTGAATTCGGTACAATCCCCGGTGTGGGCTTGCCGCCCAAAGATTGCCCTCTTTATCGAAGACTATTTTTTTGATGGATTCCTGAAGCCCCCCGCCGACCCGGTGCGAAAATTGCCATGCGCCCGTGCGATCTTTGTTAAACACTACCAGCCCGGTGTAAGTGGCTTGCAACAGCACGTCGGGTTTTTGCGGATGCCGAATGGTCATCCAGCCGCCGGTGATATCTGAGATTTGCTGGACCTGCCCATTTTTTATAATAAAGGTACCTTCATTATGCCCCAGCAGCAGTTGCTCGTCGAGTACTTTCAATTCCCATACCTGCCCTTGGGTACCATTGATCAGACGGAATTCCTCAGCGCCGGCAAGGGTAGGAGCATGTTGCCAGGGCTTTACAAATACCCCCTGATTAGAACCAATGTATAAGTTGCCCTCGTGAATAGTTGCAGCATACACCGCGCCTACTGTACCATTCTTATCCTTGAAAAAAGTCAGCGGACTGCTAAGTTCTACCAGATCAATACCTTTATCCAGCCCAACCCAGAGGTTTTGAGCCGCATCTTCATGAAGTGCAAGCACCGTGTTATTTTGTAAACCATTCTGCTGATTAATATGATATAATAACTTACCCTCCGGGTTTATAATATAAACGCCGTTCAATATCGTACCCAGGGCCAGGTTTCCATCAGATAAACGGATCGCTCTATTTAATTGATTTGCAATAACTTGTTGTTGAATGGCATTGTTCCATCGGTGAAATTGCCCGTTGCGGTATTCATAAATTCCGTTATTGGCAGTGCCTACCAAGAACTCATCTTTATTTAGTGATATAATACAAACGACCGTTCGATCCGCCAGTATTTCACTACCCGGAATGAGTTTAAAACTATTATTATGTTGTAACTCAAATAAGCCACTATGTATAACCGGAAGGATTAGCCGCCCGCCCTTTGTTTGATGAGCAAACATAATATTTCCGGGAGGCACAAGCAATCGCACTTCTTTATAATCGTATAAATAGATTTTTGAAAAAGATTGAAATAGAACAGCATTATTTAATGGAAGGATGCGCCAGATCTCTTCTCGCAAAAAGATTTCGTCCTTAATCAAATGAGAAAGTGAATAATATTTCAAATCACCATTTTTATCTTCCTGCCAATAGCCGAACTCGCTGAATGCACCTGTAAAAATGCGCCCATTGCCATCGCTGGCAATGGAACGGATCACCTGTCGGTTGGGTAGGGGATAGGTGCGCCAGACCGAACCATCAAATTGTAACAAACCGGCGGAATTGGCAAAAAACATAGACAGGTCTGGCGTCTGCGCAATCGACCAGTTTTGATTATAAGCCTGATACTGATCTTTGGTGAAATTGATGACCCGTGGCGTTTCCTGGGCGG
>CAZGAU010000224.1:0-7076 GCA_964523725.1 uncultured Saprospiraceae bacterium
ATCACGCCGTTTTTACCTCTGGTGCCATATATCGCGGAGGCGGAGGCATCTTTCAATATTTCGACCGATTCAATGTCGTTTGGCGAAATTACGTTCAAATCTCCTGGATAGCCATCTATCAGAACCAACGGTTGCGAAGACCCAAAAATGGAGGTGATACCGCGCAACAAAATCTCTGTGCCTGCCTCGGGGTCACCAGAAGAGGTACTCAGGGTTAGACCGGCGACTTTTCCACGGAGCAATTCGCCGACATTGCGCACTGCACCGGGAACAAATTCCTCCGGCTTGACGCTTGCAACCGCGGTCGTGACGTCTCCCTTTCTTTGTGTACCATATCCGATTACCACCACTTCTTCCAGGTTTTGATAATCTGGATTCAAGGTGACGTCTATTGTAGTACGATTGTTGATCTCTACTTCCCTGGTCGTAAAACCTATGTAAGAAAAAACCAGTACGGTAGCGCTGCTCGGCACTTGAATAGAGTACGTTCCGTCAATGTCTGTAATTGCTCCTGTTGCAGTTCCTTTTGCCAGGATGTTCACTCCGGGCAATGGTTCTCCTTCATCGGATGATACTCTGCCGCTCACTGTGGTTTGGGCGGCGAGGTTCCCAATAACAAGCATCCAAAGGAATGCTGTAAGAGCAAGTTTGCCAAATAAAATATTTGGCTTGGTTAGACTGGATTTTGATGGGCATAGTTTCATAATCACTAGAATTGTGGATTAGGCAATAGGTATTTTAAAATTATTTTTAAATGTATTTTTTACACTTATTATACAAATGTAGAAACATAATTCTGAAAAGAGAAATTTTACCTTGATTTTTTGTTTTTTATCAAAAGGAATGAAGGACTGAGTAGTGCTCACCAAATGAAATTTTGACAATTCTCCTATCCCAAAAAAACGTATTTGCATTTATGAAGCCTGAAATTTGAAAAGTTACATATGTGGAGTGGGGGGCACAGCTTTAAAATTTTATAGTAATTTGGGCACTCAAAATAAAGTTGTTATTTGTTATGCATAATGCGGATTCTATAAAAAGCTTTTTCACCACAAAATTTGGACAAAATCCTGCTCTAATGGTGCGTGCCTGCGGCCGGATCAATTTGATTGGTGAACATACCGATTACAATGACGGATTTGTACTGCCGGGCGCAATTGACAAGCATCTTTATTTCGCGATAGCTGAAAATGGTACTTCCGAATGCCGGTTTTATGCGGCGGATATTGAAGACACAGGAACCACCGATTTGAAAAGATTGGTGAAAGATAAAAAGCTGTGGCTTAATTACTTGCGTGGCATTTTGCAGCAATTTCAACTATCTGGCAAGGAAATACGCGGCGTGGATGTAGCCTTTGGCGGCAATTTGCCGATCGGGGCGGGCGTAAGTTCTTCCGCGGCTTTGGAATGCGGTTTTGCTTTTGCTTTAAATGAATTGTTTGATGCGGGACTTACAAGACTGGAATTAGCAAAATTAGCACAGAATTCTTCTCACCAGTTTTTGAGTATTCCCTGCGGGATCATGGATCAGTTTGCGAGTCTGATGGGCAAAGCCGGACACTTTATGCTGCTGGATTGTCGATCGCTGGAGCATCGGTATGTACCCGGGAAATTGCTTGATTATCAGTTGGTTTTATTGAATTCTAATGTGCATCATGAGCTGGCTTCTTCGGCGTATGGCGAGCGGGTAGCAGAGTGCCGGGCCGGGGTAGTGGTTTTGCAAAAGTATTTCCCGGATGTAAAAAGTCTTCGGGATGCCGGATTGCCTATGCTGGATGCCCATCGCAAGGAAATGGGAGAAACGGTTTATCGGCGTTGCAAGTATGTGGTAACCGAGCATCTACGCACCCTACAGGCTTGTGAGCATTTGCAGAACGGCGAGAGTAATGCGCTCGGGCAGTTGCTTTTTGAAACCCACGAGGGCTTGAGCAAAGATTACGAAGTGAGTTGCCCGGAGATCGACTTTCTGGTGGATATTGCCCGAGGCTTTGATGGCGTGGCCGGCGCGCGCGTGATGGGCGGCGGATTTGGCGGTTGTACGATCAATCTGGTACAAATAAATGTAGCAGATAAATTTATTCATTATGCAAAAGTGGCTTATGCACAGCGATTTGGAATTGAAGCAACCGATATTCTGGTGAATTTATCGGATGGAACAAATTTGCTTTAACCAAAAACCGAAAAAAGGAACTTCAAGACATAAGCCAGCCCGATGCCCCAGTAATTGCCAATGGCGTAGCCCAGCAAGCCCATGGCCATTCCTGAAAAGACCAGTTCTTTATTGCCAATAACAGTAGCGATTTGTCCAACAAAAGCAGGACCGTACAAGCCTGCGGTGGATGTAAGCATCATGGTGTCACGGTCAATTTTAAACCAGCGCGCCAGCACGACGTGCAGGGTCACGGTACAAGCCAAAACCAGGGCTACAAAACCTATGACAAAATGCCCTTCGGTGAGAATTTCCCGGAAATTGGCCAACGAACCGATGGCTATACAAAACATCAGCAGGAAGTATTCTCCGGTTTCAAAAGTGCCTTGCCAATTGCGTATTTTACTTGAAAATGAAGCAGATACGCTTAAGCTTGTAATCATAAGTAAAATGAAAATTGTTTGGTCGAGGTTGCCAAAGATCAACAAGGTCAGGCCCAGCGCAAAGCTAATGATGCCAAGGGTAAGGGCAATGCCTTTGAGGCTGTCTGCTGGAGAGAATTTTGCGGTAAATAAGTCTTTGCTCAACGACTCGTGTATCGTACCCGACTGAAAATCAGGTAGAAACAAGCCAAATACCCGATGCGCTACCGAAGTCAGAAAAATAAGATAGATACCGCCGGTAAAAATATCCGCTGCGTTTACCAGAATGATAGCCTCTTCTGTAGCGCCCAGCGCGAAAGCTACGCCTTGCATATTGGGGGTGCCGCCGGCATAAAGCCCTGCCACCATGCCGCCGATTTTCCAGGCTTCTTCGAGCTTATCCCGGAATAAAAAAGCAGCCATGCCAGCTGAAATAAGTCCGCTGATGGCGCAAAGCGCAAAGGAAAGCAGCGTTTTATTAGCATATTTCAACCACTGGGGAATATTGGTAGAGTAGAGCAGGAGCGGAATGGCAAATAAAATACTCGCCTCGCTAATCGTTTTTGCCAGTTCCCGGTCCACCTGAAATGGCTCGAAGGTACCCAGCACAATACCCAGTGCGTAACAAATAACCACCGGACTCAACCAGTCTCGAAATGCTTTTTTTCTGTTGATCCATTTACTTACAAACGGGAAAATTATAATAATTCCAATCAAAAATCCTTTCCACATCATAAATTACACGGTAAATATTTAATTTATTTACTAATCTTTATCACCCCATCTCTCAATCACCCTTTCCTGATCCTAATTCCATCCTCATAATCAACAACCAGGCGGCAGTTCTCCGTTCCCGGATTCTCCAGTAGCCATTTAGCTATGGGGTTGGTCACATTTTGTTCGACAGCACGTTGCAGTGGACGCGCTCCGTAGCGCTCGTCGAAGCCGGTGGCCGCCAGCTTTTGGATCATATTTTCGGTAAAATGCAATTCCAGATTACGCTTTACAAAACCCTCACGCTGCTTCAGTTCACCCAGTTCCTTGAGTGTAATTTGCAGCACATCCTCTTTATCGAGCGGTTTAAACAAAACGACCCCGTCAATCCGGTTGAAAAATTCCGGACGGAAGTGTTTCTCAATAGCTGAAATATAAGCAGCATCCTCGCCGGTAGTATGGCGGAAGCCAAGCGATAGGCGGTTGGAAGCGCCCAGGTTCGAGGTCATGATAATAATCGTATTACGGAAATTCGTCACACGTCCGTAAGCATCCACCAGAACTCCTTCGTCGAGCACGGTAAGCAAGGCGTCGAATACCGAGGGATCGGCCTTTTCAACTTCATCCAGCAGCAGCACGGCGAAGGGGCGTTCGCGGATTTCCTTGACCAGTTGCCCCACTTCGCGGCCATGCCCGATGAAGCGACTCAATTGCCCGGCGTGCTGGAATTCACTCATATCGATGCGGATTAGCGGCGATTTTTGTTGTCCTTTTCCAAAAAAATAATCAGCTAAAGCCTTGGCACTGGCGGTTTTTCCTACCCCAGTTGGACCGGCAAAGATAAGCGTGGCAATAGGTTTGAAAGGATTGTTCAATCCGGTTTTATAAACCTTTACAATATCGGTCATGCGTTTCACCGCTTCAGGCTGACCGATGATTCGGGCGTCGAAAAATGCTCGAAGTTCCTTTTGATCAAGCATTAGATCGTCACGCAAAAATAATTCCGGAAGTCCGGTTTGTTCCACAAAAGTTTCAATGACCAGTTTCTTATTGATCCGCTCCAATTGTTTCAGTTGGGCTTCGCTGATGTTTTTTCCGATAAACCGGATGCCCTTGCCGGGAAAGCTTTCGTAAGGATAATAGCGTAGCAACAACCGATACGCCAGCGTAGAAGCTTCTTTTTCAATGGTGATTTTCAGATTTCGGTCTGCATATTCCGCCAGTTTTTCCAGAATAAGCTGGATGTTTTTTTCGGGTAATTCTTCAATATTTACAATTTGAAAACTGGCGACAAACCCTGGCAATAACCGGCGCATGCTTTCCAATTCCTGTGGTGTGGCTTCACCGATCATTTGGAGGCGATTCTGCTGCATGAAAGCCAGTAAAAACGAAGCGACACTGTCCTCCGGGCCCTGCCCGCCGATTTGGAGCAATTGGATCAGATTTTCTACCCAAAGGATGCCGTTGGCAACTGCCAGTTCGGCGATCAGGTTCTCGCAAGTTTGTTCCCATTCACCCAGGTATTGGGCACTGGCTGTGATCCGCTGTGGCATGATCCGCCAAAAAGTATAATCGAGTTGCTGCTCTTTTGAGCGGGTCGCGATTTTCCGGATAGCTTGCTTTAAAACGGCGCTTTTCCCAACCCCGGGATTCCCGACCACCAACACATTGGAGCGGGTGGAAATGATTTTGTCAATCACTTCGCTTACTTTACTTTCCAATTCCCAGGCGGCATCTGGCAGTGCACTCAAACGGCGGCGGACACCCTTGGCAAAAGGGTACCGTTCTGTCAGACTATTGAGTGTTTTAAATTCCCGGTTAGTATAGAAATTATTCCATTCGTAGTCACGCTCGGATTTTACTTTTAAATCAACTGTATCTAATTGAGGTTTAGGGTATTGTAATAATTGATAGATTTCTTCCGGCTGCATTTGATTCAAAATGCCTGTGGCAAAATGCTGGATCAGCGTCTCCAGTTGATCCGGATCATAGTAATAAAAACGTTGATTCAGCAAAGGCAAAAAACACTCATAATCACCGTAATCGGTAGCGCCGTAAATAGCAACAATTGGTACCTCAATAGAGTGGGAGAGCGGGTATGAACCCCAGTTGTCCATATAAGAAGGTTTAACCGGCAAATGCATCGTTTTGAGGCGAGGCTCGTCCATATGTGAGGGTACGTAAGTGTTATGCTTCTTATATTGCTTTTGCAAATGCCGGCTGAGCACAGATTTTACACTGCGCAAGTCCCGGTCCATAACCTCGTACTCTGTGCCCACAAGCAGCCCAAGTACCAAATCCGGTTCCATTTCAAAATATAATAGTGGGTAGGTTATCCGATCCATGCAACAAAGTGCGTTAAGATTTTAGCAAACCAGTTGGTGTAAATGTAAAAAAAGTTAATTTAGGCAATTATCTGGAGCGCAATTTTATTCTATACAATTTTCGTTCAATTACTATGAGATCAATCATTTCCACTCTTTTTTTGCTTGTGGGTGTACTACACGCTTTTGCTCAAGGAATTTCAGCTGTGCAGATTTTGCAAGAAGCAGAAACAAAGCAGATTCCTTATTTTAATCTCGAAAGTCTGACCGAGACACAGCTTTTTGTGCGCATGCCCTACGCCAGCCATGAGTTTGTCAACTTCCCGGGAGCGCATGTGTTCCGGGGGCTTGACGTGATTCGGGTGGATCTAGTTTACACCATTTTTCCCAAAAATAATGACCAACGACAATACCGGCTCAACCAAAACCGGATCAATGAGCTTTTTAGACGTTCTTCGGGTATCCGGGAATTACCGCCCGATAACTGGGGACTAATTGCTCAAACTGCCTGTGAAAATGAAGTGGCAGCGCGGGCTTTACCTCACGGTTTTGTGATTACTTTTTCTGAGCCGCATGATTTGCCCGACTTCACGCGCGAGGAAAAATTAGAAGATTTGATCGATGGCGACTCTACGGTCATTACGACTCTGGAGCGCAACGCCGATTGGAAAAAAATGCTGGTAGTGACCGATCTGACCGGAAGCATGTCGCCTTTCACGGCGCAATTGTTGCTGTGGTTTAAACTGGCGCAAAACACGGGCAGGGTGGAGCAACTCGTCTTTTTTAATGATGGCGATGAAAAAGTGGATAGCCTGAAAGCCATTGGACAAACCGGTGGAATTTATAGCATTAAGCCGAAATCTTTTGATGAAATTGCCCAATTGGCCAATCGAGTGGTAGAACGGGGCACCGGCGGCGATGAACCCGAAAATAATGTAGAAGCGCTAATTTATGGATTGAAAATTTGCCCGCAATGCGAGGAAGTGATCATGATCGCGGATAATTGGGCCTCTCCAAGGGATATCGAACTTTTAAAAAAAGTAAATAAACCGGTGCGTATTATCCTTTGCGGCACGGAGGAAGGCATTAATGTGGATTATCTCAATCTGGCCAGGGACACCGGAGGCTCGGTGCACACCATTGAGGAAGATTTATTTAATCTCCTGGAACTCAACGAGGGCAATGAAATCCAGATCGGTAAAGAGATTTTTGTAATCAAAAACGGGAAATTTGAATTATTGAAAAGAATATGAATTTTTATTCTACAAACAACACCAATCCCTTTAAATAACCGCCTTCCGGGTGAAATAAACTCACCGGATGATCGGCGGGTTGCGATAGTTGGTGCATCACGCGTACCTGACGCCCTGCTTCGATGGCAGCAGCTACGATCGTATCGTAAAACAACTGTCTGTCAACGACTTGTGAACAAGAAAAGGTAAATAAAATGCCGCCCTTTTTTATTTT
>CAZGAU010000225.1:0-7063 GCA_964523725.1 uncultured Saprospiraceae bacterium
GACTTGGATTCCGTTTTATTAGCCTGAGCTAATAAGGGCAGCGCAAGTACCCAGAGACTCATGGATAATATGGCAAACCGCATGGAGCTTGGGTTTTTCTACGTAATAATAATTGGTAAAAGTAAATATAACAAAATATTTAATAAATCTTGATAAGTCATTCATAAAGAATAATTTAGAATTGGTGGGCGTAAAACAAAAAAAGCCCCTCCGCTTGCGCAGAAGGGCTTCCTCTTGAAATTTCCTACGAAATTACTTGTTATCTTTATTATTTACTTCTTCGTATTCTACGTCCGTGACGTCTTCAGCGTCAGAGCCTGAGCCTTTTGCACCGTTACCATCCGTAGCGCCGGCTTGTGCCTGCTGCTCCTGGGTTGCCTGGTACATTTCCTGGCTGGCGGCTTGCCATGCGCTGTTTAATGCTTCGGTCGCTTTGTCGATACGGTCGAGGTCTTCCGACTTGTGGGCTTCTCGCAACTCGGTCAAAGCCGATTCGATCGCGCTCTTCTTCTCTGCCGGAATCTTGTCACCGTATTCGCTCAGCTGCTTTTCGGTCTGGAAAGCCAGTGTATCCGCCATGTTCAGTTTTTCTGCGCGCTCGCGAGCCTCGCGGTCGGAGTCGGCATTGGCGGCGGCTTCTGCCTTCATTTTTTCGATTTCTTCTTTCGACAAACCGGTAGAAGCTTCGATGCGAATCTTTTGCTCTTTGCCGGTACCTTTGTCTTTCGCAGACACATTCAGGATACCGTTGGCATCAATATCGAACGTTACTTCAACCTGTGGCACGCCGCGCGGTGCGGGTGGAATACCATCCAGAATAAAAGTTCCAATCTTACGGTTATCTCTCGCCATCGGACGCTCACCCTGGAAAATATTGATTTCCACAGAAGGCTGATTATCAGAAGCGGTAGAGTAAACCTTGGATTTCTTGGTTGGAATGGTCGTGTTGGCTTCGATTACCACATCGTACATACCACCCATCGTCTCGATACCCATCGACAACGGGGTCACATCAAGCAGCAATACATCCTGTACATCACCGCTCAATACACCACCCTGGATCGCAGCACCTACGGCTACAACTTCATCGGGGTTTACACCTTTATTCGGTTTCTTGCCGAAGA
Organism: uncultured Saprospiraceae bacterium; assembly: GCA_964523725.1. Classification (GTDB taxonomy): domain Bacteria; phylum Bacteroidota; class Bacteroidia; order Chitinophagales; family Saprospiraceae; genus JADJNW01. Next base: position 1,125 of record CAZGAU010000225.1, read on the forward strand.
ACTCTTCAACGGCCTGCTGGATTTTCGGGATACGCGTAGAACCTCCTACCAGAATCACTTCATGTATATCATCTTTGCTCAAGCCGGCGTCTTTCAAAGCCAAACGACAAGGTTCCAGTGTTCTTTCTACCAGATTATCAATCAGTTGTTCAAATTTAGCACGAGTCAATTTCTGCACCAGGTGCTTGGGTACACCATCCTTCGCAGTGATATAAGGCAGATTCACCTCTGTTTCGCTGGAAGATGACAATTCGATTTTCGCTTTTTCAGCAGCATCTTTCAGACGTTGCAAAGCCATCGGGTCTTTGCGCAAATCCATATTTTCCTGCTCTTTGAAAGCATCTGCCAACCAGTCGATAATCACCTGGTCGAAGTCATCACCACCGAGGTGGGTATCACCATTGGTTGATTTCACTTCAAACACGCCATCGCCCAATTCGAGGATGGAAATATCAAAAGTACCACCACCCAAGTCAAACACGGCGATGGTTACATCCTTATTACGCTTGTCCAAACCATAGGCTAAAGCAGCAGCAGTTGGCTCATTGATGATACGGCGAATCGTCAAACCCGCAATTTCACCGGCTTCTTTGGTAGCCTGGCGTTGCGAGTCATTGAAATACGCTGGCACCGTTACAACTGCTTCGGTTACTTCTTGTCCCAGAAAATCTTCTGCGGTTTTTTTCATCTTTTGCAGAACCATCGCAGAAATTTCCTGCGCGGTGTACTGGCGGCCTTCTATATCCACACGTACGGTGTCGTTATCACCTTTCACCACTTTATAAGGTACGCGCCCGGCTTCCATTTTCACTTCGCCAAAGCGTTGTCCCATGAAGCGCTTGATCGAGAAAATAGTGCGCGTAGGATTCGTAATTGCCTGACGCTTGGCAGGATCACCAATTTTGCGCTCGCCATTGTCCATGAATGCAACAACCGACGGCGTCGTTCTTCTACCTTCGTCGTTCGGAATCACCACCGGCTCATTCCCTTCCATCACAGCGACACAGGAGTTGGTTGTTCCTAAGTCAATTCCGATTATTTTACCCATAATATAGTATTTGTTTTGTTGGTCTTTTAAATTAAAAATTTGACACTTTATTATCATCAAGGCTTGTGCCAAGACACTTTTTGAGCAATGGGAAAGGTCAATCTGTCATTTTAAAAGCGAAAAGATACAAAAAAACGCAGGCCTGACAGGAAAAACAGGCAGAGGTGACAAAACGGCAGTGCCGATTTGCTGATATACCAATTTGCTGATGATCTTAGTGCGTATTTCATTAGCAAGTCAGCATATCGCCACATTAGCACATCAATTTATTGAAAATTCAAGCCGCGGGTATAAATGCCATTTTTCAGGGAATCAAGCGAAGCAGAATTGAGCGTAAGCCCGGAACGGACGGCCATAGAACGCGACGAAAAAATGCCTCGCCCTTCAGAAATATTGGAGTACAACGGCACCGCCTGTGAGCTCGTAATTCCAGAATTCGCTCTAATGATGCGCAACAACTCAACCAATTCCTCCCCCGCCCCTGTGATCTGCACATCGAACGAATCGAACCGGCGAATGCGGTCATTGACAGGAATCAGACTGGCTTGCAGGAATTTGTACAACTCTTCGCCTTTAATGGTATAATCAACGCGGTTGGAACCGTTATTTTCTCTGATAATCTCAGGGTTCAGCGGCCAGTTCAGTTGTTTTCTGGTTAAATTATTCGGATTTCCGGGCGTTGATTCAAAATAATGCAGCACCAGCCGAAGATCGAATATCTGTGCAGATGGATCTGTATCCCAGGCAAAACTGACATTTCGTTCGTAGCCAAAATTCACCGGCGTAAATGGATTGCTCTCACGGGGTACAATTTCGCTCAACACCACGGTTTCCGAGGTGACCGGCTCTTTATCTTCGCCGCGATTGATCATCAATCGAATCGTCTCTCCTGCTTTCAATTTGATCTCCGAAGATCGAATTTTGTACAAAATATTGGGTTCGGTAGCGAACGTGCCATCCTCGCGCGGGTAGCCTTCGAGCGCACCGTTCACGCGTTGCATGTCAAAGGTTTGCCCCGTATTCACACGCTGTAATTGTACCTGCACGTTGGCATCATAGTATAAAGAATCTGCAATTTTGGCAATTTTGCTTGCATCGCCGCCCGGCTCCAGAAAGGCTTTTTCTACCCGAATGTAATGCGCCGTATCCTGGATCGACAAAAACCCATACACTACAGGAATGTCTTGCCAATCCGCTTCCAGCTCAAAATCGGTGGAACAGGCGCCCGAAACGAACATTATCAGTATAAACCAAAAGCCTTTTTTCATCCAAAGTTGTTATTTAAAAATTGAAACGAAGGATTTCGGCAAATGTAAAAAATTTCCGGGAAGCCTGGTTTACAAGAATGGCAATGAGCCGACGAAACCGGAAGTTGGAAAGCGGAAGCCGGAATTGGGAAGCGACCGTCTCTTACCCAAAAGGACAAGACAAGGAAATAGAATTTCTTTGAGTTTTAATATCTTGCGGCTTGTAAAAAGAATTGAAGTTTTGGAAATGAATCATTACAAAATTTCAGATTTCACCCTTAAAATTTGAAAAACCATGTCAGTAAATAAAGAAGTTAAACGCATTACCACCCATGTGCTGCATTCGATGAAAGCCAGTGGTGAGAAAATTTCGGTGCTCACGGGCTATGATTTCTCGATGGCACGCATCCTGGATGCGGCGGGCATTGATGTAATTTTAGTTGGTGACTCGGCGTCGAATGTGATGGCGGGCCACGAAACCACGCTGCCGATTACCCTCGATCAAATGATCTATCACGCCGCTTCGGTGGTGCGGGCGGTGCAGCGTGCATTGGTTGTTGTGGATTTGCCGTTCGGTTCCTACCAGGGTAATTCCAAAATCGCACTGGAATCCACGATTCGTATTATGAAAGAATCGGGTGCGCACGCGGTGAAGCTCGAAGGTGGTGAAGAGGTAGCTGAATCGATCAAGCGGATTCTTTCTGCCGGAGTACCGGTAATGGGGCATTTGGGCTTGACACCGCAATCCATCTACAAATTTGGTACCTACACCGTGCGAGCCAAAGAGGAAGAAGAAGCCCAAAAACTGATGGCGGATGCACAACTCTTGCAGGAATTGGGTTGTTTTGGTATCGTTTTGGAAAAAATTCCGGCGCAACTGGCCAAGGAAGTCTCCGAAAGCCTGTGGATACCGACAATTGGCATTGGCGCGGGGCCCGATACGGACGGACAAGTGCTGGTCACGCACGATATGCTGGGCATTACCAAAGATTTTCAGCCGCGTTTCCTGCGTCGTTACCTCGATTTATTTGATGAAATAAAGGAAGCGGTAGAGCAGTATGTAAAAGATGTGAAATCCCGGGATTTCCCGAATGAAAGGGAACAGTACTAAAGGACGATTTACGAAGTGCGATTTATGAAGGAAGATTTTTTGATTTGTATAATAATTTTGGTCAAATCGGCATTTTTAAGTAGAATTTAAACACAAAAACACCATAATACTATTACACAATAACACTATTTTGAATGAAATCATCGACTAGGTTTGGATTGGCAATGATTCTGGTGCTCATTGTAGCCGTTGGAATCTTTGTGTACAGCAAAATTTTTGGCGGCGGAGTCCCGCTCAACCTCGATAATTACTATGTCGAAATCCCGACCGGCTCTTCTTACGAGCAGGTGCTGGATTCGCTTACAGAAAACGGTTTTGTAAAAAACGAGCAGATTTTCACTACGCTGGCCGAACGCATGAACTACAAGCGCGACCCCATGCGCAGCGGGCGTTACGAAATTAAGCCCGGCTGGTCTATGATCCATTTGATCCGGCATTTGCGGGGCGGTCCACAGTCGCCGGTGGATATTATTCTCACCAATGAACGAATGGTCGAGAATGTGGCTGCCAAGGCATCGCGCTTCATCGAGCCCGATTCGCTGGACATCCTCACATTACTGCGGGACGAAAGCTACTTGCAAAGCATCGGCTACAACCGCGATAACCTGATGAGCCTGTTCATCCCCAATACATATGAAGTTTTTTGGAATATTACGCCAAAGCAATTTGTGGAACGGATGATCAAAGAGCATGATGCTTTCTGGTCGAAGGAAAATCGTCGTCAAAAGGCGGAAGCACTGGGACTTACGCCTGCCGAAGTGTATGCACTGGCTTCGATCGTGGAAAAAGAAACCAATCAAAATTCAGAAAAAGCGAGGATCGCCGGCGTTTATTTAAATCGTATTAAGTTGGATATGTTACTGCAGGCAGATCCGACCGCAGTATTCGCCACGCGCGATTTTGAAACCAAGCGGGTAACCAATTATCATACAAAATTTGATTCGCCTTATAATACTTATATGTATAAAGGCATTCCGCCGGGCCCGATCACGATGTCAAGCATTTCCAGCATTGATGCGGTGCTGAACGCCGAGGAACATGATTATATCTTCTTCTGTGCTATCGGTGATGATTCCGGTTTGCACGCTTTCGCGGAAACCAATGCCCAACACGAACAGAACATCGCGCGTTATGTACGTAACCTGCGCGCACGAGGATTGCGATAAAAACAGATAGTAAACTGTTTGTTATTTACTTCTTATTACACGGTATAAAGAACCATGCGCTGTTGTTTGCCTTTCAGCAGCATATCCCCGATTTTCCTGGGCTCGAAGGTATGCGGAGGCAAGGCGAGTTTGTCCAGTAAGAATTGGGATAATAAAATATCGACCCCCATTTCATTACATTTATTTTGAATACGGGAAGCTGTATTTAGTACATCCCCGGAGAAAGCAATATCCCGTTTCACGACGCCCAGTTCGCCTGCCATTACGTGCCCGTAATGCAGCCCCGCCTTGAATTCGGGTTTAATACTGTATCTTTCTTCGTAATAAGGCATTTTTTGCGAAAGCACTCTTTGTATATCAAAAAAACAACGGATGCAATTGGCATTTTCAAGCCCCTGGTTCATCTTCCAGCTCACAATGATCTCATCTCCAACGTATTGGTAAATCTGCCCTTTGGCGTAAATAATGCTCGGGGTAACGTGTTCAAAAATATCTTTCAGGAGATTAAAAAAACGTTCTTCGCCTAATTTTTCAGCAATTGTGGTGGAAGAGCGCAGATCGAGGAACATAAATATACGCTCCTCGCGCTTGGGCCGGAAATATTTACCTAAAAGAAAGTCGCGAAATACGCCGGGGCCATATTTATCATTTATTAATAAAACGATAATAGTCATTAATACAACTAAAAGCCATGTAATAAAATTTTTCAGATAATCGAAGGTGCCAAAGTATTGAAAGATAGTATTTTGTACTTCTGTAGAAAAGAATGATTCGCCAAATCTTTTGCTATAAAAATAAGAATTTGTTAAATATACAACAAACAGAGAAACAACAGTATATGTAAGCAACATGTATAAAAGCGCCAGTCCATAAGGTTTGTTTCGCAACCAGTATTCGGTCATGTTAACCAGCATAGTACCGCCAACAATACCTCCCAAAAGCCCCGCAATCAGACTGGCCTGAAACATAACCGGCACGTCCAGTTGCGCTTGTGGATAGTTATAACTAACCAATACCGTCCATTCGTAGAGGAATTTACAGACAGAGAAGAGCGTCCAGGCTATTGTAATGTAAACAACTTTCTTTGTCTGCATGCGAAAACGAGCAGAGTGTAGTGCTTGTTTCATAGTGAATCCTTGAATTGGAAATCTTTAGCTTAATCCTGCAAATTACAAATTTATACGTCTTGGTGATATTACTAAATAATTCTTACACCGTAAATGATAAGATTTGGCGAGTTCTGCTATTTTTTATAAAAAAGGGGCTGAGGTGTTTACCTCCAGCCCCTTCGAAGATTTATTAAAAATTTCTTTCAATTACTCAATTACAACCATCTTCTTAGTAGCGGTAAATTCGCCACTTTGCAG
>CAZGAU010000226.1:0-7012 GCA_964523725.1 uncultured Saprospiraceae bacterium
GAAAAGCGGAAGTGTTATTATGTAAATGAATCGGTGGGCTTGGCTTGCGGTATGCTGCTGGCGGCTATTCATAACGCCGGTTTGGTAGCGCTGACACATACGCCCAGTCCGATGAACTTTCTGCAAAAAATCCTCGGCCGCCCCGAGAATGAAAAACCATTCCTTCTGATTCCAGTGGGTTATCCCGCGGATGAAGTGCGGGTGCCGGATTTGAACAGGAAAGCAAAAGATGATATTATTGTTTATTATTAAACCGAAAAATGTAAAACGCTAAATATAAAATGTAAAGGTTGGACCACTTTTGCGGTTTTACATTTACTATTTTACATTTTACATTGTAAAAAAATGTGTACAGTAACATATATCCCGAAAGGAAAAAACGAATTTATACTCACCACCAATCGCGATGAGCAGGCCGAGCGTTCGCCGCGCAATATCAGCATTGTAGAAGGTGATGTGCAACTGGTGTTTCCGCGCGACGGGGGAGCTGGCGGCACCTGGGTGGCGATGTCGGATACTGATAAAGTGGTATGCGTACTCAATGGCGCTTTCGAGCGTCACACGCGCAAACCGCCGTACCGCTTGAGCCGGGGCATCATGGCCCTGGAATTTTTCGAATTCGCCAAAGCCGAAGATTTTTTCGATCGCTTTGATTTCCAGGATATTGAACCGTTTACCATGGTCATTTATGATCAGGGCAAGCTGTTCGAATTGCGCTGGGACGAACAGCAAGCACATATTAAATTGCTGAATACGAGCGGTTTCCACATCTGGTCGTCGGCAACTTTATACGAAGAAGCCATTCGCGCCAAGCGGGAACAATGGTTTGCCAACTGGCTCAAAGAACAGGAAAACTTTAACCTCGAAGCTATTCTTGACTTTCACCATAAAGCTGGCGACGGTGACCCCTGGAACGACGTCATCATGAATCGCGGTTTTGTACAAACGGTCAGCGTGACGAGCATCATCAAAACGCCGGAAACCGTAGCCATGCTGTATCACGACTTGCTGCGCGAAGAACTGAAGCAGGCAAAAATTGAGTTGAATAAAAATTTGATTGGAATTACTGAATAGTGGAAAGATGGAAAGTGGGAATATTGGAACACTAATTCAAACTCGGCATTCTTCCAAACCAGGAGATTTAAAGCAAAAAGCAGAGCGCATTCGCTGGTTTAACTGGGAATACTGGTCGGGCAAGGCGTTCTATTTTCCGATGTACGTCTGGGGGCCCTTGCTGGCGCTGCGTTCCGGGCATCCGGCATTTTTCACCACGGCGAATCCAGGCATTTACACCGGCGGCTTTGGCTTTGAATCAAAATATGATACGATCTTAAAAATTCCTGAGCAATATCGCCCGAAAACGACCTTCGCCAAAGAGACGGATGATTTCTTAACTGTTTTAGAAAAAATTTCTCAAGCTGGGATTGAATTCCCGTTGATTGCCAAGCCAGACCTGGGTTTCCGGGGATTTCTGGTGAAAAAAATCGATTCAGCGAACGAGCTGCAAGCTTATCTTGAAAAATACAAAACCGATTTTATCATCCAGGAATTTGTCTGGCGGGCGGGTGAATTTGGCGTGCTCTACCACCGTTTTTCCGGCGAAAGCAAGGGCAAAATTACTTCGGTAACACTCAAGGAGTTTCTCAGCGTTACTGGTGACGGGCGTTCCAGCGTTTTAGAACTCGTAGCACAAAATCCGCGCGCACTGCTGCAATTGGAGCGCTTGCAGGATACGCATGCACATTTGCTACCAACCGTACCGGCGGCGGGCGAACAAGTTTCACTCGGCGTCATCGGCAATCATTCCAAAGGCACGCGCTTTATTAGTGGCAATCATCTGATTGACAATGAATTGGAAGCTACATTTGATAAAATCGCTGACCAGATTCGGGGATTTAATTATGGTCGTTTCGATATCAAATGCGATAGCTGGGACGAATTAAAACAAGGTAAAAATATGACCATCCTGGAAATCAACGGTGTGTGCTCCGAACCCACGCACATCTACGATCCGGAGAAAATGACCTACCCCGGCGCTTTGCTGGAAATCTTGAAGCATTGGATGCTGATCGAAAAAATTGCCAGAGCCAACCGACGGCTGGGCGCAGCTTACGTACCGACTTTCAAAATGATCCGCATCATTCGAGAGGGATTGAAAAAAGTGAAGCGTTTGCAGCAATTGGCTAATCCCTGATTGTTAAAACGTTATTTCAGTAAAATCACTCACTGTTTTATGCTGCTCACCGGCCTTTGTGCCTTCGCGTACAAGCTGTATGGTTTGCATGCCGGCTTCCTGCGCTGCGTCCAGTTCAGCTTCTACATCGGAAAGAAATAATATTTGTTCTGGCCTTAAATTCAGTTTATTGGCAATATTTTTATAAGAATCAACTTCCCGCTTGTGCCCGATGGCGGTATCAAAATTATGATTGAATAAATGGTTTAAATCGCCATACTCGGTGTAACTAAATAACAACCGCTGCGCTTCCACCGAACCCGAAGAATAAATACCGATACGAATACCGTGCATCCGCCAGTTTTCCAATTGCGGCAGCACATCTGGGTACACGTGCCCCGTGAAAGCCCCGGTTTCGTAGCCTTCCCGCCAGATCATGCCCTGCAACTTCTTCAGCGCCGGGTGTTTCCGGTCGGTACTGATCCATTCCAGCAGCATTTCGATGACTTGTTTCAGATTGGCGTCCAATTGCTTTTCTTCCTTGATCGTTTGCTGTGTCTCGCGGATACAGGCTGCGACCTCCGGCTCCTCTGCATGCAAGCGTACGAAGTCGGGCAGTTTTTGGTAAGCATACGGAAACAAAACCTTGTGTACGAAAAAAATATCCGTCGTCGTGCCTTCGATGTCGGTGAGAATGTATTTAATCATGGGTTAAAGGAGTGTTGGAATCTTGGAAAAATGGAGTTTTGGAATGGTGAATATCACTCCAAAACTCCATTACTCCAAATGGTTATGACAAAGGAACCCGACCATTATATTGGGCATCTACGCCACTTTCGGTGTAATGCGGCACCCAGCCGGACTGGTCAATAAATACGCGGATTGCCTTGACTCTATTCTTGGGGCCCAGGTCAAACCAGTGTTTGGTGTTGGCTGGCACGGAGATCAGATCGCCCGCTTCGCAGGTCACGCAGAATACATCTTCGCCTTTCTCCAAATTGAACCAGAACATGCCCTCCCCGTCCACGAAGAAGCGCACTTCATCCTCGGTATGGATGTGCTCGGTCAGGAATTTATTGCGCAAAGCCTCCAGGTTGGGCGTATTGGGCGTCACATTGATCACATCCGCGGTCTGGTAGCCGTTGGCTTCCATGTAAGGCTTGAGTTTGTGGGCATAAGCGTTCAGAATCGTATCCTGGTCGGCATCATCCTCAAAAGGCACGGAAGCTTCCCATTGTTCGTAGATTACGCCGCGCTTGTTCAGGAATTGCTTGATCTCCGCCGCATCGCGGATTACAGTATTTTGATCTGGAATTGTTAAAAAAGCCATTTTTTTATGTTGTGTTATGGTGTGAATGTACTATGTGTTATGGTGCTCTCATCGTCTCAGCAACAACTTCCGGTATTCGCATTCCAACAGAAACTCGACCACTTCCACGTGGCGCTTTGCTTCTGCGATGGTGGCGCCCCATGTGTACATGCCGTGCCCGGCAATCAGGAATGCCCGCATTTCCTCGTTTTGGGCGTAGGTTTTCATTTCTTTTGCCAACGCCGGAATGTCCTGCGTGTTTTCAAAAATAGGAATTTTTACATTTATCTGATGCGTTTTCACACCGGAAAAGCCTTTCAGGATTTCGTAATCGGCTAAAAACAGCGCTTTTTGTGGTAAAAACACTTGCGAAACGATGGTGTTCAACACCGTATGCGTGTGCAAAATGCAATGCGCTTCGGGGTACAGCTTGTAAATGCTGCAATGCAGACCCGTCTCTGCGGAAGGCCGGCGTTCATCCTCGATCGGCTGCCCCTCGGGTGTGACGTGCAGAAAGTTTTCTGTGGAAAATTTACCTTTATCGATGCCGCTTTCCGAAATGTAAAAATTCTGCTCGCCGCTTTCCCGGAATGAATAATTCGAAGAGGTAGCCGGCGCCCAACCTTGCGCGTGCAGGAAATGAATAGTATGGACGAGTACTTCTTTTAATTGTTGAATGGATTGCATGGCACAAATGTAATGGAAATGCGAGATTTGAAAAAGCAATACAATTGTCAGCGCTGCTAATTCCATTCGATTGATCGAGCTTTTTTGATGGAATAGATCGATTTCAACGCTGCAATTGCCAATTTCAACGCAGAAATCACCAATTTCAATGCGGAAATACCCTATTGCAACGTTGCAAGCCCCTCTTGCAATGCAGAAATTACCAATTTCAATGTGGAAATACCCTCTTGCAACATGGAAATACCCCCTTGCAGCATTGCATGACCCTCTTGCAGCATTGAAATCGACGATTGCAACGTTGCAGTTGATCTATTTTGATAAGAAAACGGGGTTTTCAGGATCGTTCTGGCATCATCCCAATCCGGGGAGCAACTGCCCTGCTGCCCAAAAGCCCAAAAATGTACCGATGGCGTTGCCGAAAGAACCGAGCAAAACAGCCGGAAGTACCAAATCCTGCCGTCCGCGACTACGTGCCAGCGCCAGTGCCGAAGTACCACCACCTACGTTTGCCTGGGAGGCTACCGCTGCCACGTCGAGGTCGAGTTTCATCAGGCGGGCTGCCCCAAAAATGACGAATCCGTGAAAAATTACCGCCGTCATCGCCATGCCGAACAGCACGAGCCCGAGCGTGCCCAGGTTTTGTAGCGCCTGCACATCGCAGAAAGCGCCGATCACCGCCAGAAACAGGTACACCGAGAAAATACCCAGCGTTTGCGCCCCGCGCAGCTGCTTTGCAAATGGTAACTGGGCAATCACCAGGGCGATCACCGTAATAATGAGGATGGAAGGAACCGGAAAACCCTGTGCGGCGCTCCATTCCGCCAGGAAATTGGACACAAACAAGGATCCGATGCCCAGCGCCAGCACAAGCCCCAAATCCAATGGATGTATGTGCTCGGTATCTTCAGCGATGCCGGTGAGTGGCCCGTTGTTTTCGACCTGCGTCGTTTTTATTTTTCGCCAGAAAGGCGCCAGCACGCGCGGCATGGCCAGGGTGGTGATCATCCAGACGGTGGTGATGATGTTGTCCACCACCACCGAGCCGCCGTACAAAACGCCTTCCTGCACCACATTGTAATGCAGCGCCACTGCATTAAAATTCACGCTTCCGCCGGTGTAGGTACCTACAAACATGCCCCCGATCGCCGGAAACAATGCCCCGATGTTTTCAGAACCATTCACCAGCCACATGCCAATCACGATGCCAAAGGTGGTACCCAGCGAACCGATGATAAAAAGAATGATCATAGGCAGACCGGCTTTCAGAATTTCCCGCAGATTGACCCGCAACAGCAGCCAAAAAATAGAAATAGGGGCAAGATATGCAAAAACACCCTCATACGCCGGCACGGGACGCTCGGGCGTAGAACCGGCGGGCAAAATGCCAATGTTGGCGACGATTGCCGTAACCAGGATCACCAGCAAGGCGGTGCCGAAATGCCGAAGAAAAGTGCTGCGTACCAGCCATTCGGAGAGTACGACGATGAGGCAAAGCATCGCCAGCACGTAAAGCGAATTTGTAAGCATTGAAAATCAATTGAGCATGAGCGCTCAAAATAGTTATTTTGATAAAATATTTGGTTCTTTGGCGCAAGAGCTTTAAAAAACTTGGTCAACTTTTTGAAAAACGCTAATATTGTTCGGAGCAATTATTTACTTTGTTTTTTGAACACCTCCCGAAGGGATTCCCTCGGATAAAATCCAATCTGAATGAAACGAAAAATTAAAATGGGCATGGTCGGCGGCGGTATTGGCGCGTTTATCGGCGCTGTGCATCGCATGGCGGCCAATCTGGATGGTGAAATCGAACTGGTTTGCGGCGCTTTCAGCAGCGACCCCGCTAAATCCAAGGCTTCCGGCGAGGCTTTATATTTAAACCCTGACCGTGTGTATGGCAATTATGAAGAGATGATCCTCAAGGAAAAGGCACTTCCTGAAAATCAGCGCATGGACTTTATTTCAATTGTGACACCCAATCATGTACACTTTGGACCCGCGAAACTGGCTTTGGAAAATGGCTTCCATGTAATGTGCGACAAACCTTTGTGTTTCGATCTGGAAGAAGCACAGGAGCTGAAAAAAGTGGTTGAAAAATCTGGGTTATTGTTTGGGCTGACGCATACTTACACCGGCTACCCGATGGTGAAGCAGGCGCGCATGATGATTAAAAATGGCGAACTGGGTAAGATTCGCAAGGTCGTCGTAGAATATCCGCAAGGCTGGCTTTCACAAAAGATCGAAGATTCCGAACAAAAACAAGCCTCCTGGCGCACCGATCCCAAGCGTTCGGGGATTGCGGGCGCCATGGGCGATATTGGTACCCACGCGGAAAATCTCGCGGAGTACATCACCGGACTGCACATCACCGAAATGTGCGCCGACCTGAGCACCTTTGTGCCCGGGCGCCTGCTCGACGACGATGGAAACGTGCTCTTACGCTTTAATAATGGCGCAAAAGGCGTATTGCACGCCAGCCAAATCTCCGCAGGCGAAGAAAACAATATAAAAATTTATGTTTACGGTGAAAAAGGTGGACTGGAATGGCGACAAATGGAGCCAAATACGCTTTGGGTAAAGTGGCTCGACAAGCCTACCCAGATGTACCGCACCGGCGTAGGCAATCTTTACCCGGAAACCCAGGCACATACGCGCGTTCCCGCGGGGCATCCCGAGGGATATCTGGAAGCTTTCGCCAATTTGTACCGCAATTTTGCTCAATGTATTCAAGCCAGATTGGATGGCAAGGAGCCCGATCCGGTGTACACCGATTTTCCGGGCATCGAGGATGGCGTGCGGGGTATGGAGTTTATTTACAAAGTGGTGGAATCGAGTAAAAGCGAGCA
>CAZGAU010000227.1:0-6938 GCA_964523725.1 uncultured Saprospiraceae bacterium
GGGCGAATCGTTGACTTCAAAGCCCCACTCGCCTAATTTTTTGACCGATTTCTTGAAAATAGCTTTCAAGAGGTCGCGGGTAACGCGCATGATGCCGGGTACGTCGCCCATGAGGCGGTCGCGCTCGCGGTAGGCGATCTCTGCGCGGCGCGAAAGCTCTTCGGCTTCTTCGTGTTTGGCGGCGGCGGGCGCCAGGTTGGGACCGATCTCGTCCCATTTGTAATCTTCCAGCGCATACAAGGGACTGCTGCTTCCATCTGCCAGGTGTTTTTGGTACACCCGGTTGGCCAGCTTGAGCAATTCTCCGACATTGGTCGGCATGACAATACGAACAGTAAAGTTTTTCATTGAAATTATGAATTTATAATGAACAAATAATTTAACATTCGTTGCCGAATGTGCTTATTTGCGGGTTATTTACTGCCTTGTTGCCTTAATAAGGTTTGCTCTGTTTACTCGCTGATTTGATTGGATGTAATAGCCCTTGTAGTTGTGCTGCTAAAATTACAGGAAATGGTTTATATGTGCAATAGTTTTAAGCAAATGATGTAAGATTATTTTTGATTTTGTAATAAAGGTGTGCTGGTGCTTGATGTAGGTTTTTTATAAGCCCGGTTTGATGTATTTGAGCTTAAGCTTTTACTACTTTTTTTCATCGCCAAAAAAAGTAGCCAAAAAACGCTAGGCAAATCGCTGTTCGACGGAGGAGTTCGATTTGCCTGCCAGCCGCCACAAATATTATTTCAAGGAAATGATATTGCTTCAGCCCATAGAAATAATAAAACCGGTCATTTTTGTATTAAACGGGTCGATTTTTATATCATAACTGCCATTTGTGGCGCAAAATATGTCGATTTTGTATTAAAACGAGCGTTTTTTGTATGAAATATGCTACCTGTAACGCTAAATGGATGGATTTTGTGTTAAAAACGGCGTTTTTTGCGTCAAATTGTGGTATTTCACGTCAAATTCAAGAATTTCGCGTTAAAAACGGTGTTTTTTGTTTTAAATCTCGCGATTTTGTTTTAAAAAGTAATGTTTTTTGCGTGGTAGGACTCTCCTGTGATGATAAATCTGGTGATCTTTGTTTTAAGATAGGCATTTCTAAAGCCGCAGGTGGGATATACACGACTATAATGTCTTATTTAGCTGTTCTGGCAGAGGGAATTGACAGGATAATGGAGAGATGGAGTGTTGCGCCGTGCCTCCTCAGGACACGGCGGATAAGAAATGAGCAAAAAAAGTAATTATACTTTTACCGGCATGGAAACAATGATCGGTTCTATCACCGTATGCTTTGCTTTTACGTCATCATTTTTGGGATCCCTCATGACCGCCTGCATTTTGTCCATGTCATTTACGTCAATAGCCAGTATCACGGAATTGGGGTCGTTCCCATCCTGAAAAGTTTGAAAACCCGAAGAGAATGGCTTGAATAATTCTACCCTTTCCTGGTGTCCTTTGATCCAGGTGGCAAAATCTCCTACTTTGTGGCGAACGATTACGGTTGGCATAGGTGTGTGTTTTTGGTTTGAAATATGCTCAATTTACATTAAAATACAGGCTTTAACAATCTATATGGCGTCTTTATTCAATGAAGTGTAAGAAATGCGGTTGCGTACTACACCTTTTATGCTGCATACTTCATTTTTTTGGTTGTAACCTTGCCTTTGCGTTTTAAAAATGGCGTTTTTTACTTTCTACAAGCCTGCCAGGAAAGAATACAGGTCATCATCCTTGCCAAGATCGAGCTTTTTTTTCAGGCGGTAGCGAGATTTGCGCACGCTTTCGGGTTGTACGTGGAGCATGGCGGCGATCTCGCGAGTGCTGAGCTTCATGCGTACAAAATAAGCCAGGCGCAGTTCGTTCTCGGTGATTTCGGGATAAACACGGATTAGCTTTTGGTCAAAATCGTTGTGCACTTCTACAAAATAGGACTTGAATGTTTCCCAATCCTGGTCGAGTGCGACTTCGGTCTTGAGGGATGTGAGTACACGGCTGGATTCTACGTGAAAAGCATCGGGTGATTGCTGCACCACTTCAAGGTTTTCCCGCAGATTTTCCAGGAACAGGTTTTTTTGCACCAGGTGTAAGGTCTGCGAAGTAAGTTCCTTTTGTTTAAATTCCAATTCCTGCTGGTACATGGCTTCCCGTGCTTCCCGCTCGATACGGTTGCGCTTGATGCGCTGACTGAATCCAAACCAAAGCAAGCCGGAAACGGCAATGAATGTAAACATCCCCCCGGCGTAGATGCCTTTGCGAAGGTTGCTGATTTTTACCTCCTGGTTCAGGGCTTCGATTGCCTGTTCCTTTTTTTTGGTTTCGTAAATGGTTTTTAATTCTCCGATTTGCTGACTCTTGGTGGTATTATAAATGCTGTCGTTTAGCACATGAAACTGTTTGAAATCGAGGAGCGCCGCTTCCCGATTATTCAGCGTTTCATACACCTCGGAACGCATCTTGAAAGCGGTGCTTAACACGCCTTTGGCGCCAATGGGTTCGGCAATGCGAATGACTTCATTCAGTTTGGCAAGTGCCTGATCAGGGGTATTGGTGACTACATCCACGACCGCCAGCTCGGTTAAGGCAGAGGTAATATCCAACTTGACGTTAATTTCCCGCGCGATTTGCAGGGCTTCGTTGAGCACCGTTTTGGCTTTACTATAATTTTCTTGTTCGATGTAGATTCTGCCCAGGTCTTTCAGCGAAGCAGATAGAGCCGACTTTACACTCATTTCCCGTGCGAGCGCAATGGCCTGGTTTTGATAATCGCTTGCCAAAGCAAGATCGCCCAGCGCTGCTGCTGCAAGTCCGGCGGTGTTTGCCGCGTAGGTCTGATAGACTTTATCGTCAAAATCCTTATATATCTGGAAAGCGCGTTCGCAATATTTCAGGGAAGATTCATAATCTTTCAAGGCATATTCGATATCTCCGAGCTGCTTGAGGGCATCTGCGAGGCGCAATTGGTCATCTATCTCTTCAAAAAAGCGAACCGCCTTCAGCGTTTCCTGCAATGCGATACGATAACTGCCTTTATCCATGTAAATAGCGCCCAAAGTTTGGTACTCTGCGCCGATTAGATTGAAATTGCCAAGATCAGTTTGTTCCCGGTCGCTGTTTTCGTACAAATAGATGGTTCGATTTACGATGGCAATGGCGCTGTCGAAGTTTCCCCGGGTTCGCTGGATGTCCGCGAGGGAATGATTGACAAAGATTTGCCCGCGAATGGAGTTGGTTTCATTGTATTTTTCGAGCGCTTTGTTTAAATAATAAGCCGCCGAGTCATCTTCGTTGCGGTTGATAAAATAATTGCCAATTTGCATATAACCTGTACCAATGCCTTTGGCATCACCGATTTTTTGGGAAATCTCAAAAGCTTCCTTGGCATAGCCTCTGGCTAATTCGGGGTCGGTAAACATGGTCAATTCGTGCAGTCGCCGGATGTTTTTGGCTTTTTCCTGGTTTTCTGGCAGGTTTTTGTTGACTTTGATCAGGCTATCAATTTCCGGCTGGTTTTGTGCAAAAGAAGTAATAACAATGCTAAGGGAAAAGCCCGTAAAGAGAATGAGTTTTTTCACAGGATCAATAGTTGAGTTTTAGGAATTATGAGGCGTTGCGGTTAATACCGGCACCTGATGGTCTAAAACTAATAAAAAATCGGCATGTCCACGCTTTGTCCACGCCTGAAATTGGCTTCCAGGGCGGATTTGGTCTAGTTTTGAAACATTATTAAAATAATTTCAACCACTATGACCCAATTAAAAATCACTGCCAAATTCCTGATGAGCATGTTGCTTGTAAACGCGCTTTTTTTTGCCTGCACCAGTTGCAGTAAAGATGAAAACGCTACTATTAAGAATCCCGATTACGATGATATCAATGGTTTGATCAAAGGTCTCGACTATGATGCCAACACCCTGCTAAATGTACAGGATACCAAGGGCGCCGCTTCTGAGCGGAAGGAAAACTCCCGTAAAAGTACCTCTTCCGGACCTGTAAAAGGGAAAGTGGAAACCTGCGAGGAGATTGAATATTCTCTGGAAAAAAACTTCGATGGCGTCTCGATCCTGCGTCCTACCAACGGTATTATCTGGCCGGGTGCGCTGGTGTACGCCAATGGCGAGATGCTCAAGGGTACGCCCATACCCATTACACTGGAAAGAGCACCCATGACGCTGCGAATTGATTTGCCGGGCATGCGATCCAACGGTACGATCAAAGTAGAAAAACCCAATAACTCGAATGTGCAAACCAGCATTGATGATGCCCTGGAATGGTGGAACGCCAATGCCTATCAGGAAGGTTACACCAACCCCTCGCTGTCGGATTATGAGACCTCGGTTTCGTATGCTTCCCAACAGCTGGCTATGGATGTCGGATTGAATGTAGAATGGGCTTCCAGCTCCGTTGCATCCCAATTATCGTACGCTTCCAGCACCCAAAAGCAAGTCGCGGTAATGGTTTTCAAACAGGTATTTTACACCGTGACGATGAATACCCCCGCCTCGCCCGCCGAAGTCTTCGGTTCGAACGTCACAATCGGCAGTGTGCGCTCTGCATTCGATGAAAATAACCCGCCAGCCTACATCAGTTCCGTCGCATACGGTAGAATTGTCATGTTTCGCCTGGAAACGACGAATGTTTCCAAGTCCATTGATCTAAACGCCGTACTGGAATACGCCGGTGGCGCCAATGTGAGCTCTACGGTCAATTCGGAGTTTGATGAGATATTGCAGAGTTCGACCATTACTGTAATCACCATCGGAGGCAACGCCGAAGTAGCCTCAGAGGCGGTAAATGCCAAAGGTCCGGGTTCGCTGAAAGCCATCCTTACCGGCAAAAACGCTGCCTACAGTCGTGACAATCCCGGCGTACCGATTGGTTATACGATCAATTACCTGAAAGATAACAGTCTGGCCAAGATGGGGTACACCACTGATTACACGATCAAGGAATGCGGTACAAAAGATTTTGTGCATCGCGACATCCTTGTGAAAAACAAGTTCAAGATCAAGAACATTCGCGTGAAGCTAAGTTATCTGGCTGCGGATGGTACCAGAGTACCCGGCAGTTGGAAAACGGTCAAAGACGAAACGTACGAAGGAGTTTACTTACCCAGAGTGCCTCCTGGCGCTTACGAGGTGGTTATGAATGTGGAGAAGTTTAATCTCGGCAATGGCTGGACGCATTTCACGGAGAAAAACATTAGTCATGTCGATCGCGCCGACGAAGGTTGCTGGGTGGCTTATGAAAAAAGCTTTGATGAATACTTCCGAAAGTGCGTGGACGAGCATTGATGCAAATATGAAAGTAAAAATGTGAAAGAAGAGAATTGCCTTCCCGGGAAATATGCGGCACTTGCCGTTTTTCCGGGGAGGTTAATTCATTTTTACTGTTCTTTATACGCGCTGATCTCAAATAAATGACCATCCGGGTCGTGAAAGAAACATCTTGTTTCGGCGCCGCGACGCACCGGGGGCGTAATAAAAGAAGCGCCTCTTTCCTTTAAAATTTCATATGACTTATGGCAATCCTCCACACGGATGGTAAAGGAATGACTTATTAAATTTTTATTTGCAGGCGGTTGGAAATGTGTATCCGGTTTATCCTCCGTGGGGCCTCCGGCAGTGACCAGGAGTATCCAGTGATTTAAAAACTTTAAGACGGTCGAATCACCACCGTATTCTCGAAATATCGATGCTCCTAGTACGTCCAGATAAAAGGATTTGGAAGCTGCCATGTCAGATACAACTAAAATGGTTGTTATTTCTGATCCCGCAAAAGGGTCTTCATTAATTGCTTTCATTTTTTTATTATTGGAAGTTAAAATCCGAGTGCTTTTTTTACATCGGCGAGTAAATCCTTGCCATCTGCTAAAATAATACCAGTCCCTGGCGAGGAATCCAGTACATACAAAATACCCTGCGCCCGAGCTACGCGTTGAACGGCATCATTGGCTTTTTTGAGAATCGGTTGATAAAGCTCTGCCTGTTTCTTTTGCAATTCCTGAGAAGCCGTTTGTTGTGCATCGCCCAGTCTTATTTCAATATTCTGAAGTTCTATTGCTCTTTTTTCGTTCTCTTCCTGGGTTTTGCCGGGCGCTTCGTTTTCGTATTGCTTTGCTTTGTTTTGAAATTCCTGAAAAGAATTTTGCAAATCAGCCTTATAGGTCTCTTCTATCTTTTTTAGTTCTGCTTGAGCCGCTTTCATCTCTGGCATTTCACTTAATAATTGTTGAACATTGATGTGGGCAATTTGATTCTGTGCCAGGAGGCTGGCATTCCCCAGAAATAAAATGGCCACTATTAGAATGGTAAGTCGTTTCATAGAGTTTTGTTTTCGAAAATGATACAATAAGCATTTACATGGTACGCTGTCCATAGGAATGTCTGAATAAAGAGGGCGTCTTATTGAGGAGTTTGTTTCAAATATACTTTTTTCGGGTTAAAAAGGGTAGAATTGACGGGAGAAATGTCATTTATGGTTTACAAACAGGGGTAAAGAATCTTTAAAACGGTTACTTTACGGTGCTAAACAAAAAGAGTTATCCCCAACTCCCCAAATGCTGTAAATAATAGCATCCGAACGGAGTTCAGGATAACTCAAAACTGTATAGAATAAAAATTGTCTTGACGCCGGATGTTCCTATTTAAGCTTTACGAATCTTTTTTCCAATACGGCCAAAGTCTCCTGCAATTTCACTACTCCCTGCATCGCCTGAGGCGTAGGACGGGCATCGGCACTTTGGAGTACGTTGAGCAGAAACAGAAATTTATGCTGCAAATCCACTACATTTTCACGCTCATTGGGGGTCTCGTAGATGCTGCCGTATAGAAAGTCGCCACCGCTGGGGTCACCATTGCCACGCAAGGCTTGTAGCGCATTGCGTTCGGCATCATTTGCGTTGTTGGCGAGGTTTTTATCAATGGCTTCGCGCA
>CAZGAU010000228.1:0-6932 GCA_964523725.1 uncultured Saprospiraceae bacterium
GCCCTTCCCAAACACGCTTCCGTGCCTCTCTCCCGAAGGGACTGCAAAGATAATATCAGTTTCATTCCTAGCCAAACTTTTTTGGAAGTTTTTTTTGAGATTTTTTTCTCCTTAAAACTGCCCTTTCTGCTTTTCAAATCTTTGTTTGCTTGTCCCTTTCGGAAAGCGGATGCAAATGTATAATCTGAATTGATATATGGCAAGTCTTTTTGAATATTTTTTTGAAAAAATTTTGCACTCACTTTTTTACCCATATTTAACAGTAGAAAACGCTTGAAAATGGTATGCTGTAAAGAAATGATTTATTTTTGTGCGAATTTTTCAAAGAAATAAACCACATTTTGGAAAGTATTTATAAACCAATCCCTAAAAAAATGAAGAAGCACAATTTTAGCGCGGGTCCGGCGATACTACCCCAAGCGGTCATGGAACAAGCGGCCCAAGGTGCTGTAGATTTGAATGGTTCCGGTCTATCTGTTTTGGAAATATCTCACCGCAGTACTGCCTTTGAAGCGATCATCGGCGAAGCAGAGCAACTTACAAGGTCTTTGCTCAATCTAAGCCCTGATTATGCGGTTTTGTTTCTGACCGGTGGCGCAAGTACACAGTTTTTCATGGCGCCAATGAACCTGTTGAATGAAAACGAAACGGCAGCCTATCTGGATACCGGCTCCTGGTCGAGCAAGGCGATCAAAGAAGCCAAGCTTTTTGGCAATGTGGAGGTAATTGCATCTTCTAAGGCGCAAAATTATACCTTAATCCCAAAGGATTATACGGTTCCGGCCAATGCCAGGTACCTGCATTTCACTAGCAACAATACTATATATGGTACGCAGTTTCATTCGACGCCCGAAACGAATGTGCCGCTGGTATGTGATATGTCCTCGGATATGCTCAGCCGCCCGGTCGAGATGGAACGTTTTGGCTTGATCTATGCAGGTGCTCAGAAAAACCTGGGCCCGGCAGGTGTGACGCTGGTGATCGTGCGCAAGGATCTGGTGGGCAAAGTCAATCGTACACTGCCTTCAATGCTGGATTACCGCACACATATTGAAGGTGATTCCTTATATAATACACCTCCGGTATTCCCGATTTATGTGACTATGCTGACTCTGCGCTGGCTTAATGCCCTGGGCGGGCTTTCGGCAATTGCAAAACATAATGAAGAAAAGGCTAAAATGCTGTACAATGAGATTGATGCCAATCCGTTGTTCAGGGGTACTACTGCCAAGGAAGACCGCTCGCTGATGAATGCTACTTTTGTGATGGAAAAACCAGAGCAGGAAAAGCCTTTCTTGCAAGCTTGCGAAGCGGCGGGCTGCGATGGCTTAAAAGGACACCGCTCAGTCGGGGGGTTCCGTGCATCTATATATAATGCTATGCCAAAGGAAAGTGTGCAGGTACTCGTGGATGTGATGAAGGATTTTGCAAAAAAGAACGGCTAAAATTTATTGACCATTTATAGATTTTCAATCATCGGAGGTGTCATTTTTGTTGAAAAAGTGACACCTTTGTTTTTATCATGAAGCAGATCGAAGAACATTTCCAACTGGAAATCAGAGGACAACGCATTCCGGCCCGGATCATCCGGGAGCGACGCAGGAGTGTGCGGGCTTCGGTAGGAAAAGAAGCAGTTATTTTGCGGCTACCAATATTAATGCCATTGGAAACTCAACAAAAACAAATAGCGTGGTTTAAAAACTGGCTGGAAAAAAAGTCGCTGACGCACCCCGATATCCTGGTGCGATTTGAAACTAAAGTTTATGAAAGCGGTGATGTGTTGCAAGTGGGAGAGCGGAGCTATATTTTGCAAATTGGCTACTCAGATAAAAATTCCAGCAGCGGCAAGCTAAAAAACAAGACTATCTATTTAAACATGAGCGAAAACAACGGTGATGCCAATACCATCGCGCGATTGCTTAGCCGACTGGTCGCCAAGGATTTCCTACCAGAAATTTCCGCCCGAGTACACGAGCTGAATGTGCAATTCTTTCGCAAAAAATTTAATAAAATCGCACTCAAGTACAATCAATCGAACTGGGGAAGCTGCTCCAGCAAAGGCAATATCAATCTTTCCACCCGGCTGCTGTTTGCGCCCGCTATCGTCCGGGATTATGTGATCGTTCACGAGTTGGCGCACCTGGTGGAGCACAACCACTCGCCGCGTTTCTGGAAACTAGTTGCCGAAGCTATGCCCAACTACCGCGAGCAGGAAAAATGGCTAAAAGAGAACGGGCACTTGTGCAGGTTTTGAAAGAGTGGAGGGTAGAGGGTAGGAGGACTCATTTGGAAAATAAAAAAAGCGCCTTAACTGCGGGGCAGAAAAGACGCTTATTTTTCGTTTTGTGGCTTGTTTATTCGGATACTACTTCAAATTGTACTTTAGCATCCACTTTTTTGTGCAAGTCGAGCACTGCGGTGTAGGTACCCAATTCCTTGATTTCCTCGTCGATGAGGATTTTCTTACGGTCGATTTCGACACCCGCCTGATCTTTGAGGGCCGCCGCAAGCTGGATACTGGTTACGCTACCAAATAATTTACCACTCTGACCGGCCTTAGCGCCGATCTTTAATGTAATGTCTTTCACTTTATCCGCAATAGCCTGATGCTGAGCAATTTCTTTTGCTTCTACCTCAGCTTCTTTGCGCTTGAGTTCGTCCAGTCTGTCGCGGTTTGTTTTGTTTGCTACCAAAGCCAAACCCTGCGGAATCAAATAGTTGCGACCATAGCCATCTTTAACGGATACGATGGTATGTTTTTCGCCAACTTTCTCTATATCTTTTAAAAGAATGATTTCCATCGCTTCAGAAATTTAAAAAGTTAAAAGATTACTTCAACAAGTCAGCCACATAAGGCAACAATGACAGGTGACGTGCACGCTTGATCGCGGTAGCCACTTTGCGCTGGTACTTCAGCGAATTGCCAGTAATGCGGCGCGGCAAAATTTTGCCCTGCTCGTTGATAAACTGCAACAGAAAATCAGGGTCTTTGTAATCGATATACTTGATACCGTATTTGCGGAAGCGGCAATATTTCTTGCGCTTCTGACCGATATTAGGATTGCTTAGAAATTTGATATCATCTCTGCTCGTAGCCATGATGTTTTACTTTTTGAGTTAACCAATGGATTACTCCTCTTCCTCTTTTTTTACTTCAGCCTTCACCACAGCAGGTTTTGCGGCGGGGGCGGGCTTTGCTTCTTTTTCTTTAGAGGGTTCGGCATCTTGCTTCTTGTCGTCCTGTTTCTTCTTACCGATCAAACCTTTGCGTTTGTCGTCGTTGTATTTTACGCCATACTTGTCTAGCGTAACCGTCAGGAAGCGCATGATGCGCTCGTCGCGACGCAGGGAAAGTTCCAGGTTACCCATAAAGTTGCCATCCGGTGCTTCAAATTCAATACAATAGTAAACACCTGATTGACGCTTATTGATAGGATAAGCCAACTGCTTCAATCCCATCTCATCCACATGTACGATATTGCAACTATCGTTCTTGAGCAAATCGACATACGTCTGAGCTGTCGCTTTAATTTCATCGCCCGACAGCACTGGGTCTACGATGAACGTTACTTCGTAATTTCTCATTTAATCAGACATATAAGTTGTTAATAAAAAAAGCGGCTGCAAAGGTAATTCTTTTCTCTGAAAAAGAGAAGTTTAAATACAAAAGAGTTTGCTCCTTTCCAAAACAAACTCTTTTTAATGATCATAAGATTGTGAATAATCCAGGACTAGAATACCACACTATATTTTAACAACAACTGCTGCGTCAGGCTCACGCGCTTGCCAAGCCCTCTTACGCCATTGGGTGCATCATAATCGGTAATTTGCACCAGCACATTGTCATCATAAAAAATATTCAGCGTTGCAGATAATTGCAGATTTTTGATCACAGTAAGCGCCAGTTCATTGGTCCAGTCAATGTCAATATTCTCAGGATTTTGCAAATAATTGGAATACAAGATAGCCGATGAAGTAAAAGCCAGGCGATCTTCCATAAATTTATCGGCATAATTCAGTCTTACCAGCGAGCCTAACTGGGCAAACACATTATCAAAACCAATTATATTGCCCTGAGGATCTTTATCTACGGGGTTACCATGCACGCCGGTAGCAGCGATCTCGTCGTTTGCCACAATATTAAACTTACCACCCAGTGGTGAGTAATAAATGGAAATGTTATCGGTGGGCTTGAAATCAATTCCCGCGGAGATCGTTATGGTTGCCGGGGAGAAAAATTTAGCGAGCAGCGCGCTGGTATCGCTTATTTCGCTGGGGAAGTTGCCTGGCAAACTCGGATCGGTGTAAGTAGGCACCAACTGACTTAGGAAAGAAAGGTTAGCCGCGTAAAAAAACTTGGAATTCTCACCGGTTTTGTAACCCGCCTTTGAGTTAAGCCTTAATTCATCAATTGCTTTTTGAAAGGGAATTTTTTCGGTTGTACCCTGAGCAATCACGCCTGAACCAAGACGTTGCAGCCCAAATTGCCAGTTCGTAAGGTTATCCCATGCCACGCGGTCTTTCTTATAATTGGCAAAAAAATTGATCGCACCGCCCAGTCCGATGCGGTTTTGCCCCGCTCCCTGTCGCGGATTCAACTGGAATAATTGTGCGAAGTCCAGCCCCATGCCGGCGCCGGTTTCCCAGCCTTCCTGCGGCGCTTCAGCTTCCTGAGTATCTTGAGCCGTTACGGTAGAAAAAGCCAATAACAAAGCAAAGGGTAAAATGAAGTAGTTTTTGTTCATCTTGTTTCGGTTTTTTTATCGTAATAGTAAGTATGGGCGATTTGTTTGGGAAAACCGCTATTTTCTTATTCCGGGGTAGCCGGGGGTTCGGGTGTTTTTGTTTTATAAATTTCTATATTTTCTGAGGACAGCTTGCTTAGCGGTATCACCACCTTGCGGTCTTCCACTTTAATAGTAAATGAAGCACTGTCAATCTCGGTCACTTCACCTTTCACACCCTCGATCCCAATGATATCACCGACTTTAATTTTGTCTTTATTATAAAGCGAAGAAAGGAAATTAGCCACGAGTTGCCGGGAAGCAAAGCCATAACCGATGGCAAAGGCCAGCACGACGCCCGCAAGGATGATCGAAAGATTATCCTGAATAAAATCGGTGTCAATTTTTGCCTGAGAAAGCGTGATCATCACCACGTTCAGGAAAATGAAATAGAATACGATGTTCGCAATCACATTTGCTGCGGGAATACCCAGTGAATTGCAGGTGGTAAGCACGATGTTTTTGATAAAATCCGCCAGAAAAATACCGATGATCAGCACCAAAAATGCCGAGATCAGATTCGGAAGGTAATTCAGCAAGTCGCCCATAAGTCGGGATACAGCTTCCATGCCCAGTACATCCGTTGCCGCAAAAATGAAAATGAACAACAGGATGTAATACAAGATTTTGGAAAGCAAAATGCTCGGTACGATTTTGAGATTGGACTTGTGAATGATCTCGATTTCATTAAGACGTTCTGCCAGTT
Source organism: uncultured Saprospiraceae bacterium (assembly GCA_964523725.1). Lineage (GTDB taxonomy): Bacteria > Bacteroidota > Bacteroidia > Chitinophagales > Saprospiraceae > JADJNW01. The sequence continues at coordinate 5,491 of CAZGAU010000228.1, forward strand.
TATCCGCTCCGACCGTCTTTAGAAGTCTGCGTACAAATTTTGAAACCAGTTTGGATACAATCCACCCAATGATAAAGACGATAAGCGCCAGGAAAAAATTGGGTACCACTGCTGCGAAGCTGAGCAGCATTTCTTTGACAATTTCTAACACGTTGAATTCCATTTTAGGTGTTTTTGCTGTACTTTATAGTTGGTTTTTATCTGTGTGCAACATCATCCTGGCTAGGGCCACCAGGTCCTCGATTGCCTTCGGTTCTGTCAGGTGCTTGTGACGGCGGAGTAGTCCTGGTTCGAGGAGGGGGTTCCTGAGAGCGTCCGCCCATTGCCAATACCAGTAAATCAAATACTTTGGGCAAATACATATCTACGACTTGCCCTACAAATCGAAAAACTCCGAGTGAACTCAGTAAACCCGTGCGCACCCTTTCTTCATGACGTTCTATATAAATTTTTTCCTCCTCCTCTTGTAGTTTTTTAAAATTGTTTATTTGCATGGATTGCCTAGTTTTGGGTAAATAGTTCTTCTTTGAGTTTTTGTGCCTTTTCTTTTGCTCTTTTGATTTTCATTTTTACCGCGCTCTCCGATTTTTCCAGTACGTCGGCTATTTCTTTGATGGACATATCGTCCTGGTATTTCATTAACAAGATTGCTTTGTCACCCACAGGCATATTATCCAGCACATTTTTAAGCTGCTTCACTTCCATTTCAATCAATGCTTCATCAGGTATGTCGTCTGGAATATCCGGAGCTTTTTCGATCTCATCATCCGAAAAGATATTGTCCTGCTTGTTTTTTCTCCTCAGATAATCGATGCAAAAATTGTAAGTGATCGAATAAATCCAGGTGGAAAATTTCGCCTTTTCTTCAAATCTGGACAAGTTCAGGAAGATTTTCATAAAAATTTCCTGCGTCGCATCCTCTGCCAGTGTTTCATCTTTCAAAATGGACAGGCATTTTCCATAAATCTTGGAAGCATACCGGGAGTATAGAAGATTAAAACACTTCGTAGCTTGGGTCTCGAGGTAACTATTAATGACCTCCAGGTCCCTCATTTCTTTATGACAACCAGCTCTCAAGGTTTGTAGGTGTTAGGTTTAAATGCAAATTTTGAAAAAAGGTATATCGGGGATGTGGTATCCCAAATTTGTATTATAATTCTTATGACGCAGTTTTGTACAGAAAGATACATAACCTGACATTGAAAAATAAAAGATAGTGTTAAAAACTGTTCGTTTTTCTGTTGGCAAGCTTTGTGTAAGATGTGTAATTAAGCTAGAAGTACTAATTCCAAAAGGCTACGCTAAGATATGGTAAAATATTGAAAAGTAAAAAAAGTAAATATGACTTTCTTTAAGGAAGGAAAAAATATTGAAGAGTACCAGATACCAACAAAAAAGGCTCCTTAGGGGAGCCGATTGTCAGAAGATGCTACTTCTGTAAA
>CAZGAU010000229.1:0-6925 GCA_964523725.1 uncultured Saprospiraceae bacterium
ATAAAATAAAATAAAATAGAGCATTTATTTACTTTAACTTCATGCGGATCCCTTGCTTTGGAATGCTTCATTTTTGATTTTTCTTGCACTTTTTATCGGACAACCTAGACTGCTGTCTCAAAAATAAATATGGATTACTGACGCTATATCAAAATATTAATTTATTTACTGTCAAAAAAAATATTAAAATTCTAAAAAAAGCACTATATTACTACCTGTCTCTCTAATCTTTACCAGGCAAAATTATTTCTGACCCCACAGATGTTAGCGTCATATTTGAGTAAAGCTAGTCGAATCCATTTATTTTATCACACATAAAATTTAATAAGTATGTTCCAAATTTTGTCCAAAGTGATCAACGGCACCAAGGGCGCCGTATCCGCAAGTTTAAAGGGGGCGACTGATATCGTGAGTACTGTAATAGGTTCTGTCCAAAAGATAGCTGTAAATACTTTTAAAGAAACCGGAGATTTTTTAAAGGAGGGGATTCAGATTCCTTCCGCGATCGTGAAAGGAGCCATAGAAGGTGTTTCTGAAATTGGTGTTTCGGTAATAAAAGCGGTACGAGGCATTGTGGCTGGTACGATTCAAGGTGCTATGCAGGAAAAAGCGCCGCAAAGCGACGCGGTAAAAGGCGCCGTTTCACAAGCCCTTTATAGTGCCAAAGATCTTGGAATAAATATTGCAGATACAGCTGTGGAAGCGGTTCTTGGAGCTGTAAACGGTGTAACACAAGCTGGAGGTGATGTCGGCAAAGCAACATTCACCGCTGTGAAAACCGCATTAACTGTGGCCGGTGAAATCGGAGAAGAAGCATTTAAAAATGTAAAAGAAGCACTAAATAAATCGGTGGATGGAGCCAAGGATATTATTAAAGAAATCGACACCAAAGTAAGAATAAACACCCACTAATTAAGTAGTCGGACCGTTTTACAGTCAACCGTCGAAAGTCGAATTAATCTGGCAATCAACTCCTTATAAAATATTTTATTTGAACTTAAAATTGTCTCTTTACTTACTTTATTAAGTAAATAAATAAACTTAAAGCTGCGATAAGATTTCTATAAAATCGTGGCTTTTTTTATTTACTGATCTTGCTTAATAGCTTTCCGGCTTCTCTCAATGTTTCTTCTTTTTTTGCAAAACATAAACGGATGACGTGTTCGTCCCTTCCGCTGCTGTAGAACACCGAGATTGGAATCGCTGCCACGCCAAACTCAGTAGTCAGGCGTTTGGCAAACTCCTTGTCTGGCTCCACGCTGATATTTTTATAGTCAAATAATTGAAAATAAGTACCCTTGCTTGGAAAAGGTTTTAAAGGAGAACCATCCATTACCTGAGCCAGAAAGTCCCTTTTTTGCTGATAAAAATCATTTAAACCCAGGTATTCTTCAGGTGTTTTTAAAAATTCTGCCAGGGCGTATTGCATCGGGGTATTCACCGAAAAAACATTGAATTGGTGCACTTTTCTAAACTCCGCCATCAAATCCTGAGGCGCCACACAGTAGCCCATTTTCCAGCCGGTGTTGTGGAATGTTTTTCCAAAAGAATAAACCACCAGGCTCCGCTCACGCAGATTTGGGAAACGTAATACACTCTGGTGTTCTTCTCCATCGTAAATCAAATGCTCATACACCTCATCGCTCAAAACCAGAATTTCCGTGCCCGCCACAATGCGTTCCAAAGCTTGCAAATCTTCATTTCTCAAAATCGTACCCGTCGGATTATGAGGCGTATTGATAATAATCATCCGCGTCCGATCTGAAAAAAGCTGCTGCACCGCCGACCAATCTATCTTATAATCAGGCGCTTGCATTTCATAGATCACAGGAAGTCCGCCATTCACCTCTACCGCAGGGCGATATGAATCATATGCCGGTTCCAGGATAACTACCTCATCACCCGGCCGCACAAATGCTGAAATCGCCGTAAACAAAGCCTGGGTAGCGCCGGACGTGACCGTGATCTCATCAGGATGAACCGAAATGCTGTACATATCCGATATTTTCCGGGCAATGGCCTCGCGAAGAGCCGGTACGCCCGCCATCGGCGCGTATTGATTAAAGCCTTTCTGCATCGCCCGTGTAACCAGATCGATCAGGCGTTGTGAGGATGGAAAATCCGGGAACCCTTGGGAAAGGTTAATAGCATTGTGTTCATTGGCTAGAGCCGACATCACGGTGAAAATCGTAGTGCCTACATTGGGGAGTTTGGATTGAAGTTGAAGATCGGTCATTTTTTTAGTTGAGGAGTTTATAAGGTTGAGGAGTTTATAAGGTTGAGGAGTTGAGGGGTTTAGGAGTTGAGAAGGTCAGGTTTTAAAGGTCAAACCCGATATCCTTGCGATAATTTTTCTTTTCAAATTTGATTTTCTCAGCATTTTTGTAAGATAAATCCAGGGCTTCCCGAAAATTTTTGCCGTAAGAAGTCACCGCCAGCACGCGCCCACCGTTGGAAACGATCTGATTACCCATTTTTTTGGTACCTGCATGAAAAACAATGCTATCCTCCACTTGTTCCAGGCCTGTAATCATTTTGCCTTTTTCGTAAGTTTCAGGGTAGCCGCCGGAAACCAGAATAACCGTGGCAGCTGCACGCTCATCTTCTTCGATCTCGATTTCTGCGAGACGCCCTTCGTGCATGGCTTGCATCAGTTCAACCAAATCCGTTTTCAAACGCGGAAACACTACTTCGGTTTCAGGATCGCCCATGCGGCAATTGTATTCGATGACGTAAGGGTCACCATCGACATTGATTAAACCAAAGAAAATGAAGCCTTTATATGTTAAATCAGTTTTTTGAATTCCCTGGATGGTACGCTTGATGATGCGTTCTTCGACCTTATCTATCAAGGTTTTATCCACAAACGGCGGATGCGATACTGCGCCCATGCCACCTGTATTAAGCCCCGTATCACCCTCGCCGATGCGCTTGTAATCCTTGGCTACCGGCAGGATTTTATAATCTTTTCCATCTGTCAGCACAAAAACGGAAAACTCGATTCCCGTAAGAAATTCTTCAACTACCACCCTGGCGCTGGCCGCACCAAACATACCGCCAAGCATTTCCCTGAATGAAGCCTGGGCTTCCTCCACGCTTTGGCTGATAATGACCCCTTTGCCGGCGGCCAGACCGTCTGCTTTCAGCACGATCGGCGGGGTTTGCTGGGCAATGTAGTTTAGTCCTTCGTTTAATTTTTCCGTTGTAAATTCACGATAAGCGGCGGTAGGAATATCAAATTCCCGCATGAATTGTTTGGCGTAAGCCTTGCTCCCCTCCAGCAGTGCCCCACCCCGTGAAGGGCCGACGATTGCGATATGCTCTACTGAAAGATCATTTTGAAAAAAATCATAAATTCCATTTACCAGAGGTTCTTCGGGTCCCACCACGATCATATCAATATGTTCGGCAATAGCCAGAATGCGCACCGCTGAGAAATCATTAGGGTCAATATTGATATTCGTGCCGAACTCAGTCGTACCAGCGTTTCCAGGTGCAATGAGCAGTTTATCGCACAACGGGCTTTGACTTATTTTCCAGGCAAAAGCGTGTTCACGGCCGCCGCTACCAAGGATTAGAATGTTCATTTTTTTCGTTTTGGCAAAGGTAATAATGTTATCGGTTATCTGGTGAGCAGGTGAGCGGGTTATCTGGTGGGCGGTGATTGAGTTAGTAAAGGAGAACACTTTCCAGATAACAATTAACCAATAACATTTTTAACTTTGCAGCAATTTTTATAGAAAAAGAGACATGATCACATATCTCAAAGGTATCATAACCCACAAAACGCCAACCTACATTGTAGTAGAAACCAATGGTGTAGGCTATCACGTCAATATCAGTCTGAATACTTATGCCCGGATCGAAAAATTGGAATCGGTTAAAATTCTTACCCATCTGATCATCCGGGAAGATAGCCACACGCTATATGGTTTCTCGGAAGAAGCCGAGCGGGCGCTTTTCCTGCACTTGATTTCGGTATCTGGAATTGGACCTTCCACCGCACAGTTGTTGCTTTCTTCGATGCAGCCGGAGGAGGTGCGCGCCGCAGTTATTGGTGAAAACGCTGCTGCTTTCGGCAAGGTAAAAGGCATAGGTCCCAAGACTGCCAAGCGAATTATTCTGGATTTGAAAGATAAACTCGTCAAAGAGTCGGGCGATGCGCCCTTAACAATTTTGCCTCAGGACAATACAATTCGGGAGGAGGCGTTATCAGCATTAGTTGCACTTGGATTTTCTCGCATCGAAGTGCAAAAGACACTCAATAAAATTCTGAAGGAGCAACCAGCCAGCGACAATGTGGAGGCACTAATCAAGCTGGCACTCAAGCATTTATCCTAATCAACACGAAGGCAAACATGGCTTTTCAGCGCCTGCTGAGCGAATAAGCTATTGCCAATGTTTCAACAATCCTAAATACCCAAAAACGATCGTAAACCAGAAATTTGAAATGGGAAATTTGAAAAGTGAGGTAGGAGAAAAGAAAAGTTCAGAAAGGTTTCAGGTTCCAAATCTCGTGTTCCAAATTTCATTGGAGTTTATGTTAAAATTTGATTATCAGACAAAAAGAAAATTGTTCCGACGTTCTTTAGCTGGCATATAAAGACCGAGAGAATTAGTAACCGGGAGACAGAGAGAATTGGTGGCTAAGTGACTCGGCAACCCATGAATATATTTAAAATTTTAAAGGCTCTTATCGGCCCGAGCATTATGACTATGAGTAGAGTACTTTTACCCTTCAGCCTCGTCATCATTGGAATCATTGCTTATGCGCTCACCGCTCAGGGAGGCAATACCAATCTGGACGACCCATACACCCTGACTTACGTGCAGGCGGTGCAACAGGACACCCTGCCACCGATCAAAGACCGAACAGGCGATTTTATCAATACGGGTTCAAAAAATCCTTTTGACCTGAAGGATCCCCGCATCATTCAGCAAAATGTGGAGTATGATCCTGTTACAGGTCGATATATCATCACGGAAAAAATCGGCGACGACTTCTTCCGGATGCCCACGTACATGACCTTCGAAGAGTATATGGAATATTCCCGCCAGCGCGATCTGGATAACTATTTCAAACAACTCAATGGTGTAAACGTCGGCGGTACGACCAGCGCACTTGATCCCATCGCCAAAATTGATGTAAAAAACAGTCTGCTCGACCGGCTATTTGGTGGTACAACGGTGGACATCCGCCCTCGCGGTAATATCGACCTGACTTTTGGTCTGGATTATCAAAAAGTGGAAAACCCGATTCTGCCCATCCGGCAGCAAAGACAAGGGCCACTCTTCGATTTCGACATGAATATCCAGATGGACGTGACCGGAAGCATCGGCGAAAAGCTCAATCTTTCTACTCGATATAATACAAATGCCACTTTTAATTTTGACAACCAGATCAAGATCGATTATAATAGTGACCTGTTCAGCGAAGACGAAATCCTGAAAAAGATCGAAGCCGGTAACGTGAGCTTGCCGCTGCGAGGTTCACTAATTCAAGGCGCGCAGAGTTTGTTTGGTGTAAAAACCGAAATGCAATTCGGGCACTTGCGACTAACCACCGTGCTTTCGCAACAGAACTCCCAGCGCGAAAACCTTCAGATTGAAGGCGGTAGCCAGGTTCAGGAATTTGAAGTAAAAGCCGACGAGTATGATGAAAACCGCCACTTCTTCTTCTCTCATTACAATCGCAATACCTTCGAGGAGGCTTTAACCAACTTACCGCAGATCAAGTCTTTGTTTAAAATTGAAAACCTGGAAGTTTGGATCACCAACAACCGCAATGAAGTAAACAATGTGCGCGATATTATTGCATTTGCCGACCTGGGCGAACCAAGCAATCTGGTGAGTCCAAATGTGGTTACGCCAAATCCTGCTGCTCCGCGCGACATTGCCGGGCGACTCCTGCCAGACAACAACGCCAACAGCCTTTATCCGGCATTATTGAGCAGTTCGGGCACGCGCAGCATCGATCAGGCGGTGGGTACGCTGCAGAACCAATTTGGTTTGCAACAAGCCAAGGATTTTGAAAAAGTGAGCGCCCGTAAACTCGATCCTTCGGAATACAATTTCCACCCGGAATTGGGTTATATCTCTCTGAATGTCAACGTACAACCCAACCAGGTGGTGGGGGTTTCTTTCCAGTATTCCTATAATGGTCAGACTTACAAGGTTGGTGAATTGTCCAATAATCAGGAAGTGACCGGCACTGATACCACGTTGAATGTGCTTTTTGTAAAAATGCTCAAGAGCACAACCCAGCGCACCGACGTACCCACCTGGGATTTGATGATGAAAAACGTCTATTCAATTGGCGCTTTTCAGGTAAGCCAGCAAGATTTCCGCCTCGATATTTTTTATGATGATCCTGGAAAAGGTCAGAAGCGCTTTTTACCGGAATCGGATATTGCAGGTCAGCCGCTACTGCGCGTTTTCAACCTCGATCGCCTGAATACACAGGGCGACCCGCAACCCGACGGTGTTTTTGACTTTGTACCCGGCGTGACCATCAACCTGCGCAACGGCCGCATTATGTTCCCTGTACTGGAGCCTTTTGGTTCTACGCTGGCAAGACAAATCGACAATCCAACACTGGAGCGAAAATTCGTGTACCAGGAGCTGTACGATTCGACGTTGTTCCTGGCGCGGGAGTTCCCTGAAAAGAATCGTTACCTCATCAAGGGTAGTTATAAATCAAGCGTTTCTTCTGAGATTCGACTGGGCGCTTTTAATATTCCGCCAGGTTCAGTGCGCGTGACCGCCGGAGGACAGCTACTAAAAGAAGGCGTTGACTACGAAATTGATTATAATGTCGGTTTGGTTCGGATTCTCAATGATGCATTGCTGACTTCCGGGGTGCCGATTAATGTTTCTTTTGAAGACAACACATTATTTGGCTTTCAAACCAAAACCATGATCGGCT
>CAZGAU010000230.1:0-6920 GCA_964523725.1 uncultured Saprospiraceae bacterium
CAATTCCGCCGTACACGACCGCCCGGGCAATGCCATCATTGAACGACCAGCATAAACCAAACTGCGGTTCGGTGACGACTTTTCCATTTCTATCAATAATGCCCCACAACCGCCCTAGCTGGTAGCAGCTCAAGCCCTCGGAAAAGTGGTACAACTGATCGAATTTGACCGGAATGACTTCCTCGCCAAAGGCATTGATACAGCCAAATTTGCCATTTTGTTCCACGCACCAGAGTTTTTCATTGGCGTACCACATCTGCTTGTATTGCGGTTGTACCACAAATTGACCGGTTTTGTCAATCAAACCATACAAATCGTCTTGTTTGGCAGGTGCAAAGCCTTCCGTAAAGTCCTGTGCAGACTTAAACCGGGCAGGAATGACCAGCTTTCCGCTACGATCGACGTAGCCAAATTTTCCTTCGATTTTCACTCTGGAGAATTCATCCGAAAAAGGAGCAACATTCTGATAATCAGCCGGTAAAACAAACTCTCCATTCAAATCGATCAAGCCGTATTTATTATTGGTTTTTATCTTAGCAGTACCATTTTCAAAAGCAGATGCGGCGCTTTGGTATTGAATCGGTATTACTTCCTTGTTCGTTTTGTCGATGTAACCATACAAATCACTTTTGCGAATCCGCGCCCGGTTTTCCCGGAAATCCTGAGCATCATCCAGCGTCGGTGGAATAACCCAATTACCGTTTTTATCAATAAAACCCATTTTGTCTTCGTAAGTAAGCACCCTGGCCAGCCCATCCGAAAAAGCCCAGGCGCCCTTGAACTGAACAGGAATGACTTCTTCACCCTGCTGATTGATGTAGCCCCAACGCCCCCTGATGCGAACCGCAGCCATGCCTTCGGAAAAATCGCCGGTATCATCGTATCGCGCAGGAATGACGAGCGTTCCCTGCCTGTTCATAAATCCCCATTTATATTCTGAAGCTTCAAAATCGGTTTCGGGAGGAGGTAGTTCGGTGGGCATTTCCGCAATAGCTCGATCGGAATCCGCAGGTTTGTCTGATTGGCATCCTGTAAATATCAGCAGCCAAATTATTATAAAGTATTTAAATAAATCCCGGAAATTAAGATAATCAATCATAAAAACATTTATTTCATGATATCAAATTTCAAAATCTACGCCTCTCTTGATAAGATCTTCCAATCGTTCGCGGGCGAGTTGTTCGTACTTTTCTTTGTCAAAACTGTATAATTTCGCTGGCCGGTGCGCCACCCCTTCCTGTTTGCCCACTTCTTTTAGAACGCCCATTTTTAAGATACGTGTCCGGAAATTGCGTTTGTTGAGTGGTTCTTTCACGCCGAGAATGGCTTCGTACAGATTTTGCAGCTGTGTCAAGGTGAATTTTTCGGGCAACAACTCAAACCCGATGGGCTGGTAACGCACTTTGGTTTGTAGCCGGTTGATTGCCACCTGAAGAATTTGTTCGTGATCAAAAGCTAGCTTCGGCAAATCTTCAATTTCGAACCACTGCACATTTTTTGCGTCGGAAGCAGCCCTGACCGGGTGCTCGGCAAGATTGACCAATGCAAAATGAGCCACGCTCACTACCCTGCCCCGCGGATCGCGATTGGGCTCACCGAAAGTGTATAATTGCTCAATAAAAACATTGGTGACACCGGTTTCTTCTTCCAGTTCGCGCAAAGCAGCCTGCTCCAGCGTTTCCTGCATTTCTACGAAACCGCCCGGCAACGCCCAGTATCCCTGAAATGGTTCGTGCCCACGTTGGATCAACAAAACCTTGAGTTTGCTGCTTTCATCCAGACCAAAAATGACGCAATCGACTGTGAGCGCGGGGCGCGGATGGTCATAGGTATATGCCATGTATTTCTTGGTTTTCGATCAGGAATGATAAACAATTTTCCCATCTATAAAAAACGGAAGCACATCCTCCTGTTGCTCAAAGTTAAGAATTGATGCCGGATTTGCGTGTGCTGTCCGCCAATTTCCCTGTTCATCCTGTTCGGCTATGCAATCATAAGATAAATGTACTGAAACCAGAGGCTGTAAAAAATAGAGAATCGGTAAGCTGCACACCTGCGCTTCTATATAGGAGGATTTTAGAATCAACAGTGGCCTTTTAGGTGATAACAATTTGTTTTTAGGTGATACGTACATCGTTATGCCCAAGCGTTTGCGTTGTAATGCGTTTAAAAACCGCTCCGCCAGGCCTTGACTTGCCAGGTATTCCACTTCTGCCGCACTGAAGCGGTGTGTTTTCAAAAAAGCAGTCAATGCGCCTACATCCGGCATGCTTACCGGTTTATCCGCTACGAAAAGATGGAAAATAGCCTGTTGATGATACCAGCCTTTGTCCCAGTAACTTTGCGCGGCAATCAATCGGCCCAGATTAGCCTGCACCAATGCTTTTTCTTTATACAACTGCACAGTTGAAGATTTTTTGAAAAAAGTAAGGCTTTTTCTCCTTGATCGCCAATTTTCGTACAACTTTCTCGTTTTTCAAACACTCTTTTATCTAAAATGTGCTTTGAAAGCAGGAGGTTTAAGTATGAAATATACGTTTTTTCTTATTTTATTTGTTTTCCTGGGTCTAGGCGCCAGGGCGGTTACGGATACAATTCCTACTCCTTTTAATATCAAAATTGACCTCTCCCCGGAAAGCAAAAGCTGGCGGGAATACAATTCATACGATGGCCGGTTCAGCATTTTGTCGCCAGGTGAAATGAAGCAAAAAGTGGATTCCATCCAAACGCCCATCGGTACGCTGGCTTACCACACTTATTTTTTTCAAACCGAGCAAAAAGATGCAGATAATGTGCTGTATATGTTGAGCTACTGCGACTACCCCGCCGGAGCGATTCATTCGGATTCTACGGAATTATTGAAAGAATTTTTTGATGCGACGATTGAATCCGCTGTGGATGTTGTAAAGGGTGAATTGCGCTATGAAAGAAATGCCAAATACAAAGATTATCCCGGAAAAATTTGGCGGATTGATTACCTCGATGGCAACGCATTGATCAAAACCAAGGCATTTGTGGTCAATAGCCGTTATTATACCTTACAAACCATTACTACCAAAAACCGGAGTTTAAACCTCTCCTCCGATAAATTCCTGGATTCTTTTAAGCTGATCGAGTAAAAACTTTACATTTATTTAGTCGAATATTATTAAGTGGTCGAACAGTTTTACAGTCGATTATCGAAAGTCAAATTGATCTGATAATCAATTTCTTATAAAAAACTTTATTTAAGTTCAAAATTTCTTCTTTACTTGTTTTGTAATTTTCTTTACAAGAAAATTTTGCCTAAGTAAAATATTGTTATATTTTTATAATATTTCTTTACGCATCACCCAATCATTGGTGACTTCATTGCCAAAGTGGAATTCCTCGTAGCCACAGTGCTCAAAGCCCCAATGATGGTAAAAATGGATTGCTTTCTTGTTTTCATTCCAAACTACTAACCATAAGTATTCATAGCCTTGCTGCCTGGCAAAATCTATGATATACCTCATTAAATTGGAGCCGATTTTATGTCGCCAGAACGCTTGTACCACGTAGATTCTGTGTAGCCGAAGCGCTTTAGTGCCTGCTATGGATTCATGCGTATGATCCCAACGCAGTAGCGCATACGCCGCCCAGTTCCCCTTGTACTGTACGAGCAAATACTTTGTTTGAGGATTGTAGAAATCAGCTTCGGTATTAGCAATAGTAAAGGCATTTTTGATGTAGATATCCATATTCTCGCCATCGGCGTCATCCTGATATGCTTCCCGAAAAGTTTGGACGCTCAAATCACGCAGCAGCGGGATGTGTGGAGCTTCAGCTTCCAGTATTTTAAAATCTTTATCAGCGAATATTTGACTCATTTGATAGAATTTATACTTTTAGACAAGCGTTTATTGCATAACAATTTCTACATTTCGTTTGAAAAAATAATTCAACCACCTAAAATTCAGTTTATATGACCACATTTAAATGGAAATTTCCCGGCAAGGTTTTCTTAATCTTGGTAGCATTTGCTTTTTTTGTAGCCTGCAATAAAGACAGCAGTCAAGACGATTCAAACACAAGTGCTATGTACGAAAAAACAGATATTCCAACGCCGGTTGCCAACAAAATTCCAAAAGAATTGAGCATCCACGGCGATACCCGCATCGATAATTACTATTGGCTCAACGAACGCGAAAACCCGGAGGTGATCGCCTACCTGACCGCGGAGAACGAATACAAGGATCAAATGCTGGCCCATACCAAGGAGTTCCAGGAAAAGCTGTTCCAGGAAATGAAGGGACGCATTAAAGAAGAAGACCAGAGCGTGCCGTATCGGGACAATGGTTATTTTTACATCACACGCTACGAGCAGGGGCAGGAATACCCGATTTACAGTCGCAAAAAAGGCAGCCTGGAGGCAAAGGAAGAAATTATGCTGAATGTAAATGAAATGGCCAAGCCTTATGATTATTATAATGTAGCCGGTTTGTCGGTAAGTCCGGATAATAAGCTGCTGGCATTTGGCGAGGATACGCTGAGCCGCCGCATTTACACGATCAAGTTCAAAAACCTGGAAACAGGCGAGATGCTGAGCGACGTCATTCCCGGGGCGCAGGCTGGATTTGCCTGGGCAAATGATAATAAAACTATCTTTTACACGCTGAAAGATATGCAAACACTGCGTGGTTACAAGGTGATGAAGCACAAGCTCGGCACCCCGGCCTCGCAGGATGCAGAAATTTTCAATGAAACAGATGAAACTTATAATGCATTTGTGTATCGCACAAAATCAGATAAATACATCATCATAGGTTCTTCTACCACGCTTGCGCAGGAGTATCGTATTCTGGAAGCGGATAAACCGGATGGTAAATTTCGAATCTTCCAACCGCGCGAGCGAAAACTGGAGCATACGATCGATCATTATGGCAATAAATTCTATATACGTACCAATTTGGATGCCAAGAACTTCCGTTTAATGGAAACACCGGAGACGGCTACCACCAAAGAAAACTGGAAAGAGATTATCCCCAACCGCCCGGATGTGCTGTTTGAAGACATGGAACTGTTCAAGGATTATCTGGTGATGACCGAGCGCAAGAACGGTATTACCCAAATCCGCATCCGCCCCTGGAAAGGCGAGGAACATTACATTGAATTCCCGGAACAAGCGTATGTGGCTTACACCTCCGTGAATCCTGAATTTGATACCGAACTGCTTCGAATTGGCTATCAGTCCATGACGACGCCGAATTCTACCTTCGATTATAACATGCGTACCCGGGAGCTCAAGCTACTGAAGCAACAGGAAGTGCTGGGCGGATTCGATCCGAACAATTATCAATCAGAACGAGCCATGGTCACCGCTCGCGACGGCGCCAAAGTCCCGGTATCTATTGTATATCGCAAGGGCTTCGAGAAAAACGGCCAGGCCCCGCTCCTACTCTATGGCTACGGCTCTTATGGTGCAAGCATGGATCCGTACTTCAGCTCTACACGCCTGAGCCTGCTGGATCGCGGTTTTGTGTATGTCATTGCGCACATTCGCGGCGGCGAGGAAATGGGGCGCCAGTGGTACGAAGATGGCAAATTGCTGAATAAAAAGAACACCTTCACCGATTTTATTGACTGCGCGGAGTGGCTCTTGGCAAACAATTACACCAATAAAGACAAGCTTTTCGCGATGGGCGGCAGTGCCGGTGGCTTGCTGATGGGCGCGGTGGTGAATATGCGCCCCGACCTTTGGAAAGGCGTGGTAGCGGCAGTTCCGTTCGTAGATGTGGTCACCACAATGCTGGACGAAAGCATTCCATTAACTACATTTGAATTTGATGAATGGGGCAATCCCAAAAACAAGGAATATTATGATTATATGAAATCTTATTCACCTTATGATAACGTGGAAGCTAAAGATTATCCGGCGATGATGATCACGACGGGCTTGCACGATTCGCAGGTGCAATACTGGGAGCCGGCCAAATGGGTCGCCAAGATGCGCGAGATGAAAACCGACAAAAATCCGCTGCTGATGCATACCAACATGGAAGCCGGACACGGCGGCGCTTCCGGGCGTTTCCGGGCGCTGAAAGAAACCGCGATGGAGTATGCATTTTTGCTGGATCTGGCTGGGAAAAACGAGGAGTTTAAGAATTAGTTGAAAGGTTGAGGAGTTGAGTACTCTATACAAGAAAGGCTTCCGGATCAAATTCGGGAGCCTTTTTTCATGCTTTTGGGAACGTTTATGATATAACCGGGGTTTTTGCAAAGTAAACAAATCAAAAAACATGCAAACACCCGAACTCAACTACCTGGAAATCAACCGCCAATTGTGGAATAATAAAACCGAAGTCCACATCCGTTCCGATTTTTACAACCTTGAAAACTTCAAAAAAGGCGGTACTTCGCTTGCACCAATCGAACTGGAACAACTCGGCGATGTGCGCGGTAAAAGTCTGCTCCACTTGCAATGCCATTTTGGAATGGATACGCTCTCCTGGGCGCGGCGCGGCGCAAACGTAACCGGCGTTGACCTATCTGACAAGGCAATTGCTACCGCACAACAGCTAGCCAAAGATTTAAAGATCGATGCCCGCTTTATCTGCTGTGATATTTATGATCTTCCTAAATATCTGGATGCCCAATTTGATATTGTCTTTACATCGTATGGAACCATTGGCTGGCTACCCGACCTGAAACCCTGGGGCGAGGTCATCGCGCGATACTTGAAGCCTGGAGGCGAGTTTCATTTTGTAGAATTTCATCCGATGGTCTGGATGTTTGATGATAATTTATCGTACGTACAGTATAGTTATTTTAATAAAGAAGCTATCGTAGAAGTGACCAACGGTACCTACGCCGACCGCAGCGCCCCGCTCAAAGATCAATCCATTTCCTGGAACCATTCTTTAAGCGATGTTTTTCAAGCACTTCTGGATCAAGGACTTAGT
>CAZGAU010000231.1:0-6902 GCA_964523725.1 uncultured Saprospiraceae bacterium
TAACTATGAAAGTAAATAAAAAACCGGTTCATGTGATTCAGGCTTTTTGTAATTCCTATGAATATGATAAGCTGTTTAAAGACTTTGACAGCCGGAAAGCCTACGTACAATGGAAGCAGCAAATACCCTCGGAAACTATTATAGCCAGGGACTCCAGCGAAGTATTCATCCATGAAAATTATTTTGGGCAACCTGCCGGCAAGTTGGAGGATTTACTTATTATAACAGATTATAATATTACATCTTACGAAGATTATTTAAATTTACTTTTAATAAATAATGAATCAATCGATCCCGAGTTAAATTATGATAATTATCAAAAATATTTGCAGCAAAGACAACACGTCTGGGTCGGAAAATTAAGCCCCGCCTTCAAAGCCTGGAAAATCTTTACAATCCGCATGGAAGAAGCCATCGAATTGTATCTCAACTGGAATTACTGGACCGTCGGTGAACCCAAACGGGAAAATTTTAAGCTGGCGGAATTAAGAACAAACCAACCGGTACATGTCATAATGGATGGAAAAAGGGATTTTTCATTAACCGGCCGAAGAAAAAGAACATTTATCGAAAATAATTACATTATAGAATATAAAGGTTGTTTTCAGGATATTATCATCACCGAAAATAAAGTTTCCTCCACGAAAGAAATCCCCACTAACACAAAGGAAGTCAATCTTTTAAAACACATCAAATGACACCTGAAAGCACATGATCGAACGATCGATCGTTGGCATTAATACGGTCGGGCTAAAAAGACACTAAATAACTATCGCATCGATATTATATTTATTCCGGTATTCGATGGGCGTCAGCCCGGTTATTTTTTTAAAAATCGTCCGGAAGGCTTTTGTGTCGGAGTAACCTACATCATACATTACTTCATTAATATTTTTCTGGCTGGTTTCCAGGCTTTTCTTTGCTGCTTCGATCCGCACCCGCTGCATATATTCTGTCACGGTATTGGACGTAGCCAGCTTGAACCGGCGCTCAAAACTCCTGCGGCTAAGCGCCAGCATGTCCGCCAGTTGATCCGTGGTAATTTTTTCTTCAATATTACATTCAATAAAATCCTGGGCTTTTTTTATGATCTCGTCCTCGTGCTCTTTTTGCCCGTTAAAAATAGTAAACGGAGACTGGCTACGGCGCTCGTAGTCTATTTGAAACGCCTTGGCACAAAAGATCGCCACGTCCCGACCGGCGTGTTTTTCAATCAGATATAAAATGAGATTCAGGTAAGAAAAAGCGCCACCGCTTGTATAAATCCCGTTTTCATCGGTGATAATTTTATCCTCAAGTAACTGCACATCGGGGAACATTTTCTTGAAATAACCGGCTGCCAGCCAGTGTGTGGTACAATTTCTTCCTTTGATCAATCCCGTAGAAGCCAGTAAAAAAGCGCCCACGCACAGGCTCGCCAGCTCCGCGCCGCCCCGGTAACGCTGCACAATCCAGGGAATGAAATCGCGATTGACCTCCAGCAGCTTGACCATATCGCCATCCACGGCAGGAATGATGACCAGATCGGTTTCAGACACCTCCGAAATCAACTCATCGGCATACACCGTATAACGTCCGCCGTGCACCGGCGTTTCTTTGGAAAGCCCCACCAGCCGGGCATCAAATAAGGGAGATCGCCCCGTACTTTGCAGGTATTTATTGGCTTCGGTGAGCACCTGGCGCGGCCCTTCGACGCTGCCCAAAATGGCGCCTTTCGGAACAAGAATGGATATATGTTTCATAAAAACAAAAATAAGCAACAAATTTGTCGGAATCAACCCCTCACTTTGCCGTATTTGCCCCTTTCGCCGCGTCCAATAGCATGGTAACTTTGCAAAGAAAATAATTTGTTTCGATTTTTAAAACAAAAACATATGAAAACTTCAAACATAAAGTGGCTGAATGAGAGTGCGGATGCTTTTCTGGCTTATTGTGCGTTTGATGTAAGGTGGTATCCGCTGAATAGTAATAATTTATCAAAACATGATACCCTGCCTAAAGCAGAGAAAAAAACGAAAGGAGAACTCGCTCCACAAACAGAAGATAATCAAGCCATTCCAAATAAAAAAGCACAGACAGTATAAAAAATAACAATATAATAAACTCTTATTAATTTAATCAAAAAAACCTAAAATCATGGCAAGCAAAATTTTCGTGAACTTACCGGTGAAAGACCTTCAAAAATCCATGGAGTTCTTTACAAAACTTGGCTTCACTTTCAATCCGCAATTTACCGACGACAAAGCGGCTTGTATGATCATCAGTGAAAACATTTACTCTATGTTACTTCAGGAAGAATATTTTAAAACCTTTACCAAAAAAGAAGTCTCTGACGCCCAAAAAAGCACCGAAGTACTGATCGCACTGGATGTCGAAAACCGCAAACAGGTTGATGATCTGGTAAAAAAAGCGCTGGACGCCGGCGGTTCTACCTATGCCGAACCCATGGATCATGGCTGGATGTATCAGCACAGTTTCGCCGATCTGGACGGGCATCAGTGGGAAATCCTTTACATGGATGAAAATGCGATTCCGCAAGGGTAAACCAATTTATTAACCAATTATTTAGTAAACTATGAAAACATTACATTTTTCGATTAAAATAAAAGCCCCACGGGAGAAAGTCTGGCAAATCCTCTGGGAAGATGCTACCTACCGGCAGTGGACCTCTGTTTTTAATGAAAGTTCCTACGCTGTAAGTGATTGGGAGGAGGGAAGCAAAATACAGTTCCTTTCTGCTGATGGCAGCGGTATGTACAGCCTGATCGACAAAAAAAACACTAAATAAACAAATGACTTTCAGACACTTGGGCATTGTAAAAGATGGAATTGAGCAACCTGCCGACGAAAAAACCGGAGAATGGAAGGACGCGCTGGAAAGTTATTTCCTGACTGAAAACAATGGTGTTACCGAACTAAAAGCGGAATTGAATACGATAGAAGCATACGAGCAATATTTTAGAGATACGTTCCCGAAAGCATTAGAGAAGGTAAAACATTTAGTTGAACATTCATAACATGAAAATCATTATGCAAAAAATCACCCCGTTTTTATGGTTTAATAACAATGCCGAAGAGGCGATGCGTTTTTACACGTCTATCTTTAAAAATTCCAAGGTCGGAACCATCATGCGCAATGGCGACACCGTTACGTCCGTCACTTTTCAGCTTGATGGTCAGGATTTTATGGCGCTGAACGGCGGCCCGCAATTCAAATTTACCGAAGCCATTTCCTTGTTTGTTACTTGCGAAAACCAGGAAGAAGTCGATTATTTCTGGGAAAAGCTCTCCGAGGGAGGTGAAAAGAGCCGGTGCGGCTGGCTGAAAGACAAATTCGGTTTGTCCTGGCAAATCATTCCACGCATTCTGGGCGAATTATTACAAGACAAAGACCCGAAAAAAGCAAACAATGTAATGAATGCCATGCTTGCGATGGATAAAATTGATATTCAGATATTACAACAAGCTTACTCGAAAGTTAAAGCTTAAAAATCCCAGGCTGTGTCCTCGTTTGGAAGACACAGCTGATTTTTTAATAGCGCGAGCTCTTCACAAGTAAGTAAAGAGACAATTTTAAGTTTAAATAAAGCTTCTTTTATAAGAAATTGATTATCAGATCAATTTGACTTTCGACAATCGACTGTAAAACTGTCTGACTAAGTACTCTAAGGATTTGAACTAACTATTTCTTCCGGCAACATTAACGAATGCAATAGCAAACAACGGCGACAATGATAGCAGGATGATCATCAGGATGATGCCTTGTGTATAAGTATTGGCTTCCGAATGCAGAAAACTGACTGTTTGCAGGGTCACCAGCAAAATAATTACGGATACCGCTACTGCCAGGATCATCAGAAATCGCTTCATTTTGGCGTAAAGCGCCTGCTTATTATCCTCGGTAACCGGTGTCGGGTAATTCAAAATCTCCGGGCGACTCCTGAAGTAAAAAAGCGCCAGTAAAATCAACGCATTGATGCCAGGCATCAGCCACAGCGTCCATTTGGGTCCCCATTGATCTACCTCGCCTCCTACTGTAGTATGTATGGGTATCCGCGCAGGCAAGATATCATAATTACTGATGATGAGCACCAACTGACTCGCCAGAATAAACAGGGACATGATGCCCAGAAATTTGCTCAGATTGAAGGTTTCTTTTTTGAACATAACGCAAGCGTGGAATTTTGAATTCTACAAATCGATTTACCGGGTATAAATAAAGAATCAGCCCTGTGGCTATCGCAAAAAAGAATGAAAAGATACCATGAAAAAGAATGATCGAAAAGTGAAATAATAACCCTGCCGGCAACAATAGCAGCCTTTGCCTCGTGTTCATGGTCAAGCCTAGCAGCAGCACCAACTCAAATAACATGACACCGAAGGTGGCAATGGAAATAAAAAAGAAATTGGACAGCAACGGATACATAATATATTCCAGCCAGCCCGGCATGCCAAAGGCGCTATGATAAAACCAATAATATAACGCGGTGCCGTTAATCCATTCTTCGACAGGTATTTTGCCGACGGCCGCATGAAAATAAATAGCTGCCACCTGCAAGCGGATCAGCCAAACCGAGAAAATACCGACCAAACTACTGACTCGTTCTTTTACTTCTGCTTTGCGCCAATGGTTAATCCTTGGATCGGTCAGGCACAATGGAATGAGCAATAACGTCAAATTTGCCGTAATCTGGTCGCCACCATCCACCGCTGATGAAAAGAGCAAGAAACTCACCGAAACCCACCAATGAAAAAAACAGGTAACTTGTGGGAGATAGCCGGACATAACCAGTAATAATATTAAAATGGCAATCATTTTCATGATATAAATATGCTCTATTCCCAGCAGCAAGTAAAAATTGTAAGCATTGATCGGCACGGGAGGATTTAATAAAGGGTTGAGCACTTTCCCGTCGGCCACTGGCACCAAAACACTCACGTCGTTCAGTAATAAAGTCAGCAGAGTACCCAGGGCCAGTAAGCTCCGGGCGATTCCTATTACATTGGTATAAGGAAATTTTATTATAGTCAGCTGACGCGCATAGGTTTCTAATTTCGCTATCATGGGCATTGGATGTTTAATCTGATTACTTTGCTTGGCATCATTACTTTGTCCATCGATTTAGACCAGGCCCAGGGCACTGGCTCCTGGAGCGTCATGATGTATTCGCCGCAGAGAATCGGTTTCTCAAATTTGTTCAAAACAGTATAAACCGAATCCGGCACACACCCAACGATGCCCCGCTGATAATTTGACTCACAATTAATGAAATAACCATCTTTCAGGTCATTCATTTTGATATACTGCAATTCGGTGATCAGCGCAGTTGTCTTGCGTGATAAGCCAAAAAAATTGGAACGGTGCGCATGAAAATGATTGACCTTTCGCCAGCCGCCTTGAGTGTCAGGTTGGTATAGCTGTATCTGGGCTTCCCGCGGATTGCGCGTGAAAAACGCCCAACCCTGTGGTATGAAAGTGTAAACCTGCCGGTTGAAATCTGCCTTTGCCCGGATTGGGTTGAACGGAGACACCGAAAATAATATGAGCATTACGATGCTCAGACCAACCAGACTGAGTGTAATAAAAAGTACTGAATATTTCATATCTCATGGATTGAAGGTAAATGGATTGCGGAACAAATAATAACTCCGCAATCCATACATACGACCTTTCACTTACGGCAACATCGCAATTTCATCCACCATCATCTCATGCTCCAATTGAGAAGCATCGCCTTCACTGCTTTCGATACCAGGCCCCCAAAGCTTCACGCCCAGATATACAAAAATGGCGCCCGCTGCAACGATGTTGGCGGTTACGGCAATCGTGTTGTGTGCCGCCAGCGCCGCATAGTACACACAAGCTACGGCCCAGCTACATGGTGCTTTCTCCAGACCAGAGCCCAGCATATTATTGTTGAGCAATTCGGCGTACTTGTCATAATTTGCCTCAATTTTTGCTACTTCAAATTTGCCGGACTTAGTCGTAGCGTCTTTTTCCATTTCCTTGATTACCTTCGTAATACCCGGAAAAATCAGCTCAATATTGTTGTAAATAGCAATTGAACCGTCCTTGATCGCGCTGGAAATCTCCTGGTGGTTTTTGCTGGAAATTCTCCGCTCAAACTGATCAAAGAAAGTCGGATCCTGGGTTTTGATGGTGTTGCAGAGCTTGCCAACCATTCGTTCCACTTCCTGGCGATCTTCTTCCGAATAATCCCTGGCTGCTTGCACGAACTTATTCAGAGACGGAATTTTGGCAGCAAATTCACCATGTGCAAAAAAAATGCCCTGAAACATTTCCTCACCTGTGAATTTACTTCTGACACTAGCACCAGTATCTTGCTCTGAAACGCAACCGGTCAGCGCCAACAACTGCACACCTACAAACAACAGGAGCAGTTTCGCAAAATAACTACTAGAGATTTTTGACATCATCATTGTTTAAGGTTTTGGTTTACAATTATTAATGTATTGCCAAAAAAAGCAAGTGAGAGTGCAGTTTTATAGCACTTTTAAAATTTTAATTCAAATTCCTCTCTGAAGTAGAAAGTTTTTCTAAATCGGCAATACTTAATATCGGCACCGCGATCCCTTAGGTATTCGATGTCTTTGAAAAGTGTTCTTCTGGAAATGTTTAATCGTGCAGCAAGTTCTTCGGCGTTGCCGGTACGTTTTTTTTTCAATTCGTACTGGAGCCTGTTCATCCGGTGAATATAAGCTTCAAAGGTAGCCATCGATCGTTTTGTTTTTTAGGTGTTCTCCCTGTTTCGGGATTAAATGCTATGAACAATAAAATTTGAATACTCAAATAAATTTCGACTACGTATAAAGCAAATTATTACGCTGTAATATAATATCAGCGAGAAACGAAAAGATGATTACAGCTTTTTCAGACTTAA
>CAZGAU010000232.1:0-6824 GCA_964523725.1 uncultured Saprospiraceae bacterium
TTTCGGTGAGCTCCCCGATGGGGCAGGGATTGCTGGGCAAAGTCATCGGCGATACAGCGCTCGTACAGACGCCGGGAGGTAATCTGGAGTTTGAAGTTGTCAATATTTCAATTGATTAATGATGTCCACGATTTTTACAAAAATCATCCAGGGAGAAATTCCGGCACACAAAATCGCCGAAACGGATGATTATCTGGCATTTCTGGATATTCGCCCGGTGGCGAAAGGGCACACTTTGGTCATTCCTAAAAAAGAAGTGGATTATATTTTCGATGTGGAAGATGATCTGCTCGGCGGTATGATGGTGTTTGCGAAAGGCGTCGCCAAAGCGATTGGTGCGGTGGTTTCCTGCAAAAAAGTGGGTGTAGCCGTGGTTGGTTTGGAAGTGCCGCATGCACACGTGCACTTGATTCCGATCAATGCTATTTCGGACTTGAGTTTTGAAAAAGAAAAATTGGATTTAACCAAGGAAGAACTGGCAGATATTGCAAATTCCATTCGGGAAGCCTACGAAAAATAATGTACAACAAAATGTGCCACACTTTTGAAGTGCGGCACAAGTACTCGAAAATAAAGCGTGCCGTATCTCAGAGATGCGGCACGTTTCATTTTTTTACCCGATCCGGATTGTCCTTCAAAAAAGCGCTCCAATCCTTACTTTTCTTGCCAGCGCCCAGCCGACTGGTTGATTGATAAAAATGGCAGACTGCCGTGGCCAGTGCATCGGTGGCATCGGCGTATTGATCGCTCAGGTCGGCTTTCAGGATGGTGCCCAGCATGGCTGCCACTTGTTCTTTTGCCGCATTGCCATTACCGGTGACGGCTTGCTTGATTTTTTTCGGCGAATACTCGGTGACGGTCAAGCCTTTGGTGATAGCGGCAGCGATAGCCACACCCTGTGCGCGTCCCAGCTTGAACATCGATTGTACGTTTTTCCCGTAAAACGGTGCTTCGATCGCCATTTCCTGGGGTTTGAATTCGGCAATAATTACTTGTAATTGCTCAAAAATTCGCTTCAATTTATCCGGTTGATCCGCTTCCTGTTTGAGGTATAAAACGCCCAGATCCACAAGCTTCATTGACTTGTTTTCCACTTCTACAATGCCGTAGCCAAGAATATTGGTACCCGGATCAACGCCGAGAATGCGGTATGTTTCGGTTTTTAATTCTTTCATTTAAAAGATTTGGTTTTCTACTCCAAAAGCCCCGTCTGATGCAGTACCGGCAACTGCCCGGTGTAAGCTTTGGCAATATTTTCCTGGGTGAAGGTGGTTTCCACATCGCCGTAGGCAATCAAACGTTGATTGATCAGAATAACTTTTTCAAAATAACTGACGACGGTGGCCAGGTCGTGATGGATGACGAGAACAGTTTTTCCTTCTTTTGCCAAACGATGCAGAATCTGGATAATTTTTTCCTCGGTGGTAATATCCACGCCAACAAAAGGTTCGTCCAGTAACAGAATATCGGCCTGCTGACAAAGCGCCCGTGCCAGAAATACCCGCTGCTGCTGCCCGCCGGAAAGCTCGCCGATCTGACGCTCTTTCAGATGTTCGATACCCACTTCCTGCAAGGCATTATTTGCTAAATCGCGATCCTCTTCTGTTAATTTGCCCAAGATTTTTTTATGCGGATAGCGGCCCATCAGTACCACATCCTTTACCGTTGCCGGAAAGCTCCAGTCCACTTCGCTGTGCTGCGGCACATAGGCCATGCCTTTTCGCTTTTTTTGAATCGGTTGCCCTTCGATCAGGACTTCGCCGGCGTTTGGTTCCATAAGCCCCAGAATCGCCTTGAATAAGGTGGATTTCCCTGCACCGTTCGGGCCGATCACACCATAAGTATAGCCCGCCTTGATGTCTAGGTAGATATTACTTAGAATGCGCTTTCGATCATAGGAAACAGATAAGCCTTTTACAGAAATAGCGGTGTTTGACATAGCTAAATATTTTAGCGATTTAATCTTCTGAAAACCAATACAAAGCCTCCAACTAATAACAAAGCCGTAATGGCCCCCAGAATCAACGCAGTTCTGCTGCTGATACCATTTTCAGGAGCCTGTATATCAGCTGATTCCTGCGTCAGCGCAGAAACAATGGTATCGGTATTGTATTTCAACATATCGAGGTAAGAAGGCGCCGGGCTATTGGCATCGCCAATAGAATCGGAGTATAGTTTTCCGCCGATGGCAATTTTGTTGTCGTCGGCCAATTGCTGAATCAACTTAGGATTTACAGTCGTTTCAATAAAAATTGCCGGCACGCCGCTTTCCTTAATGACCTTGTTCAGGCGGATAATATCAGAAGTCTGGGCCTCTGCGTCAGTTGAAGTACCCAACACCGCCTCCACCCGGATGCCGTAGCGCCTGCCGTAATAACGGAATGCATCGTGTGAAGTGATAAGCACCCGGCGTTTTTCAGGAATTTCGAGTATTTGTTCCTGAATGTAGCGATCCATATCCAGCAATTGCTGACGATACAGTTCGTAATTGAATTCAAACGTCTGGCGGCCTGCAGGTTTTAAAGTAATGAGGGCATTTTTAATATTTTCAATATAAGTCAGCCCCAGTTCTGCACTCATCCAGGCGTGCGGGTCAGTTGAGTTTTTATATTGCTGACTTTCAATGGCTTGAATGCCTTCTGTGATGGTTACGGTTTGTGCTTTGGTACCCGAATTGGCGATCAGTTCGTTGAGCCAGCCTTCAAAAGTCAATCCGTTTTTCAGAATCAAATCTGCGGAAGCGGCCAATTGCGCATCGCCCGGGGTCGGCTCGTAAATATGCGGATCGCCGCCGATCGGTACGATTGTTTTAATTTCAACCTCATCGCCGGCAATGTTTTTTGCCATATCCGCAAAAATCGATGCGGTAGCGACCACCAGTGGCTTTTCCTGTGCAAACATTTGTCCGCCAAGAAAAAGTAGCCCCACCAGACTCAGACGTATTTTATATTTCAAGCTTTCCATTTAATTTAGCCCTTTTGTATAAAAAGATTCTGTGCTACCTTTTTGGAGAGCACTTGTTCTTTTTCGCCGTTTAAAATAATTTTCACCGAATCATCGTAATCAAAGCGCTCCATGAGCTGCACCTTCGTTCCGAGCACCAGTTCAAGCCGGTCGAGGTATTGCAAAAAAGCCGAGGAGTGATCCTGAACGCCAACGACCACGCCCTTTTCACCTTCTTCTAGCTCCAGTAGGGGGGCTTGTTTTCGGAAGGTAAATTTACCCTCTGCATCGGGTATGGGGTCGCCGTGAGGATCAAATTTTGGCGAGCCTAAAAATTCGTCGAGTCGCTCCACTAGTTCCGGCGCCTGGATATGTTCCAGTTGCTCCGCCATTTCGTGCACTTCATCCCAGGAAAAATTCAGTTTGTCCACCAAAAAAACCTCCCAGAGCCGGTGTTTGCGGATGAGATGGGTGGCAATTTTGCTTCCTTTGCTGGTGAGTGTGACACCTTTGTGACTTTTATAATTTATAAGTTCTTTATCTGCAAGGCGTTTGAGCATATCTGTGACTGAGGCAGCGGTTGTATTCATCTCGGTGGAGATGGCGTTATTGCTGGCAGATTTGCCTTCTCGTTCCACAATTTTGAAGATTGCTTTCAGATAATTTTCTTCGGTATAAGAAATAGAATCCATAGTTTGTACAGTATAATTGTACAAAGATACAAATTTTAGATTAATCTAAAAATATTTTTTGGCTTTTAAATAACATCCCAAAAGGAGCGGGGACGCCGGAATACAATCATCGCATCACGAATGGTTTGAATAAAATACCAAAGTACGACCCCAGCGACGGGCAAATAGGCGAGCATGCCAATAAAATGAACCCAAAGCGGTAAGCTGATAGCAAGGATAATAGCGGTACGCAGGTAATTGAGTCGCCTGATATGTTTATAAACGTAAAACAAATGTACCGCACTGATAAATTGCCAAATCGCCAGCATAATCAGAATGGAGCCCGACCAGTGCAAACCCTGCACCAGGCAAAGCAGCAGAATAATCGTCAGGATCAAAACGCTTTGGGCAAGCAGGTCTATTTTCATTCTGAATCTGGAAACCATAATTGTAATTTTGGTATTTTATTTTGGCGTATCAATATTTTGATTTATTATTTGATTTTCAGGATGTTATGCTTTAAATGTCTCCTCGCTATCGAGAATTTTTTCATTATTTTTATTGATAAATGTAATGTTTCTATTACTTTTTTGAAAATCCATGATAGACACTACAAAATTGGTAGCAGCAATGACCGGCGCCAGTCCAAACGCCAACAAAATGCCCATGCGCATTCCCAGTGCAATCAGCAAAATGCTCATGACCATCGCCACCAACAAAGCCATCGGAATAGCGCCGCGATACCACCATTTCAATTCGGATGCGATGTAAATACCGCTGAAAAACTGCCACGACAAAAGTAACAAAAACGCCGATGTGCCAGCAAGATAGCTGACTAGTCCCAATGCCAGCCAAAACAGCAATGCAATACCTAACAATGACAGAAAAATGCATTGTACGATCAGATCCGTCCGCAATATCCTGCGTTGGTTCATTGGTTGTCGGAAACTTTTTTCCAAAAATGGCAAAAAAATAGCACGAATTTAAACTAATTCGCTTTGTTCTTCGCTCATGATGCAGGCGGTCAGATACCAAAATGCCCCCACCATCGGTACCACGCCTACAAACCAAACCAGCAGAGGCATTTCCCAGCGATGGCTGACCTCCAGCTGTGGCGAGACAATCAGCAGCAAAAAACAATAGAACAAGGCTGTGAAAAAGTAGATCATTTTGCTTTCATCGCTAAAACCGAGTCCCCGTACAAATGCGCTGATCAATTGCCAGCAGCCAATGCCAAAAAGCGTTAGAAAAAAATACGCTCCGGTTTCGCCGCCGGTAATTAAGCTTGCAACACCAAAAAGACTTGCAATGGAAACCAGAAGAAACTGACCGACCGTGTCGAAATAGTGGAAGAATTGTTGGATACGTGTCATGGCTTTGGAATTTTATTCAAAAATACAAAAAGAAAATCAAACTTTCAATATTTATTGAAAGATTTGAATGATATATTTTGGAATGCACTTTATATCTTTGGCAGAAAACTATATTATATGAACGTCACTCCCGCACAGATTAGTGAGCTTATTAAAAAGAGAAGAGCGATTTTCCCGAAAATGTTCAATGATTATCCTATCCCGAAAGAAATAATTGAAGTCATTTTGGAGAATGCAAACTGGGCGCCCACGCATCGGCTCACCGAGCCCTGGCGGTTTAAGGTTTTTACAGGTAAAGCCCTGGAGGGCCTGGGGCAGTACATGGGTAATTATTACAAACAAAACACCCCGCCGGAGCTGTTCTCAGAAGAAAAATATAAGAAAAATATGGAAAATCCGCAACGCTCGGCTTGCGTGATTGCCATTTGTGTGCAAAGGGATCCCGACGAGCGCGTACCGGAGTGGGAAGAAATTGCAGCGGTAGCTTGCGCAGTGCAAAATATGTGGCTGACCTGCACGGCTTATGGTATTGGTAGTTACTGGAGTACGCCGGCGGCAGCTTTGAATGCGCATGAATTTCTGGGATTAAACAAGGGAGAACGCTGCCTGGGTTTGTTTTACATGGGGTATCATGATATACCGGAACTACCGGGTAAGCGCAGGCCAATTGAGGAGAAAACGGTCTGGATGGAGGAGTGATTTTTTATAGCTACACGGTTTCCTGGTTGCATGGTTACACTGTTTGATTGAATACGACACAAAGCATAAATCATTCCAACCAGGAAACACCGGAACTATGAAACCGTGAATTTCAATCTTTTAAATCGTTTGGTCAAGCCGAAATATTGGCTTACTTTTGCGGTCATGTTTTAAAAATCCTAATTAATTGTAAGTTTAAGGTTATAAGTTTCAGGCTGATTATCTGAGGCTTTATGCTAAACATTAACCAATAAAAACTAAAAGTATACTCGTATGAGTGGGACAATTACTTACCTGATTCCGGCATTTGGTGTGCTGGCTTTGTTGTACACGTTCTGGAAATCTGCGTGGATCAACCGTCAGGATGCTGGTAGCGACAAAATGAAGAATATTGCCAAAAGTATTGCAGAAGGCGCTATGGCATTCCTGAGAGCAGAATACCGCATTTTGGCAATTTTTGTGATTGCAGTAGCCATATTGTTGGGCGTAAGCGGCAATACCCCTGAATCTTCACCGTTGGTGGCTGGTTCGTTTATCCTGGGGGCGTTCTGTTCAGCTTTGGCTGGTTTCATTGGGATGCGCGTGGCCACCAAAGCAAACGTTCGTACCACCAACGCCGCACGTACCAGTTTGGGCAAAGCATTGGAAATTGCATTTGCCGGAGGCTCAGTGATGGGTTTGGGTGTGGTAGGTTTGGGTGTATTGGGCTTGAGCATTTTGTTTATTGCTTACAGTTCCATGTTCGGTACGGCCGACTATGCCGACGTAAGCCGCGTGATTACAATTCTTACCGGTTTTTCATTTGGTGCCTCATCTATTGCATTGTTTGCGCGTGTGGGGGGCGGTATTTACACAAAAGCTGCCGACGTAGGTGCTGACCTTGTGGGTAAAGTAGAAGCCGGTATCCCGGAAGATCACCCGCTGAATCCGGCAACTATTGCCGATAATGTAGGTGACAACGTAGGTGACGTAGCCGGTATGGGTGCTGACTTGTTTGAATCGTACGTTGGTTCGATCATTTCTACCATGGTACTCGGGGCGGTATTTATGACCAGTACGACTTTTTCGGATAACTTCAACGGTTTGTCGGCAGTAGTGCTGCCGCTGATTCTGGCAGGTACCGGAATCGTGACCTCCA
>CAZGAU010000233.1:0-6823 GCA_964523725.1 uncultured Saprospiraceae bacterium
CCAAGTGGGACCACTTTTTAAGAAACAGGTTAGATAACGAATGTGCGATCTAACCTGTTTTTCTTTTTAGCTTCGCCGACTCCATAAAAGATACACACAAGGAATCACTAGTAAATTCAGCAAGGTAGAACTGATCAATCCGCCCAGTATCACCAATGCCATCGGGCTTTGGATTTCATTGCCCGATTCGTCGGCAGCTAAAGCTAATGGAATCAATGCAAGTGCCGTAGTCAAAGTGGTCATTAATATTGGATTAAGCCGGTCTCTAGCTCCTTCCAGAATAATGTTTCGGGTGGATTGAACAGTGTCTTGGTCTTGCAATGCCTGAAAGCGGGAAATCAGCAAGATACCATTGCGCGTGGCGATACCAAACAAGCTGATAAACCCGATGGTCGAAGCGATGGACACAATGCCACTGGTAAAATACACAATAAAAATGCCGCCGATCAACGCTAATGGCAGATTGAGCAGTACGATTAATGCCAGGCGGGTGTTTTGAAATTCAAAATACAAAAGCAAAAAGATAATCAGGATGGCAAAAATGGATGCCAACAGTAATAATTGCGTTGCCCGTGCCTCGCTTTCAAATTGCCCGCCATACTCGATGCGATAGCCTTCCGGCAATTGAACATTTTCCTGGATGGCTGCCTGAATGTCATTTACAGTAGAACGCAAATCGCGCCCGGCAACATTGGCAGATACCACGACTTTGCGCTGCACATTTTCGCGGTTGATCGTGTGCGGACTGCTGATCGATTGTACTTCCGCAATTTGTCCAAGCGGGATCTTGCTGCCATTTGGCAAATCGATCAGTGCGCTCTCCATTGCCTTCATGTTGTTGCGAAATTCCGGATGTAATCGGACTACCAAATCAAAACTACGCTGTCCTTCAAACACTTGTGAAACGACTTCTCCGGCAAAGCCGACATCAATATACTCCGCAAAATCCTGAATCGTCAAGCCGTACTTTGCCAGCATGGTCCGGTTGGGTTTGATGCGAATCTGCGGCACTTCGATTTGTTGCTCCACCGCAATATCCGCCAAGCCTGGAATGCCTTGAATCTGGGTCTGAATGTTTTGCCCAATGGTAAACAAGCGACTCAAATCCGTACCGAATATTTTAATGGCAATATTTGCCCGTGTGCCGGAAAGCATATGGTCAATGCGGTGCGCAATAGGCTGACCGATGGTAATATTCAAACCCGGTACAATGGAAAGCTGCTCCCTGGCTACTGCCAGGAATTCCTCTTTGGAACGGTTCTGGAGTTGAAACGGCGCATCAATTTCGGCGCTGTTGACGCCTTGCGCGTGTTCGTCCATTTCGGCTCGTCCAGTGCGACGCGTGACCGTTTGAATTTCCGGCAAGGATAATAAAATATCTTCCACCAGTTCGCCGGAGCGATTGCTTTCTTCCAAAGACATCCCCGGCAATCCTACCGCGCTGACCACCAACGAACCTTCATTAAATTCCGGCAAAAAACTTCGCCCTAACTGCGTCGCCAGCCAAATGCTTGCCGCCAGTAAGACTACCGCCAACCCAACCACTACGCCGGGAATTTTCAGTACGCCTTGCAATGTCCAGGTGTACAATCGTTGCAAATTGCGTTCTACCCAAGTGCCTTGGGATTGTCGTCGCAGCATTTTTTCCTTGCTCAGCATCAAACTACACAGCGCAGGTGTTACTGTGATCGCTACCACCAGCGACGCCAGCAGCGAAGTGATAAAAGCAATCCCTAAAGGATAAAGCAAACGCCCTTCTACGCCGCTCAGAAAAAACAAAGGAATGAAGGAAATGATGATGATAAAAGTCGCATTGATAATAGAACTGCGAATTTCGACAGAAGCATCGAAAACTACATCGACCACCGGGCGACGCTCCTCAACAGGAAGCAACGTATTCTCCCGCAATCGTTTAAAAACATTTTCCACGTCAATTACCGCATCATCCACCAACGCACCGATGGCAATGGCCATACCGCCCAGACTCATGGTGTTAATGGTGTAACCCAGCGCGTATAAAACCATCACCGAAGTCAGTAAAGACAACGGAATGGCAAGCAAAGAAATAGTCGTGGTACGCCAGTTCATCAAAAAGATCAGCAAAACGATCACGACGAAAAAAGCGCCTTCGATGAGTGTTTTTCGCAAATTCTCAATGGAAGTATTGATAAAATCCGCTTGCCGGAAAACCCTGGTTTGCACTTCAAGTCCGGCAGGCAGGGAAGCTTTTAATTCTGTCAAAGCCGTTTCAATTTCCTCGGTCAACTGAACGGTGTTCGTCTGTGGCTGTTTGAAGAGGGTCAGAATGACTGCCGGATTTCCATTCAGCGAGCCTTCCCCGATTTTATCGGCAGCACCTATTTGCACTTTGGCAACATCGGAAATGCGAACCGGGGCGTTGCCCAGTGTTTTCACCAACGCATCTTCCAGGTCAACTAATTTGGTTACGCGTCCTTCTCCTTTTATGATATATTGATTGCCATGATCCTGCAAAAATCCGCCGGGAGCATTCTCGTTCGCGCGTTCTACCGCCATTGTCAGTTCTTCCAGGCTGACATCGTAATATTTCATTTTGTCCGGCAGGGCTAAGACCTGATATTGCTTAAATTCACCGCCGATTGCGATGACGTGCGCCACGCCATTGATTGCTTTCAGGCGAGGTATGATTTCCCAATCAGCCAGGGTACGCACTTCCATTGGCGAAAGCATAGACTGATTCAGCGTACTATCCTGCTTAGCGCTCACGCCCAGCAGCATAATTTCTCCCATGATAGAAGTGACCGGCGCCAGAATGGGCTCACCTACATCGGGCGGTATGTTTTCCTGAATGGTCGGCAACTTTTCCGAAACAATTTGCCGGGCTCTATAAATATCCATTCCCCAGCCAAATTCGACCCAAACGATGGAAAACCCTGCCATGGAAGAGGAACGAATGCGTCGCACATTAGCCGAGCCATTCAAGCCCGTTTCAATCTGAAAAGTGACCAAACGTTCCACTTCTTCCGCTTCCATGCCGTGCGCTTCGGTCAGCACGACCACAGTGGGGGCAGTGAGATCAGGAAATACATCTATATCCATACTGCGAACGGTGTACAATCCTGCCACCATGAGCAAAGCAGCTCCCAATAGTACGATCAGGCGATTTTCAAGGGAGCCGCGAATAATTCTATTGACCATGTTGAATCGGTTTTTAACCTATTTTTCGAGCCGCCTCCAGGCGCTCTGCTACATTATCCCAATTGATGAGATTGAATAAAGCGTCTACAAAATCTCCGCGTTTGTTCTTGTATTTCAGGTAGTAAGCGTGTTCCCAAACATCAATGACCAACAAGGGAATCGCGCCCCATTGGGTCAGACGTTGATGATTATCTACCGGCAGCACGACCAAGCTATCCGCGTAGGGTTGATATGCCAGAATACCCCAGCCTGCGCCTTCCACCGACTTGGAAATTTGCGCAATCTGAAATTTCAGGTTATCAAAAGAGCCGAAGTGCCGATCAATGTATTTTGCCAATTCTCCTTTCGGCGTGGTAGGTTTGTTCGTCAGGTTGGTCCAAAAAATCGTGTGCAATACGTGGCTTGAAACGTGATACGCCAGCTTTTGCGTCCAATACTCGGCAGCAACCGCATCTTTCGCATCCATTGCCGTTCTTACCTTGGCTAAATCAGTATTCGCGCCCTTCACTGCGCCGCCGTGATGGAACGTGTAATGCAAATGCACCGTTTCCTCATCCATGTAGGGTTCTAAAAAATTCTGATTGAAAGGCAAAGCCAGATGAATGAAATTGCCGTCAGCATCCGTGATTTTATCCAGTCCGTTTTGGTTTAAGCTTTGGGTAAAGACGCTGTTGGTCGGCAGAATTGCCGTTCCGCCCAGAATCATACTGTTTTGCAAAAAAGTTTTACGATCCATGATATATAAAGTTTTGATTTACAAATTAATGCGGATGCCCGTGCGCCGGTGCGCTGGCTGCCATCGAAGCCATTTTCACCTGATAAGTGCCTAATGTGACAATCATTTCTCCCGGTTTCAAACCGCGCAGTACCTGCACGGCAACACCATTATCAATACCGATTTCCACTTGTCTTTTCTCAAAAGTTTCGCCGCCAAGCTGCACCATTGCGAAGTAATTGCCGTATTCTTCCAGCAAAGCCGAGCGCGGGATCACCAAAGTGTTTTGAGTCTCGCCAGTTTTTAAATACAACTCGACCATTGAGCCGGGCAGGAGTTCACCCCGATTATCCAATTCAAAATAAATGGGAATAAAAGGTTCCTCCAAACTGATGCTTCTGGCATAAGACACCAGGCGACCGTTGTATTCTGACAAAGCATGAAGGCGTTTGCTATAAGTGGTTTTAAAATCTGCCGTTTTTACTTGACGTAACTGCGGGAAATATTGCTGCGGAACATCCGCCACCAACTGCACTCGCCGGTTCTGGGCAAGCGTAAGCAAGGGTGTCCCGGTTTCTGCGAATGCTCCAGGGTCGAGGTGAATGGCTTTTACATACCCGCTGATAGGCGCATAAACACGCACCCCGCCTTCGGACAAGTATTTGGTGATATTTTCCAATGCCACCTGAGCCACTTTGTACTCCATCTGCGTTCGTTCAAATTCTTTGGCAGAGATGATTTTATCTTCCAATAAACCTTGTTGCCGTTCGTACTCAGATTTCGCCTGATCGTAACGCGCCTGGGCTTCCCGCAGCCGAGCTTCCAGGTTTTCATCGGGATCGCCAGTTGGCACAATCGTGTACAACCAATCCCCTTTGCTGATGGCTCGGCTCGGCTGAATTTTCTGCACATTGGTAATGATAATGCCGCTCGAAGGGGCAGCAACCGTGCGCTCATCGCCCTGCGAGGGCAATACTTCTCCGGCAACGCGAATGACTTCACCAATGGGAGCGTAATTTGCCTTTTGCACCGCAAAGTCAATTTTCCAGGCTTGCTCTTTTAAAAAGCTGATTGTACCACTATCTTCTTCGCCAGTGCCAAGCGCGGCAACGGCATCTGC
The DNA here is from genome assembly GCA_964523725.1 of uncultured Saprospiraceae bacterium. GTDB lineage: Bacteria > Bacteroidota > Bacteroidia > Chitinophagales > Saprospiraceae > JADJNW01. The sequence continues at coordinate 5,013 of CAZGAU010000233.1, forward strand.
CATCGTTTCAAAAACCTGAATGCTATCCAGCACGATCCGCTCGGAAATCCCTTGTGCATTTAGCTCAAAGACGAGCTGGTAAATACCAGCTTCTTTCGGTTGCAAGGCTGGCATAAAAATTCCCGGACGCGCAGGCGCATCTACCGTGTGACGAATGCCTTTATTACCTTTAATCAAACTTACCGTGACCGTCCCTTCGGTAAATGGTTTGTAATCAGATAATCTGGTAAAATGCGCAGCGAAACGGCTTAGTTCACCTACTACAAATGCTTTATATTCAACGAATAATTCAACTTCATCCGTCCAGACGGTGTGAACAACACTGGCTTCTTCACCGTGCGTATGGTCACCATTTTCGTGACTGTGGTCACTTGTATCAGGACTGGGTTGCTCACCACTTTGGCAAGCAACCAACAGCCATGACAAAAGCGCCACCAATAAGGTCGTACGTACCATATTGATGCGTTTTTTGAATTACTGATTTCTTAAAGAATCTTTCTTCGTGGTGTCCTGTTCTACTGTAAATTCCTCCTGATCGTGGTCGGCATGGGTGGTTCCGTCTTCATGCGTATGCATACCATCGCCGTGATCGTGGTCGCCGTCTGCATGGTCATGGTCATCACCTTCCGCATGAGAATGGGTATCTCCATCGTGGGAATGCGTGTTGGAATTGGAATTACCGCAGGCAACTGCAAAAAATAGATACAAGCTAAAGAAAAGAATGAAACGCTTCATTTTCTAATTAATTTAGATTTGAATAAATAGAGCTCATCCGCTGGTTTGAACAGCAGTAATCATAAAAAATCAGGAAAATGAAGGTGGTCCGCGCGGAGAAGAAAAGCGGTCGGGAGGAGGCTCGATATAAGCTGAACCATAGAAAAAAATGGCGTTATCAATGTTCGCCACAAGTGTATCAGGTAATATAAAAAGAGTCGGTGCTACAAGATCAATAATCGGATGAGTGACTTTTTCAAATGTAGGACACACCGTGAAATCTTCAAAATGACGTTCCCCCAGTTCCGCATGTTGCCAATCATGGAGCAGGTTATTCAACCACGCCCAAATATCGTGGTCATCCTGAGGTTCGTGATGGTGGTGTTCAAATTGTTCGGAAATTTTTGATGAATGCTGATGTAATGTAGCATTGTGGCAAAAGACAACCGCTATCAGGAAAAGTAAAAAGTAAGCTATGTGGGATTTGGTTGACACCTTACAAAGATAAAAAATATATCGTTATCTCCTGATCGAAGACAAATGAAACTATTTTCAATTCTAATAAAGGAATCTCTTACCGCTCTCCATTTTAAGAGATCTTTTCGTAATAGAAATATAAACTTTTACAACCACTTTATAGGCACCTGAATTAATGATTCCTTTCCAGTGGGACCACCTTTTCTTCTCTTTTTCAGTCTTATTCTTGCTTTTTGTATCCTATATTTGGTTGGATCAAATTCAGTTTACCTAATGGAATTTCCTTCAAAAAAAAACATCAATGTCATTGGTGGTGGCGTATTTGGCATCACCGCGGCACTGGAACTGAAACTTCGGGGTTATGAGGTATCGCTTTTTGACCGGGGCTCGTTGCCGCATCCAGAGGCTTCTTCTACCGATATCACCAAAATGATCCGGGCGGACTACGGCGACGATGAATTCTACGCCGATTTGATGCACGAAGCTTTTAAAGGCTGGGATGCCTGGAATGAGCAATTTCCGCGACCGATGTACCACCAAACTGGTTTTTTGATGTTGATGTTGCAAAAAATGCACCCAAACTCATTCGAAATGAAGAGTTTACGAGTAATGCAACAACG
>CAZGAU010000234.1:0-6814 GCA_964523725.1 uncultured Saprospiraceae bacterium
TTGGGTGTCAATATAACAAATTTACCCTTGAAATTATTGTAAACTAAAATAATATAGTTGGATGAAATAGCTTATTTAAACTACCAATCAAATCTTGTTTTCAAAATATTAAAAGCAGTGGATTCCAGTAAATCTTTTGTTTCCGGCAAGGCTTCCTCCAGTTTCATTGGTCGATTTAAAATCGAAAATACCGCCCGCAAGCCAATTTGCTCGATTTCTTTCGGTGAGGCTAGTAAAGTTCCGCACAGTGCAATGACCGGTATCCCGTTGGATTTTTTCACCAAGCCACTGATGAGCTTGCCATGTAAAGTTTGGCTGTCAATTTTACCTTCACCTGTAATAATGAGATCAATATCATGTAATGTTTTTTGAAAATCAGTTAATTCCAGAACCGTTTCGATTCCTGGCTTTAGCGCTGCATTTAAAAAAGCCATGGCGCCCGCGCCCAGCCCACCCGCTGCGCCTGCGCCGGGAATGTTTGAAAAATCCTGCCCGAAATGCTGTTCCAGAATGTTTGCAAAATGCCGGAGTCCTTCATCTAATTCCTGAACAGCCGCTTCATCTGCGCCTTTTTGGGAGGCGTACACGTGGGCGGCGCCTTTGAGACCGTGGAGGGGATTGTCAACGTCGCTTAAAACGATGATGTGGATAGGTTGATGGGTTGAAGCGTTGATAAGGTTGATCTTGAGATTTGAATCATTAATTTTCCGGATTTTTGAAAGACTTTCGCCTGTCGGTTGGTCAATGATGGATGCGGAATGCGCAATAAATTTGTAACCCAACGCTTGTGCCATGCCGATGCCCGCGTCGTTGGTAGCGCTGCCGCCGATGCCAAGAACGATCTTCCGTACGCCGCGATTGACCGCATCGAGGATCATTTCACCGACTCCGTAAGTGCTGGTTTTGAGTGGATTACGCTCTTCGGATTTTAATAATTGTAAGCCCGCCGCCTGCGCCATTTCGATAAATGCAGTTTGACCATCACCGGAGATACCGTAATTGGCTTTGATTTTGCGAAAAAGCGGATCGTGTACGGTTGTGCTAATCCATTCACCGTCAGCGTGAAAGGTAAGAATTTCGGAGGTGCCTTCGCCACCGTCGCCCAAGGGAAAAAGGACCGTTTTTATGCTGGAGTCTGCAAGTTTAATGCCTTTTTCAATGGCTTTGCAGACCTCGATTGCCGATAAGGCATCTTTAAAAGAATCGGAAGCGATCAGGATTTTCATAGGCGTCAGTATCAGAAGTCCTAAAGTTAATAAATCATTTGCCAATTGCCGTTCGTAGGATACTTTCCGGTGTTTGTCGTTTTGAATCAAAGATTTATGCAACTTAGATATTCCCAAGGTATCCTTTCTGAAAAATCTTATAAAGTATGAAAGACTGGAAGCCCACTTTGCGTCAATTTCTATTCGAGCTGGTCGTCGTTTTTGTTGGGGTATATTTAGCTTTTGTTTTTAATGATTTGCAGCAGAAACAACTGGAAACGAGAAAAAAAGTCCAAATTCTTACAGGTTTGAAGCAAGAGCTGGAGCTATTCATTGATGGTGCGACTGCTCATCTGGCGGAGACCGAAGCTTTGATTAAAGATTTTGACAGCCGGCTCGAATACGGGCAAATGCCGGTGCCGTTTCGCTATTCCTACACTGGTGCGGATCGCCCGCCCAATAGCTTTTGGCAGGCGGCCATTGCTTCCGGCGCGATCGATTTACTGGATATTGACTTACTCACCGATTTGGCTTTATATTATAATTTTCTGGAAAGCGCGCTACGCAAATACAATGCTTTGTATGATTTTGGGCAAGAACACATTCTACCGCATGTGCAGGAAGATACCAGCGTGTTTTACATCGATTCAACTCATCTCAAACCCATGTACACCGAATACATGGCAGATTTTAAAACTTATCAAAAAATCGGGACGCAATTGAAAGGACAGGCCACGAGATTGGTAAAAACGCTTGATGAACTGATGGAATAGCGTGCAGGGCAGAGGCTTGGTCTTGCTGATTAAACGAAAAAATTAAACCCTGATTCGTTTTTAAAAAAGAACTAATGATTGAAACTTATCGTTTCTCAATCAAAAGTGCTATTTTTCGAGTTCGATGGAAAAGAATTTTTGAACATCAATCACTGAAAACCACCTGAGACTTCGCAATGAGTTTATTTGAACGTATTTTTGGCAGTACCGAACCCAAAACACCGCAACCTGATATTCGCTTCGGGCGATACAGTGATTCGTATAAAGAATCGGATAACTATGAAGCCTGGGATGAGGCCCTGGAGAAATTTGAAGGCGATAACTACCTCGAATCCTACCGTGCTTTTTTTCGCTATTTGCGCGATGAACAGGAAGACAATGTAAAATGGTGGGAAGATGGCGAAGGAATTAGTTTTGAACTGTACCAGGGATCTAAAAAAATTGCAGGGTTTGCCGACGAAAAAAAGCTAAAAGCAGAAGCAAAAATTGCTTATACTGCCGAGTTGAATGTCAGTTTTATGCGTCAACTCATCGAGCGTAATTTTGACCTGAATTATAGTCGCTTCGCACTGGACGATGAGAACAACCTGACCATTGTCTTCGATACTTACACGCTGGATGGCTCACCTTATAAACTTTATTACGCCCTGAAGGAAGTGGCTACCAATGCCGATAAGCAGGACGATTTGCTCCTGGAAGAGTTTAATATGCTGCAACCGGTGGCAAGCTCGCATTTGCAGGAAATTCCCGAACAGGAAAAGGCAGTGAAGTATGATTTTATTCAGCAGCAAATTCAGGCAGTGCTGGATGAATTTGAGACCGGCAGATTAAATAAAGACCAATATCCCGGAGGTATTGCTTATTTACTCCTGGATTTGACTTACAAACTCGACTATCTCACCAAGCCCGAAGGTGCGACGATGGAAATGCTGGAACGGATTCACCGTCAATATTTTGCGAAAGATGAAAAATCGACTGCCCAGAAAAATCAGCAGTTGGTCAAGGAATTCCGCAAATTAATGGAACGCCCGAAGGACGATTTTTTCAAGGAAATGTACCGCGTCACAGCCACTTTCGGCATTACTACGCCCGTGAATCATGATCGGGTGGTGGGCGTCATAGATGGTGAGTTGCACAATATGGATTGGTACAAAGACAATGGGCATCTGAAAGTAGCGTTGGCGGTGCCAGGCTATATCGTTGGTTTTTGTTTGTTCAATTATGCTGTTCCCAAGCCTGATCGAGACTTTTTTTACCTGTATTATCAAATCATTGAAGGCGCTTATTTTCGGGCACTCGGCTTTCATAATGATTTTTATGATGCTGGAAAAAATGCGTTTAACCGCCGCGCTATCAAACGTGCTATTGATCAAATTGTGAATGAAAACCGCGCAAAATATGGCAAGCTGAATCCTTCTACCGGTATTCTTCGGTATGACTCCATGGTGGAATTTGTCAAGTCCTATCTGATTATGATTCGCAACCTCGATGCAACCAAAACCGATTGATTTTAGTTTAATGTTTGAGCGCTAAAAGTTCATACTTTTTGATTCTCTATTCATAGGTAAGTAGTCAGACAGTTTTACAGTTGACCGTCGAAAGTCAAATGGGTCTGATAATCAGTTTTTTATAAGATATCATATTTAAACTTAAAATAGTCTCTTTATTTACTGAATATTATATTATCATTACATGGCTATTACAACAGAAGAAATCTGGCAAATTCTGGAGGAAGTGACCGACCCGGAGATTCCGGTGCTGACGGTGGCTGATCTTGGCATTATCCGTGATGTAAAAATTCATGAAGATGAAACGGTGGAAGTGGTAATCACGCCAACATATTCGGGTTGTCCGGCGATGAACGTCATTGAAATCAACATCAAAGCGGCACTCCAGGAAAAAGGTTTTGACAAAGTAAAAGTCACCACGGTGCTAAGCCCCGCCTGGACGACCGACTGGCTCACCGAATCAGGCAAGCGCAAACTCAAGGAATATGGCATCGCGCCGCCTCAAGGCAGCGTGGATAAGGGCGCTTTGTTTGGGAAAGAAAAAGACATTCAATGCCCCCATTGTAATTCCACAAATACCGAGATGATCAGCCAGTTTGGCTCCACGCCCTGCAAGTCACTCTACCGCTGCAAAGATTGCCTGGAGCCGTTCGATTATTTTAAATGCCATTAAACTGGCTTCAGACCTCAAGCATCTAAAAATCCGCCACAATATTTGCAATATACGGCATCCACATCGTGCCCTTCACGCACGCAGTGCGGACAAACCTGGGTGGTAGGTTGCTTTTTTTGAGCCTGGAAAACCATCTCCGCAGAAACGATACCCGTTGGCACGGCAATAATCGCATAACCCAGGATCATCACTGCGGCTGACAAAAACTGCCCAAGCGCGGTGACGGGCGTGATATCGCCATAGCCCACCGTAGTTAGGGTTACAATCGCCCAGTAAATAGCCTTCGGAATACTGGAGAAATTGGAGTTGGCGCCACCTTCCACTACATACATAACCGAGCCTATAATCATGACCAGAAGCAGTACAAATGAAAGAAAAACCGTGATTTTGGCGCGGCTGGCCCGCAGCGAATTAAGAATCACCGAGCTCTCCTGCAAAAAATGCCCCAGTTTGAAAATCCTGAAAATCCGGATCAGCCGCAAAGCCCGGATAATAATTAATTGTTCGGAACCAAGGGCAAACAAGCTGAGGTAAGTCGGCAGAATCGCCAGCAAATCAATGACCCCAAAGAAGCTTTTGGCATAGCCCCATGGATTTTTGGTACTATATAACCGAAGTAAATATTCAATTGTAAAAAGAATTGTAAAACCCCATTCCAGGTAACTAAGCAACTCACCAAATCTCAGGTGAATTGAAGTTATACTTTCCAGCATCACCACCAGCACGCTGGCTGAGATCAGTATGAGCAAGGCTATGTCAAAAGCTTTGCCCGCGGGCGTATCGGCTTCGAATATAATTTCATACAGATGTTTGCGAAAACTGTCGTTGCTGGAGTTCGGTTTTTCCGTGGACATATTTCAAATGCTTTATTACATTGTAAATTCGCTTATACTCGGTTTACATAAATAATTCATGAATTATTTATCAAAACAACCGGCACAAAACGAAAAAGCAAGATAGTAAACAATCCGGCCCGAGCCAAATTGTTTATTCGGAAGGAAGATGTTATTATGAATTTAAAAGAGGATATAATAATTTTTCCTGTTTATTATTTAATATCGAAAAATCGCATTGGCCACGCTATCCGGCACCGGCATATCTTCTGCATCCATTAGGAAAACTTGTCCGCCTTGCTGAAAGGTTCTAGTCGCCGTCAAATTTGTGAGCGATACATTGTCAAACCGCTTTAGGTTATCCCGGTACACTTGCCGGTTGCTCGGATCATAAATGCCGTAAACATCAATATTCTTTTGCAGAAACAGGGTTTCCACGTTCCCAGCTAATGCGGCCGGCAGAATATCTTCCAACTGGCTCGAAGCGCGTGAGGTTGCTGCCAATTCATTAAAAAGGCTTACTTTTTCTTCCCGGGTTTTCCGAAAATGAGGCTCCAGGATGATCCATGCTTGCTCATGCAATTCTTTTTCATGCACCTTTGCTGCACTTCCACTGATATTTCCGGGAAACAAATAGGCATAATCATTTACTTCCTGATAAATAGGGAATAAATAATCCACGCAGGCTATTACTAATGGCGCGTCTTCCGTATGTAGCATTTTCATCAAGCCGTCATTAATCGCTCTAAAATAATGCCGAATTTCTGTTTTGTCGTCGTCTTTACCTTCTCCATGTCCATGAAAGATAGCACCTCCGGCACCTTGCTGCGCGCTTCTGAATTGCAGAAATTTCTGTTTATGATCATATCCCACCACTTCTTCCAGCCGATTGGGAGTAAGATCTTCCACATTTACTTCCGTGATGCTATGACGAGTGCCTTCAAAAAAACGAATTTCGTCCTGACTCAACGCCAGCAGGAAAAAGCGCCCATCATGATTATATAACGGCATTAATGGCTTTAAATAAAAGTGATCGGACATGTAAATAAATGTATCAAATTGAATCGGTAGCGTATAATATTTGAAATTATTATTAGCTATAAAAACGACCAAACCATCGGAGAGGTGATTCCAGAAGGTGGATCGCTCCAGCAAATCATAGGCCGGCTGCAAATAGTCTTTGGTTTCTCTTGGTGAATAACCGCGCTTTTCCAGTTGCCCGGCAACATTTTTAAGCAGATTTTTAAACAGAATTTCGTCTTCGCGGCGGTTAACTTCCATCCCGGCGCGGTGCGTCGGCAGATATAAAGAAATGCATTCCGCATCATGATAATTAGCCAGATCGTAGAACGAACGTTTGGGAAGTGTAAGCATGGTTAGGTTTTTTGATATACTAAATAGCTAAAGCACCTGATAATAATGGTTTTATTGACTTTCAAATTAGACTTACTTTTCAAATTTTTCAATGACAAAAATCATTTTAACTGCCTGATTTTTACAGTAATATTTCCCCAAAATGAATGCATGAGATACGCCAAATTGTCATTTTTAACAAAATAATTACGACATCCTGTCATTTGTTGTGCTTGTTCTATTACAAATTGGCAGTATCAAAAGTAATGGCACGGGTTTAGTTGATAAATTAATGCGTTTATGTGGTAAAGTCAATCCTTAAACCAATCAACCAAAAAAAGAGCTATGAACTTAAATAATTTAACCATTAAATCACAAGAAGCCGTGCAGCGGGCACAGCAGTTGGCGATGGAGAACAGCAACCAATCCATCGAGCTGGGGCACTTGCTGAAGGGCATCTTTGAAGTGG
>CAZGAU010000235.1:0-6809 GCA_964523725.1 uncultured Saprospiraceae bacterium
ATTCAAGCCATCGGCATTGCTTATCAGATGCACGGTCTGGTGCTGGTAGATGAGCATCAGCAAGTGCTGCGCCCCTCAATCATTTGGTGTGATAGCCGCGCCGTAAGTATTGGAAATGAGGCATTTACCGCCATAGGCGAAGAAAAATGTCTGACGCATCTGCTCAATTCTCCCGGCAATTTTACCGCGTCCAAACTCAAATGGGTAAAAGATAATGAGCCGGATATTTACAATCGAATTCACAAGATCATGCTACCGGGCGATTACATTGCTATGCGCCTGACCGGGGAGATCGTGACGACGCCATCCGGGCTTTCCGAAGGTATTTTCTGGGATTTCAAAAGCAATCAGGTCGCCGATTTTGTGCTCGATTACTTTGGTTTTCAACGAGATGTGATTCCAATTGTCCTGCCTACATTTTCCGAGCAAGGTCGACTTACGCCGGCGGCCGCCGCGGCAACGGGGCTGCACGTCGGTACGCCCGTGACCTATCGCGCTGGCGATCAACCAAATAATGCACTGGCTTTGAATGTGTTACAACCTGGTGAAATTGCAGCGACCGGCGGCACATCAGGCGTGGTCTATGGCGTGGTTGATAAACCCGTGTATGATCCGAAATCCCGCGTGAACGGCTTCGCGCATGTGAATCATTCTGCGCAGGAACCGCGCATCGGCATTCTGCTCTGCATCAACGGCACGGGCATTCAGTATAGCTGGGCGAAGCACATCATCGGCGGCGACGCACTTTCCTATCCGGAAATGGAGCAACTGGCACAAGGAATCCCGATCGGGGCGGATGGTTTGCGGATTCTACCTTTCGGCAACGGCGCTGAACGTATGCTGGAAAATAATAATATCGGCGCCCAGATCAATGGCTTGAACTTCAACCGGCACGGGCAGGCGCATCTCTATCGCGCGGCGCTGGAAGGGATCTCTTTTGCGTTTGTGTATGGCATGGAAATTTTGCAGGAAATGGGGCTTGATACGAATCTGATGCGCGTAGGAAATGATAACTTGTTTCAATCCGACATCTTTTCTGAAACCATTGCCACATTGATGAATTGCACGATTGAGGTGATCGAGACTACAGGGGCCGTCGGCGCAGCTATGGGCGCAGGCGTTGCTATAGATCTGTCGGCAGCAAAACCGAAGGCACAAACCGGCAAAGTTGTCAAAACCTATCAGCCCAACGATCAAAAGGAAGCATACCGCCAGGCATACGAGATTTGGCGGAACGATTTAGAATATTCACTTACAAAATAAAACGTAATGACCGTAAATAACTTTCTCATAGGCGAAAAAGAATATTTCAAAGGCATTGGCAAAATTCCATACGAAGGCAGAAAATCAGATAACCCACTGACATTCAAGTGGTACGATGAGAACCAAGAGGTAGGTAACAAGACTATGAAGGAGCATTTCCGCTTTGCAATTGCCTACTGGCACACCTTCTGCGGTACGGGTGGCGATCCTTTCGGAATGCCGACGAAACCGTTTCCCTGGCTGGTGGCATCTGATCCGATTCAGCAAGCGAAGGATAAAATGGATGCGGCCTTTGAGTTTATCACTAAAATCGGTGCACCTTTTTATTGCTTTCATGATTACGATCTGGTTGAAGAAGGTGCTGATTTGGCAACATCCGCAAAGCGTCTGGAAATTATTACCGATTATGCCAGGGAAAAACAACAAGCTTCAGGCGTGAAGCTGCTCTGGGGTACCGCTAACCTCTTTTCGCATCCACGCTATATGAATGGCGCAGCGACCAACCCAGATTTTAATGTCGTGGCTTATGCTGGTGCACAAGTGAAAAATGCGCTAGATGCAACTATCAAACTCGGTGGAGAAAACTATGTATTCTGGGGAGGACGTGAAGGCTATATGTCGCTGCTGAACACCGACATGAAACGCGAAATTGAGCATTTTGCGCGCTTTTTGCACATGGCGAAAGATTATGCCCGGAGCCAGGGCTTTAAGGGTAACTTCTTCATCGAGCCCAAGCCGATGGAGCCGACCAAGCACCAATACGATTTTGACGCGGCAACGGTGATCGGCTTTTTACGTGAGTTTGATTTGCTGGATGATTTTAAGTTGAACGTCGAGGTTAATCACGCAACCCTCGCACAGCATACGTTCCAGCATGAATTGCAAGTAGCGGCAAATGCAGGCTTACTGGGCAGTATGGATGCGAATCGCGGCGATTATCAGAACGGATGGGATACCGACCAATTCCCGATCAATGTGTATGAACTGACCGAGGCAATGCTGGTGATTCTGGAGGCTGGCGGATTCCAGGGAGGCGGTATTAATTTCGATGCAAAACTTCGCCGAAATTCGACCGACCTGGAAGATATTTTCTACGCGCACATCGGGGGCATGGATGCCTTTGCCAGGGCATTGCTGGTGGCGCACGATATCCTGGAAAATTCCAACTATCTGGATTTGCGACAAGCAAGATACGCCTCTTTCCATGAAGGCAACGGACAAGCATTTGAAGCAGGCAAGCTAAAATTGGAAGACCTGGCTGACATTGCCAAGCAAAGTGGTAAATTGACCTTGCATAGCGGGCGTCAGGAGCTGTTTGAAAATATGATCAATCAATACATCTGAATTTTGAACACTTTACAATTCCTTTCAATTAAAGGGTGTTTTTATATTCCACTGCTCCAACTTATCATTGTTTTGTTATGCTTTGGTAATTTTTTGATTATCAAAATGTTAAATCTTATTCGTTTTGAAAAAAAATGAAACAATCCGTTGTCTTTTTTCGTACAAGGCTGATTAATAACAGTAACTAAAAATAGCGGTTGTAAGGATTAGTTTATTCTCCAAAACAGCAATCAAGAATTCTAGTTTCATACATTACTTCATGCTTAGGGGGTTGACAATTTTGTCAGTCCCTTTTTGTTTCCTGCCACCGGAAAACGGTCAGTTTTTGAGCTTCAGCACAGCCTTAGGGTCGTTTTTACAATAATTTCAAAAGTTTATTGCGCATTCTGTTGGTTGTTCAGGATAAAAAGAAATAAATTCAACCGAATTTAAAATAATCCAGACTTTTAACAATTAAAGTCCATCTACATTTGTCGCAAAACAAAATGGTATGAATGCTAACAAAATTCTTTTCTGGTCGCTCACTGTTGCGCTGGCTGGTTTTTTATTTGGTTTTGATACGGTGGTTATCTCCGGTGCCGATCTTTCGCTGCAAAAATTATGGGCACGTGGCGAGGTGTTTCATGGCTTTGTGATCATGTCCTCCGCGCTTTGGGGTACAGTGATTGGCGCTATTTTCGGGGGTATCCCGACGGATAAATTAGGTCGAAAGCGCACCCTATTCTGGATCGGTATATTTTACACAGTGTCAGCGCTGGGATCTGCTATGGCCGGTGACCCCTGGATATTTGCTTTTTTTCGGTTTCTGGGCGGACTGGGCGTAGGTGCCTCCACCATTGCTGCACCGGCTTATGTTTCGGAGATCGCGCCCCCGAAAAACAGGGGCAAACTGGTGGCTTTGTATCAATTTAATATCGTATTCGGTATCCTGATTGCTTTTGTATCCAACTACTTACTGAGCAATATTGGCGACAACGCCTGGCGCTGGATGGTGGGCGTAGAAGCGATTCCTGCCTTTATTTATACTTTAATGGTTTTGACGGTGCCGAAGAGCCCACGATGGTTGCTAACGCAGAAACATGATCGCGTAGAAGCTGCTAAAACAATGCGTGTGATCGACCCAACAATGGACGTGGAAGCCGAGATAGACCGGATACTGGCATTTGAAGCGACAACGACCAAGGGGGAAACTATTTTTTTGAAAAAATATCGTTTTCCTTTATTACTAGCTTTTTTCATTGCATTTTTCAACCAGTTTTCCGGAATCAACGCTTTTTTATATTATGCACCACGCATTTTTGAAATTGCCGGGTTGGAATCCAGTACTGCGCTATTGAGTAGTATCGGCATCGGGGTGACAAATCTGATCTTTACGCTGGTTGGGCTTTCCCTGATCGACCGATTGGGCCGAAAACAACTCATGTATATTTGTTCTTTTGGTTATATTATATCGCTTTCCCTGGTGTCGATGGCATTTTTTATGGGCTGGCAAGGCATGGCTGTGCCTATTTTCCTGTTCCTTTTCATTGCTGCGCACGCTATCGGGCAGGGCACGGTGATCTGGGTATTTATTTCTGAAATTTTTCCTAACCATCTGCGGGCGAGCGGTCAGGCACTGGGAAGCTCCACGCACTGGGTGTTGGCGGCAGCTATACCCTCTCTAATTCCCGTATTAATTACGAACATTGGCGCCGGAGCGGTGTTTGCTATTTTTGCCTTTATGACGGTACTTCAATTAATATTCGTAATATTTATGATGCCCGAAACCAAAGGCGTGCCGCTGGAAGAGCTTGAAGCTCAGCTGATTAAGCAACCAATTGCTGATGTAAAATAAAATTATGATGAAGGTTTATAATAATTTATGGATTCTGTTTTTGATTATTACATCCCTGGCTGCATGTCGCCAAAAGCCGGCGCCTGCGGATACGGCGGAGGATTATTATACCGAACAATATCGCCTGCAATATCATTTTTCCCCGGATTCCGCCTGGATGAATGATCCCAACGGTATGGTTTATTATGATGGTGAATATCATCTTTTTTATCAATATTATCCAAACAGCACGGTTTGGGATACCATGCACTGGGGACATGCGGTCAGCCGGGATCTGGTACATTGGGAACATTTACCGATTGCTTTATATCCTGATTCTTTGGGTTATATCTTCTCTGGCAGCGCAGTGGTGGACTGGAATAATACGAGCGGGCTGGGTGTAAATGGAAAGCCGCCTATGATAGCGATATTTACTTATCATGATATGACTGCGGAAAGAGCGGGCACCAATACTTACCAAACTCAGGGAATTGCGTATAGCAACGATAATGGCCGCACCTGGACTAAATACAAAGGCAATCCGGTGATGCCCAATCCCGGGATTCGTGATTTCCGTGACCCCAAGGTGATGTGGTACGAACCCGACCAGAAATGGATCATGACGCTGGCGATGCAGGATCGGATCGGCTTTTTTTCTTCACCGAATTTGATCGACTGGCAGCAGGAAGGCGAATTTGGCAAGGACATCGGCGGGCATGGCGGCGTTTGGGAATGCCCCGATCTGTTCCCCATGCAAGTAGAAGGTACCAATGAAATCCACTGGATTTTACTGGTAAGTATTAATCCGGGCGGCCCCAATAGCGGCTCGGCAACGCAATATTTTATCGGCGATTTTGATGGCAAAAAATTTACCCTGAACGATCAGTTTGCCACCGCGCTTGGCCGGGAGCCTGCGTATGTACCAGCAGGAAAGGTGTTTGCGGATTTTGAAAACGGCTACGGCGATTGGAAAGTGGAAGGGGAAGCTTTTGGCACTGCTCCGGCGAAAGGTGCTTTTCCTGACCAGCAACCAGTGAACGGATACATGGGCAAAGGCTTTGTCAACAGCCGTTTGAAGGGGGATGGCCCCACCGGAAAGCTGATTTCCCCAACTTTCACTATCGGTGAACCTTACATCAATATGCTGGTAGGCGGCGGTTATCACCTGGGCGTGACGAGCGTGAATTTGATTGTCAATGACTCCATAGTCGCCATGGCAGCCGGCAATAATAAGGAAGACATGGACTGGAAGAGCTGGAATGTGTCTGATTTACAAGGAAAACAAGCCCGGATCGAAATTATAGACAATAAAACCGAGGATTGGGGGCATATCAATGTGGATCAGATTTTCTTTTCCAAAGAAGCGGCCCGACCGGTTTTAGAGAAAGCGGTTTGGCTGGATTTTGGCCGCGATAACTACGCCGGTGTCACCTGGTCGGATGTGCCCAAAGAAGACGGACGCCGGATTTTTCTGGGCTGGATGAGCAACTGGCAGTACGCCAAAGTGGTGCCTACCACTACCTGGCGCAGCGCGATGACGATCCCCAGAACGCTGACTTTGCACAACACCCCGGCCGGATTGCGTTTGTGTTCAACACCGGTAAAAGAACTGGAGAAACTGCGCACAAAAGAATTCGCATTGGATGCTCAAACATTGGATGGCACGCTCGACCTCACGAACCGCCTGGGCTTTGCGCCAACCTTAATGGAGATGGAATTTGAAGTAGAATTGCCTGATAATCCGAATACGATTTTTAGTGTAGAGATTTCAAATGCAAAAGGCGAGCACTACCGAGTGGGTTATGATGCGCTGCGCAAGGAATTTTATAGCGACCGGATGGATGCCGGCCCGACTCCTTTTTCCAATGCGTTTGCGATTGATGTGCACCCCGCGCCCCGCGTGGCGACTGGTAATACCATCAAATTGCATTTGTTTTTTGATGTGGCTTCCGCCGAATTATTTGCCGATGATGGCGCTACGGTGATGACTGATATTTTCTTCCCGAGCGAGGATTTTAATCAGTTGAAATTATACGCTGAAAATGGAGCGGTACAAATCAAACAGGCGAAGTTTTATGAATTGAAGTCGATCTGGAGATAGTTTTTGTAATAAAAAAATAATGTTTTAGGTAAAAAATGCCCTCGGAGATAGTTTTTAATAATCCCGAGGGCATCTTTTATTACATTATTACAATTTTCTTAATTTGCTATTATCCTTTACATCCACATCCAAGATAGATGGATTGCCGATGTAGCCCAATTCGCTGTTGCCGCTTACATCGCCGGTAAGTTCGTTGAGCGCCCGGACGTTCGCCTTGCTGACGCCGCTGATATTAACATGTACTTTTGTAGCGTAAAGATTATTACCGTAGAATTTTGATACCCCGCT
>CAZGAU010000236.1:0-3829 GCA_964523725.1 uncultured Saprospiraceae bacterium
GTAAAACCATGAAACTGTAAAACCATGAAACTGTGAATTAATGGAACAAATTCAATATATCGGCGAACATTTATTACCGGGTAAAATCGGGCATTTTGCTATTGTGTTTGCCTTTGTGGCCAGCCTGATGGCGGCGATCGCGTATTTTTTTGCCACCCAAAAGTCGGAATCGCAGGAATTTACATCCTGGCGGCGGCTTGGCCGTGCTGCGTTTCTGGCGCATGGGGCAGGCGTTTTTGCAGTGATCGGCATGTTGTTTTATGTGATGACCCAACAGTACTACGAGTACAATTATGTATGGGCGCACGTGTCGGACGAACTGCCGTTTAAGTATATTTTCGCTGCATTCTGGGAAGGCCAGGAAGGTAGCTTTTTACTGTGGATGTTCTGGCACGTCATCCTGGGTATCTTATTGATTTTCAGTGCAAAAGAATGGGAATCGCCTACCATGGCCGTGGTAGCACTAGTGCAGGTATTTATCAATTCGATGATCCTGGGCATTTACATCGGAGGCGTCAAAATCGGGAGCAACCCTACCCTGCTCCTGCGCGATGTAATGGATGCGCCGATCTTTGCCAATGCTGATTATGTGAGTTTGATCAAAGGAAACGGCTTAAATCCGCTGCTCCAAAACTGGTGGATGACCATTCACCCGCCGACCCTGTTCTTTGGTTTTGCTTCTGTTACCATCCCTTTTGCTTACGCAATTGCCGGGCTTTGGACAAAAAAACACACCGAATGGCTCAAACCCGCGCTGCCCTGGGCTTTGATGAGCGCGGCGATTCTGGGAACGGGCATCGTAATGGGCGGCGCCTGGGCTTATGAAGCCTTGAGTTTCGGTGGTTACTGGGCTTGGGATCCCGTGGAAAACATGTCGCTGGTGCCTTGGTTAATATTACTGGCAGGAATTCACACCAATTTAATTGCCAAAAGCACCGGGCATTCGGTTCGCAGTACTTATGTTTTTTATTTACTTTCTTTTTTATTAATATTATATTCTACTTTCCTTACCCGAAGCGGCGTGCTGGGCGACACCTCGGTGCATGCCTTCACGGAAATGGGACTGGAATGGCAATTGGTAATTTTAATCGGTGCGTTTCTGGTTTTGTCGGTAACCTTGCTGGCCATGCGTTACAAGCAGGTGCCTGCCCCCCAAAAAGAGGAACCTACAGCCTCCAAAGAGTTCTGGATGTTCATTGGAACGCTTATTTTATTATTTTCTTCTTTATTAATAACTGCCTCCACTTCATTACCGGTTTATAATAAAATCATGCAGTTCTTTAATCCGGCCTTTGAAGGTCGCGTGATTACCGATCAGGTGGAGCATTTTAATAAATACCAGCTCTGGATCGGCGTATTTATTGGCTTGTTGTCGGGTGGAGCCCAATACCTGCGCTTCCGCGAAATCAACTGGCAAAAACATTTTTCAAAATTCGCATTACACACCGGCATCGCTGTGGCAATTTCGCTGGTACTGACTTTCCTTGCCACCCAATGGATTCAGGCAAAAGCCTGGCAATATTGGATTCTGTTGTTTTCCGGCATCTTCACAGTCGTTACAAATCTTGATTATATTATTACATTTCTGAAAGGAAATTTAAAAGTCGGCGGTTCAGCAATTTCGCATATCGGTTTTGGTTTGATGATCGTGGGTGTGATGGCTTCCGGTTTAAATAAACATTATATCTCCTCCAATCCATTTGTAATGGACGGCATTATTGAAGGTGCAGATGACGAAAGCATGGAGCGTAACATCCTGTTATTCAAAAACAACACGATGTTCATGAGCGGTTATGAAGTAACTTATGTGGCGGATACGCTCGTGGATTTTACGCGCACTTACACGGTGAATTACAAACGCCGGAATGAGGCAGGCGAGGTGATTGAAGAATTTAATTTATATCCGAATATTCTTTATGATAAATCATTCACAAAAATAGCCGCGTCCAATCCTTCGACCAAGCAATATTGGAACAAAGACATATTCACGCACATTCGCTCGCTCCCGCAGGTGGAAATCGATATGGATTTTCGTAAACAACGCGAGGATAGTCTGAATTACCAATTATATGATATAAATATCGGCGAAACATTTAGTTTTATTGATACCGTTGAGCTGAGTGACCAGGATACATTTGCTTTGCGGCGTTATGATATACAAGTAAATAAAATTAATCGCAACCCCACGCATCACGATTACAAGCCACAATCCGGCGACCTGCCTATTGGCGCCAGAATAAGCATCCGCCGTGAAGATGATGACAGTACCTATACTGTAAACCCCATGCTCGTAGCACGCGGGCAGTTGATTTACGGCTATCCGGTACAAATCAATGAGTTAAATACCAAAATCAGGTTGAGTGATGCCATTTTTGATCGCGCTTTCAATTTTGACAATCAGATCGGTTATAAAGAATATAACTTAAAAATCGGCGACAAGATCACCGTTGAGGATATGGAAATCCAGTTGACTCAACTAATGCCCAAGCCTCAACATCCTGATTATCAGCCACAAGAAGGTGATATTGCCATTGGCGCCCTGCTCGATGTGACCACAAAAGATGGCACTACTTATCAGGCAAAACCGATTTATCTGATCCGCGGCAGCCAGGGCATGGGCATCAAGGATGTGGTGCAGGAAATTGGCTTGAACGTAGGCTTCTCCCGCTTTGATCCAACTACCGAAACGGCGCAGTTTTTTATAGCAAAAGCCGATCAACCTAAAGATTTTAAAATTCCGGTAGAAGTAGCCACCGATTCGCTGCGCTCGGATTATATCGTGCTGGAAGCCATTGAGTTTCCTGGTATTAACTTTTTCTGGATCGGTACCACGCTGATGATGATTGGCTTGACGATCGGTATGGTGCATCGGATCAGGACTTTGAGACCATGAGACTTGAGAACTTTGAGAAGGGTTAAATGCTCAATGGTAAATGATTAATTACAACTGGAAAATAGTATTAATCGGAGCCGGAAATGTCGGATATCATTTGGGTAACCGACTGTATGAGAAAGGTTTGCGTATCCAACAAGTATTTAGCCGTGTTAAAGAAAAAGCGGAAAATCTCGCTTCAGAAGTAAATGCCCAAGCTATTACTAAATTATCCAATATTACATTGGATGCCGATCTTTACATCCTGGCGGTACATGATAGCGCGATTGCAGAGGTAGCAACGCAATTGCCGGTGCTTGATAAACTGGTCGTGCATACCTCCGGCGCGACGCCCTCGACCGCGTTACAGCCTCATTTTCAGCGCTTTGGAATTTTTTATCCCTTACAAACGTTTTCCATTTCCAAAGAAGTAGATTTTGAGCAGATTCCGATTTGCGTACACGCCAATCAAGAAGCGGATTTGCAAGCCCTGGAAAATCTGGCTCGGCAAATCTCCCCAAAAGTGTACCGGATCGATGATGAGCAACGCGCCATTTTACATGTGGCGGCGGTGTTTGTAAATAACTTTACGAATTATTTATTTCAAATCGGTTATGATATTTTAGAAAAGGAAAAACTTCCCTTCGATCTGCTGCGCCCGCTCATCCGGGAGACGGCGGCCAAAGTGCAAGAACATCCGCCTGTCGAAATGCAGACTGGCCCCGCTATCCGCGGCGACCATGCTACTATTGACAAGCATTTGCAATACCTGGGGCGTTTTCCCGAATACAAGCACTTGTACGAACTTTTAACCGAAAATATTAAAAGTCTGAAAGCATAATACGATTATAATTTTATAAAAACATTATAATTTATAATAACCATGAGAATTGTCGGCTACATCGAGCACCCGAATATGAAAATTACTGTTTTCAAAATGGAAAATAAACTTTCCGT
>CAZGAU010000236.1:3929-6788 GCA_964523725.1 uncultured Saprospiraceae bacterium
CTGGAGCAGCAATACCAGAAACTGATGGAAGAAGCCATGCAGATACAGCGCAGCGGCGATATCAAAGCCTACGCCAAAAAAGTAGCTGAAGCCGAGGAAATCATGCATAAAATTGAAGCGCTCCGCCAGCAGAAAAGCTAATCGCGCGTGACTTTGCTGTTCAGAAAAATAAGATCCTGCTGGTCTTTTTCCTTGCGATATTGCTGAAGATGATTTTTTAAAAACCCGGTCAGGACTTCCATACCCATTTCGAAATGATGGTTGTTGTTGATGACCAGATCCGCCTCGTCCTTATAGGGTAAAATATACTTTTCATAAGTCGGCAGCACATGATGCTGATAACGATACAAGACGTCATCGAGCGGGTAATTGCGCTCCACCTGATCGCGACGAATGCGGCGGATGACCTTCAGATTTTCTTTTGCGTACAAATAAACCTTGAGGTCGAGGAGTTTACGCACCTTTTTAAAATGTAATACGAAAATTCCTTCCACGATGATAACCGGCGCCGGCCGAAATATCAACATCTTTTTTTCCGCATCCGGATTATTGAAGGTGTATTCTTCGCGCACGACCACCTCGCCGGCCATCAGGCGCTTGATGTCTTCCACGAAAGCCTTTTTATCTATGGATTTGGGAATGTCAAAATTATGGATACCCTGTTCATCGGCTTCCTGTTCTTTCAGCGGCCGGTAATAATCATCCTGAGAAATAAAACAGACTTCTTCCTCGCTGAAACGCGATTTCAACTGCCGGATAAAAGAAGTTTTGCCGGATCCACTCCCCCCTGTAATACCAATAATAAAGCGATTCATGTAAATATGTGTTTCCGGGAAACAAAGTTACAAAATTACCTGTCCCTAAAATCATTGAAGCCCAATGGATTTCGATAAATTTTTCTACATTTGAAGCGTTTTGCAAATTATTAACTCAGGCTACTCGGTATGATGGATATTCTTCGTGGTTTGTTAGGCATTATTGCGATGCTCGCTGTTTGTTATGCATTGAGTAACAACCGAAAAGCGATTGATTGGCGACTTGTTTTGATTGGCTTAGGGCTCCAGTTTGTGTTAGCCGTAGCGATCTTGCAGGTGGATGTGGTGCGCAAAGTATTCGATGTGGTTTCCAGTTTCTTTGTCGTTTTATTAGATTTTACAGAAGAAGGAACCAAGTTCGTGTTGGGCGATTGGCCGGAAGTAGTTCAAATCCGTGATGGTGCAACCGGCGATATTTTTACGGTCGGTTATATTTTTGCCATAAAAGTACTTCCAACGATTATCTTCTTCTCGGCTTTGTCTTCTGTGCTTTACTATCTGGGCATTTTACAAATCATTATTAAAGGCTTTGCCTGGGTGATGAACAAAACCATGAGAATCACGGGTGCCGAAAGTCTTGCCGCAGCCGCCAATATTTTTATCGGTCAAACCGAAGCGCCGCTGGTGGTGAAGCCTTATTTGGAAAGCATGTCGCGGTCAGAAATGCTCTGCCTGATGACCGGTGGCATGGCCACTATCGCCGGAGGGGTTTTTGCGGCGTACGTCGGATTTCTCGGAGGCAGCGATCTTGCTTCGCGGCAGGAATTTGCCACGCATTTGCTCACGGCCTCTATTATGTCGGCGCCGGCGGCTATTCTGGCTGCTAAAATGCTCTACCCCGAAACCCGGGAAGTGGATATTCAGCATCAAACCCTTGACATTCCACGCCAGGATGTGGGTAATAATATGCTGGACGCCATTTCGCGCGGCACCACCGATGGCTTGCGCCTGGCAGTCAATGTGGGCGCGATGCTGCTTGTTTTTACGGCTTTTATCGCCATGCTCAATTATATTTCTGTCAACTTCATCGGCACCTGGACCGGCTTGAACGATTATGTTGCCACTTCTACCAATGGGAGATTCGAAGGCTTCAATATTCAGTATATTCTGGGCATTATCTTCTCACCGGTGGCCTGGCTTCTGGGGGTTTCCTGGGAGGATTCGATGCTGGTAGGGCAATTGCTGGGATTGAAAACCACACTCAATGAATTTTTTGCCTATGCCGCACTGGATGGCGTTCAGGAACAAATCAGTGAAAAATCGGTCATCATTTCCACTTATGCGCTGTGCGGTTTTGCCAATTTTGCATCCATCGGGATTCAAATCGGAGGCATTAGCGCTATCGCTCCGAGCCAGCGTAAAAACCTGACCGAACTAGGTATTAAGGCGCTGATCGGCGGCACCATTGCTTGTTTCCTGACGGCAGCGATCGCAGGCATGTTGATTGGCTCATGATTAGTGGTTGCTACTAGCTGGCAACCAGCCATCAATATCCAATTTTAAATCTCCAGTATCCGGTTAATTTGCTTCCGGTGCCGGTCGAAGTGCCCTTCAAAAAACTGGAGCATCCCATCCAGGCTCAGGCGGCCGGCAATCGGGTGTTTGTACACTTCTTTTTTGAATATTTCCTCTGGCAAAGTGGACAAATAAGCCCGTAATTCCCGGCGCTGCGCGAGCCATTTTTCAGCCGTTTCTTTAAAACCGGATATTTCGGGTAAATTCTCCGAGCCCACATTTTTGGGCGCTTTCAGCTTTATTGGTAAATAATTATAAGAGCGTAATACCAGCATTCGCCAGGTGGTGCCCAGGTTCGTATCTTTCAACTTAGGATTAAAACTCAGCTTTTTTTGCACGTACTTGCCTGAAAGATTTTCCGCCAGCATCAAGTGATGCATGACCTGTAGCACCGACCAGCTCTCCGGAGTAGGTTTATAATTTAATTTTTCATCAGAATATTGCTGCAATTTATTTAGTAAATGCTGCAATTTTTCATCAATTTTATCAAAATAAACCACCGTTTTATTATTCATTTTATAAACTTTTT
>CAZGAU010000237.1:0-6767 GCA_964523725.1 uncultured Saprospiraceae bacterium
TTGAAATCCATCGCCGATAAAGTGAAGGATGACTATGACTATATTTTCATGGATTGCCTGCCATCGCTGGGTTTGATCACGGTAAATGCTTTGACTGCAGCCGATTCGGTGCTCATTCCGGTACAATGCGAGCAGTATTCGCTGGAAGGATTGGGCAAATTGCAAGACACCATTCGTCTGGTAAAGCAAACGCTGAATCCCAAGCTCAAGACCGAAGGAATTTTGTTATCTATGTACGATAGCCGGCTCCGTTTGTCGAATGTTATTGTCAGCGAGGTACGCGAGGTTTTCAAAGATCTTGTTTTTGATACGATTATTCATCGCAATTCCCGGGTAGGAGAATCCCCCAGCATGCATATGCCGGTGGTGATGTTCGATGCTACCAGTCGCGGCAGTGTCAATTTCTTGAATCTGGCGAAAGAGTTCCTGGAAAAAAATGGCGATTCGATTACAGCATCCGTGAAAGAAACGGAATTGACCTAGAATTTTGACATTGTTGATTGTTTGTTTTACAAAATAAACAACTGACAATAAACAACTTATAAAGAAGAATGGCAAAAAGAATAGACAGAAAACAACTCGGTAAAGGACTTCACAGTCTTCTAGCCAATATCGAAACCCAAGTAACTGAAAACCAGGCGGAAGTAGTCAAGGAACTATCGCACACCGTGGCGATGATTCCCCTGAGCGAAATTGAAATCAACCCTTTCCAGCCGAGAAATGAGTTTGATGAAGAAGCATTGGAGGAACTCGCTACTTCCATCAGAACGCATGGTTTGATTCAACCCATCACGGTGCGAAGGCTAAATGCCAATGAATATCAGTTGATTTCGGGCGAACGCCGTTTGCGTGCTTCCAAAATGGCGGAATTGACTGAAATTCCTGCCTATATCCGCTTGGCCAATGACCAGGAAATGCTGGAAATGGCTCTAGTAGAGAATATTCAGCGCGAGAACCTGAACGCGATCGAAGTAGCGCAAACCCTCTCCCGCCTGAAGGAAGAGTGCCAGCTCACCGACGAACAACTCTCGGAACGCATGGGTAAGAAGCGTAGTACCATTACCAATCACTTGCGTTTGCTGAAATTGCCGCCGGATATACAAAAAGCGATCAAGGAAGGCGCCATTTCGATGGGACACGCGCGCGTGCTGGCTGGGATTGACGATTATGCCCTGAGAGATTCATTATTCCGCAAAACCATCCGCGAAGCTTTATCAGTGAGGGCCTTGGAAAATTTATCGAGTTCTTTTAATGAAGATAAACCCGAAAAAAAATCCATGCCTTCTTTACCTGATGAATACAATGAAGTTCAGCAGCGCCTGCGCGAGCACTTCGGTACGCCGCGCATTCAGTTGAAATTGAAAGAAAAAGGCAAAGGTCAAATTGTCATTCCATTTGAATCGGATGATCAGTTGAATGATATGCTGGATCATTTGGATTTGTAAAATCGAAAGAGGAGAAGGAAATGAGACGCATATGGCTTTGGGCTTTTATGGCTTCCATTATGTTGCTGGCAATTCCAATTTTTGGGCAGGAATCCGATACCCTGACTGTGCCGGTAGAAGAAATTGCCGATACGGTGCTAATCGTAGATTCGAGCGCTGTAAAAATGGGCTGGTTCAAAAAAGATTATCCCAATCCGAAAAAAGCGGCGCTGATGTCGCTGGTGGTTCCCGGCGCAGGGCAGGTTTACAACAAAGGCATTTGGTACGTAAAAGTCCCTATTATTTACGGAGCCCTCGGCGGTATGGTTTATGCGATTGATTTCAACCAGTCTTTTTACCGACGTTTTAAAACGGCGTACAGCCTTAAATTACAGGACAAACCCCACGAGTTCAGCGGTACAAATATAGACAACGAACGCTCGCTCCGCATCTTACGTGATTCTTACGACAAAAACACCCAGCTTTCTTACATTGGTTTTGTGGCGGTTTATGCCTTGCAGTCAGTAGAAGCCTTTGTGGCTGCGCATTTGAAAACCTTTGACATCAATGAGGATTTGAGTCTGAATATAGAGCCGCGCTTTGGAACCGATATGCTCACTGGAGCGCCGACTCCTGGCGTGGGTATTGTCATTCGCTTTGAATAATTTTGGCAGTCCGATCTACTATACTGATCTTATTGCTTCCCTAATTGTTTATCCTAAAAACAATTGACTTTTCTTCAGATGGATACACCACTCGCAACATTTGAACCCGCAGCCAGCGGTATGCAGAGCTTCTCCATTATTGCTTTTATAGTATTTGCAGCTTGTGGATTGGGTGCATACTTATTGCTTCGCCAGAAAAGTAGCGGAAGAGCAAAAAACATGAATGCGCTGATCGCTATGCTGTTTTTTTTCATTGGTATGATTGCACTGGGAGCCTTTGTTTTTAATGGCTTGGCTTATCAGCGGATTGTTACGGTTACAATTTATGAAAGCGGTATTCAACTCGGTGAGAAACAAATTCCATTCCAGAATTTGGAAAATGCGAAGATTGAGGAAATTGTAGAAACCTCCTTCTTCAATCCGAATATGGTCAGAGAAAAAACCCGGATACTTTTTATTGCTGACAAAAGTGGCAAAACATATGCGCTATCTTCCGAGCATTATCCCGTGGAGAAGATCATGGAAAGGATGCGTTCCGCACTGCAAAAGCGGGAAACAAACAAATAAAAAACTGATAGATAACTATTTAAGCACTAGCTTTTTCCGAATAACGTTGGTGAACGAACGAAGTTCAATCTCGTAAATGCCTGGCCTATAGGCGCTGAAATCCAGCTCGTAAATAGTGTTTACAGGAAGGTCAAAAACGTTATCTTTTAAAAGTACCTCGCCGTTGGCATTTTTCACTACGATGTCGCTCAGATTAACCTTAAGGTTTTCAAAGTCAATGTAATAGAGCTTGTTCTCCTCGTCTGCGTAAAGCGTCCAGTCCTCGTTGGCCGGCGTTTCAGTCGTTACACCAAGAGAAGCACTCTGCACGATTTGATTGCTGAAGTTGGCTTCCGGCTTCACCGCCATGGCTTGAGCCATTGCCCACTGAGAAGTGCCCAAACACAGGAAGATAACCAGGGTAAAGAACTTAAATTTCATGTCGTCTTTGTTTTTGGATATGTTTAACTGTAATCGCAAATATAATTAAAATTAATTAATACGATTAAATTAATTATAAAATCAATTGGGCGACTGGAAATTAGAAGAAGTGGTCTTTTTAGGGGATCAAAAATGTGTTTTCCTTCATTCCGTTAGCCAGAACGCAGGAAAATTAGCTTTATTTTATGTTCTTCAGGATTTTTGTTGCAAAATTTTCTCCAACACTTCCCGAAGGCTTTTATAAATGGAAGAATTGCTGCTCAAAAATTTTTCCACATCCCACCAGGCAGCCCTTTCGATGTTTTCTTCAGCCTGGGGAGTGAGGTCCATTTCGGGCGTTTCCATCACAAACCAATAGGTAGGCTTCAATACCCGATGCCGATTTTCCCGATAAGTGTGATACGTCGTACTGAAAAATGCCTTCAGTGAAATTTGCTGAATGCCGGTTTCTTCCTGTACTTCCCGAATTGCAGCATCTTCCTTCGTCTCGCCCAGATCAATTTTGCCTTTGGGCAAATCCCAGGTACCGCGCCTGTAGATAAACAGTAATTCACCGTTTTTGTTAAAAACAAGTCCGCCCGCCGCCTCCACAATTTTATATTGCTCGATAAAATCCTGGAAAAGTTGTGCTTCATTGTCCGCGTAAAGCGTAACGGAATCAAATCGCTTACCTTTTTCCAGCATGTCGATGTAATTGAACAAAAATTTGTGCTTCCCGACATAACGTGCAACCAGTGAATTGTCATTATTGTCCGGCTCGGTAGAAACCTCATTCGTATTTGCCAGTATCAGAGGTGTGTCGTTGATATAGATTTTGTACATTTGTCCGATAATTTTGATTGCAAGCCTACCATCATGAATAAAATTGAAAATGAAGTAGCCCGGTTGTTATTGCAAATAAATGCAATAAAACTGAGTCCGCAAAAACCGTTTACCTGGGCATCGGGGTTAAAATCGCCAATTTATTGTGATAATCGCCTGATCGCTTCCTATCCAAAGGAAAGAAATATCGTAGTAAATGGTTTTGTACAAAAATCCAAGGCATTTGAGCCCTTTGATATGGTAGCAGGTATCGCAACGGGTGGAATTCCTTATGGAGCCTGGCTTGCGGATCGTTTGAACCTACCCTTTGTGTATGTGCGCTCCAAAGCCAAAGAACACGGTCGTCAGAACCTGGTGGAAGGCGAACTGCCGCTCGGCGCACGGGTTCTGGTGATCGAAGACCTCATTTCTACCGGCGGCAGCAGCCTCAATGCGGTGGAAGCCATCCGGGCCGAGGGCAGCGAGGTGATCGGCGTCATTGCAATTTTTACATATGGGTTTGAACAGGCGAAAAAAGCATTCCAAGATACTGATTGTCTGCTGGATACACTTACAAATTATTCCACATTATTAGATGAAGCTTTGAAAACCAATTACATTCAGGTAGAGGATTTGCTCACTTTACAGGAATGGCGACAAGACCCAAAAGCCTGGAGTACAAAGGTGAATTCATAATTCAATAAATATATCGGGATAGCCCTAAATTTCCTTTATGTCCAATTTCAGCAAAAAGATGAAATAAAGGCAGCCCGAATCTGCACAGAACAAGTCCAATTCTTTTTATATTTGGCGGTCAAATGATTGATTTGCAGGACGATTGAATCCCTCTTTATCAAAAAACTTTACGAACAGACAATGTCCATTATTACATCAAAATCTGAAGAATTTTTACGCAAATATTTAAATAATGCCTCGCCTACCGGTTTTGAATCAGCGGGTCAGCAAATCTGGCTGGAATACATTAAACCTTTTGTAAGCGACTGGAAAATAGATAATTACGGCACAGCATACGGCATTATTAATCCTGATAAACCTTATAAAGTAGTCATAGAAGGACACGCCGATGAAATTTCCTGGTTTGTGCATTATATATCGGATAAAGGTTATATCAATGTTATTCGCAACGGCGGTTCAGATCATTTGATCGCGCCATCCAAGCGGGTGAATATTCATACCAGCAAGGGAATTGTCAAGGGAGTATTTGGTTGGCCCGCTATTCATACCCGCCATGGCGAGGATGAAAAACTGACGCCCAAAGTTGAAAATATTTTTATTGACGTTGGCGCTAAAAGCAAGGAAGAAGTACTGAAAATGGGTATTCACGTGGGTTGTGTCATCACTTACGAGGATGAAATGACCATTCTGAATGACCAATATTACGTAGGTCGTGCCCTCGACAATCGCATGGGCGGCTTTTGCATCGCCGAAGTTGCCAGGCTGTTGCACGAAAATAAAATCGACCTGCCCTATTCGCTGTATCTGGTGAATTCTGTGCAGGAAGAAGTTGGTCTGAATGGCGCAACGATGGTGGCTCAAACCATCCAGCCAAACGTAGCTCTCGTCACTGATGTCACCCACGACACCAGCACGCCTCTGGTAAGCGCGCAAAAATTGGGAGATGTGAAATGCGGTGAAGGACCTTCTGTGACTTACGCTCCAGCAGTCCACAATAAGTTGCTTTCTCTGATTATTCAAACAGCGGAAGAAAAAGAAATTCCGATTCAACGGGAAGCTTCTTCTCGGCGTACCGGCACTGACACTGATGCATTTGCTTACTCGAACGGCGGCGTGCCCTCAGCCCTGATTTCGTTGCCTTTGCGCTATATGCATACCACGGTGGAAATGGCGCACAAAGATGACGTGAACAACGTAATCCGCCTGATTTACGAAACTTTGCAAAAAATTGAAAGCGACCATAATTTCAAATATTTCTGATTGCTCCGACACTAAAAAAACTCATTGATATTCTTCTTTACAGCAATCTCTGGATTGCTGCGGGGGCTTTTGTGCTTTGCCTGCAAACGTATTATTTACTAGGTGGACATTTATTGATTTCCAGTTTCTCTATATTTGTAGGCCTTGCCACCCTGTTGCTGTATTCCGTGCACCGACTCATCGGGCTTCAAAAAATAAAGGTTTCTTCTCAACAAAGTCGTTTTCAGCACATTCGCGATTACCGGACGCTGTTGATATCCCTAGCAATTATCTCCGGCGCAATTTGCATAGTTCTTTTTTTTAATATGAATACCCGCTTACAAATCGCACTCCTGCTTCCTGCACTCATTTCGGTGGGTTACGCTGTTCCTTTATTACCGGGCGGAAAAAGGTTACGGGACTTGAACCATATTAAAATATTTTTGATTTCGATAAGCTGGGCGCTCATCACCGTAATGCTTCCTGCTATTGACATGCATCTTTTGAAAAACATTCCCATGCTTTTGATGACCGCCGAGCGTTGTTGCTATATTTTTGCGCTAACCATTCCCTTTGATATTCGCGATGTAGCCATTGATACCGAAAATAAAGTGCAGACTTTACCGCAAAAACTGGGCATTAAAAAAGCAAAAATCCTGGCATACGGTGCACTGGTTTTTATGTTGTTATTTACCTGGTCAAATTATCGTATTGATACTTATAATATCCAGCATTTGCTCGCGATCAGCCTATCAGCATTAGTCTGCGCAGTTTTAATTTCCTTTGTAAACAAAGAAAAAAGCGATTACTATTACACCGGCGTAATAGACGGAATGTTAATGTTGCAATTTCCTTTATTACTCCTGTTTTGATTCAAAACGAACCGGATATTGCGGAAAACGCTCGCGCCATTGATCAATCGTAGCAGGAAGTTGGGTTTTGTGCTTTTCGCTAT
>CAZGAU010000238.1:0-6762 GCA_964523725.1 uncultured Saprospiraceae bacterium
CCATTTGGAAGTAGCAACCATTGCCTTTGGATAATCCGCACCAATCTTTACATGCAGTTCTTCCTGTTCGGCATAAGATAACTGATCGGGTTGATGAACTTTGTCCGCCGGAAGATATGATAATTCTGGTATCCAAATCTTTACATATTCACCTTGAGGGTCATATCTGCGTGCCTGGGATAAAATATTGAAATACCGGTCTTCGCGCGGATCACTACCTACGCCGGCTATGTAATTCCAGTTGCCCCAGTTACTGGTTACATCATAATCGATTAATAAGGATTCAAAATATTCAGCGCCCATCTGCCAGTTGACCTTGAGGTCTTTCACCAGAAAGCTGGCGACGTTTTGCCGGCCGCGATTGGACATAAAGCCAGTAGCATTGATTTCGCGCATATTGGCATCAATGAAAGGTACACCGGTACGACCTTCTGCCCATTGGTTGAAAAGATTCCAATCGTCGTGCCAGCGAGGATCGGCTTCGCCTCGGGTGCCGCCTTTAAAAAATATCTTATCACCGTGTTTTTTGCCCATAAAGCGGAAGAAGTCGCGCCACATCAATTCAAAGAACAACCAGTAAGTGGACTCATTGCCGCCGCGTTCTACTTCAAATTTGCGCAATTCCTGGTAAATTTTCTTTGGAGATAAGCATCCCTGCGCCAGCCAGGGGGAGAACTTGGAAGAGTAATCGCCGCCAATCAAGCCATTACGGGTTTCTTTATAGTTTTTTACCAAATCGCTTTCCCAGAGGTAGAAATTCAAACGATTTAGAGCTTCTGTCTCGCCACCTTTGAAATCGATCACAGCCCGTGGGTCTGGTTCGAAATGTTCCCAACCAAAATCTTCTAATTCAGGTATCTCGCCAGATTCAATTTTTACTGTTAAAGCCGAAAAATCCTCGTTTGGCACGGGTAGTGGTTCCCTAACCTTGACATATCGCTCCACTTCCTTGCGAAACTGCGTGAACACATCCGGTGTGTGCGGTACCGGAAAAGGCAAGTCAGCGGTATAATACAGCATTTTCCCCCGGGAAAAACGAATTTCCTGACCGATCGACCAAAGGTTTTGCTCCAGAGCATCCTGTACTTGCACTTCCTCACGCGTGCGTTCCCGGTTGCAAAAGACCCAACTGCTCTTTATTTGCTGTGCAATTTTAAAAATTTCTTCCTCTGGTTTTCCGACGCGCACGATCAAGCTGCTGCCCAGTTTATGTAAGGATTCCCGCAGATCGTGAATGCTTTCAATGATAAACTTAGCCCGGTATTTCCCGGTTTTGGGAAAGCCATAACTTGTTTTTCCCAGAAAAATACGTTCGTCGAAGACGTACACAGGGATCACTTCATCTGCTACCTTCAGCGCTTCGAGTAAGGCCTCATTATCATGCAGGCGCAAATCTTGGCGGAACCACACAATTGCACGTCTTTTGTACATAATTCGGGAGTTTTAAACTTTCAGTAATTTTTGAAAGTAAAACAATAATGCCACGCTTTAGTTTATAAAAATCGGATATTTGAAGGCTTCGTAATTACATGTCGGGAGTGGCTTGTTTCATTGAAACTTATTTTTAAATGCATTTGTTGAAGGGAGTGAATGAAAACAAGAAATTTGACAAAATGAAGACGAAAGATTTGCATAAAGAATTAAAATTCAGGACTTCCCGAAGCTCGGGCAGCGGTGGGCAGCACGTGAACAAAGTCTCGACGCGCGTGGAGTTGCTGTTCGATGTAATGAACTCAGAAGTGCTGAATGAAGATGAAAAAGCCTTGCTTATGGATCGATTGTCGAATCGCATTACCAAAGAAGGGCTTTTACTGATTGCCTCGGATGCTTCTCGCTCGCAATTGCAGAACAAAAATGCGACGATCCGAAAATTTGACGCCTGGGTGACCAAAGCCCTGGAGCCGGTGAAAGAACGCCCGGAAGCCAGCGCATTCAAAGCCGATAAGCGTAAACGCCTTCAGGAAAAGAAGCGCACCGCCGAGAAAAAAGCCAGCCGCCAGAAGGTTTCTGCTCGTTTTGAAAGAAACCTTCAAAATTCCTAGTTCTTTGCCCATTCAACTGTTTTCTCCTATTTTTGTTGCTTTTCAAATAGTGCATAGCCACTTGCTCTGAAATATTTTATAATCATTATATTTCAATATCATAATCTGAATGAGGCTGAAATTTATCGCTATAGTCTTTTCATTGTTAGTTGTTTCATTTTTAACAAATTGTGAAACAAGAAAAACCTTTTGGCAGGGAGAGATTTTATATCATAATTTTTGTGAAAACTGCCACATGGAAGACGGCTCCGGCTTGCGCGGACTCATACCGCCCTTGGCTAATGCGGATTATGTAAAGGCAGACCCGGTGCGCATGGCTTGTATCATCCGGTATGGCATGGAAGGCGAGGTAGCGGTGAACGATACCACTTACAATCAGGCGATGCCCGGCGTGCCGCAACTCACTGATTTTGAAATTACTAACGTGATTAATTACATCAACCAGGCCTGGGGCAATGACTACGGTTATGTAAAATTTGAGGATGTAAAACAGGCATTGGAATCATGTAATCAATAATTTCTTATACAAGAAGCTTATATTGCGTCGTTTACGTTTTACATAAAGCATGAAAACCCGACGCATATGATCGCCATCGAACAATTCTGGATTCTTGCCATTTGCCTGATAGGCGCTATTCAATGTCTTTTTCTGAGCAGTTGTTTTGCCTTCCTTCGACGAGGTAATGTATTGGGACACAGGATGTTAGCAACCCTGATGCTGTTCATCGGTTTGCGATTGAGCAAATCGGCGTACTATCTTTTTGAAGGAGAAAGCATGTCCTTATGGCTCATCAATATTGGGTTTGCGGCGCATCTGGCGGCGGGACCCTTGCTATGGTTGTATTTGCGTACGAATTTGCAAAAATCTCCAATTCATTGGCGACAAATTTTTCATTTTCTACCTGCGATTGCAGTGGTATTTGGCTCGCCATTCCTGCATCTGGACGCATTCTGGTACCGGGGCGGTTATTACTGGTTGTTGCTTTACGCCTTGTTTTACTGGAGTTTGTCGTTGCAATTGTTAATAAAAAACTGGCGAGGAGATATGGCAATGACCATCGGCAAGAAACGCTGGTTAGTAAGTCTGATGACCGGCACTGGCGTGTTTTTTCTGGCATATTTTGCAAATTATATTTTGCGGATCATCCCGTATTCATTGGCTCCGGTGGTCTATTCCATTGCCATTTTTCCAGTGAGCATCGCCGCCTGGCGCAATTATGATATTTTTATTCAAAAACCGAAACAGGAATTATCAAAAAAGTATCGCAATCAGATTTTAAGTAATAAAGACATTACAAGTTATAATAAAATTATAATAAATTATTTAGAAAACCGACAACCTTATTTACAACCCGAATTTTCTCTGAAGGATTTATCCGAAAACACTGGGATTCCCGCGCATGTGCTTTCCAATGTAATGAATCAGTATTTACAAACAAATTTTACTACACTTATTAATAATTATCGAATAAAAGCAGCGTGTGAGATGCTTTGTGATTCGGAAACCCAACACCTCACCATCGCTGCCATAGCATACGAATCAGGGTTCAATTCCCTGTCCGTTTTTAACCAAACCTTCAAGAAAACAAAGGGTATGACGCCTTCTGCCTTTAGAAAAACGCATTCAAAATAGATGCTCCACCATTTGACGTCGTATTTTTTCATCGGGAAGCTTGCCATATAATGCGCCCATGTTATCTTTCATATGATGAACCTTGGAAGTGGCAGGAATGACGCAGGTTACAGCCGGATTTGAAATAATAAATTTCAGGAAAAACTGCCCCCAGCTATTTATATCATAATCCTTCGCCCAATCCGGCAAATTTTTACCTTTTGCTTTGGAAAACAGCGACCCGCCCTCGTATGGTTGGTTGATAATGACCGCCACGCCTTTGTCCTGAGCCAATGGCAGCAAGCTTTTCTCGGCGTTTCGGCTTTGAATGGAGTAGTTGATCTGAATAAAATCCAGGTTTTCGGTTTTTATTAAACGTTCCAGATCATCATGTGCGCTATTTACATAATGCGTCGCACCGATATAACGGATTTTACCTTCGTCCTTCCACTGGCGTAGGGTTTTTATATGTGTCTGAAAATCAACAAGATTATGCACCTGCATCAAATCTATCGGATTGCTGCGCATTTCTCGCATAGAAGTGTTCATTTGACGAATGCCCGCCTCCCGGCCCGAAGTCCAGACCTTTGTAGCCATAAAAAGCTGATCGAGCAAGCCCAGGTCTGCCGCCAGGTCGCCCACCACCTCTTCCGACGAACCATACATAGGCGAAGAGTCAATCATCGTGCCGCCCATATCAGCAAAGGTTTTCAGCACTTGTTTCAGGTTTTCCCGCTCGGATTGATTGTTGCCGACGTCAAAAGTTTGCCAGGTGCCCATGCCAATGGCCGGGATCAGTTCTCCGGTAGCCGGAATTTTTCGTTTAATAATATTTTTGGTTTCATTATTCATAATTTTAAAGTTACTAAATGGAAATAACAAAGCTCCGCTTGCCATGGCAGAAAATTGTAACATTTTTCTTCTCGAAATATAATATTGTCGGTTCATATTTACTAAGTTTTTAATGACTTATAAAATTGGAAGCGCTTTTTACCATCCGTCGGTTGCTATAAATCCAAAGAAATCCCAGCGGAATTATTGCACTAAACAATAAAAATTTGAGGCTTATTCCTTGCGTCATCAAACTGCACCACCAACTGCCTGTAAGATCGCCGCCTCTGGCAAAAATGGTGTCAACAAAATTTTTAGTACCAAATTTTAAATTACTTTCTTCGCTAATATAAAGAACTTCGCGTAAGGGCTTGATAATGGAATAGTTACCTGCCTTGTGAACCGTGAAACATAAAATAAGCAGTAAAATGGAGGGTTGTAAAAGTAAACAAAGAAAAGTAAATAAAGTAAACATAGGAATAAGAATGAATAGCCGATTTGATTTGATATTCAGCGCCCATTTTTTGAAGAAGAATATTTGGAGAATAAGCGTAGCGATGTTTACCGTAGCGGCAATAACAGCTAAAAACGTGGCTTCCTGTATGTAAAAATTTGCACTGTTTTTAACCAATGTAAGTTGTTCATAATATAAAAACGTGGATATAATAGCATAAATGAAATTACTTAAGGCTATTGCTCCGAAGAAGCTGGATTTCAAGGTGTTGCGGATGGGATGTAATAAATTTCGCCATGAAAAATCTCCTGAAAATGATTCGTGATTATCATTTTTGTAATGTAAAACATGTAATATTTTACATTGAAAAAATAGAAAAAGACTTAATATTACGGATGCTATGATAAGCAAATAAAATGCATGCAGCCAATGTGCAACAACGCCCGCCAGCATAGAACCCGCAATAGCGCCAATACTGCCGCTCGCCGCAATTTGACCAAAGATTTCTGTGGCGCGTTTTTTGTCCAATAATTGCACCATCAAACTCCAGTATAATGAAATACTGAACAGGTTGAAAACACTCATGGTCACAAAGAAAGTCCAATAAGTAAATGAACTGTTATTTAAATAATTTAAAGCCAGAAAAAATAATAGCAACGCAAATATAAAAATGATGTAAAGCCCATTCAACAATACTTGAAGCGACAGGCTTCTGGTGAGAAAAGTAAATAATATAGAAAATAAAAATAATGTTATAAATGTAAATGTAAAAAGCCATTGTAGCTGCGCCATACCAATCGTAATGCCAATTTCATCGCGCAGCGGACGCAGGAGAAAATTGCAGCAATTGAGCAAGAAAAATCCTGCGATGCACCAAAAGTAGATCGTCTTTTCTTTATTTTTAACGGGAGGAGTAGCAATTCGATTTTTTACCACAGGTACTTTGTTTTGCACAAAGAACCGGGCATTTGCGGGAAAAATCTATCGTTTTAATTAATTCGGGAGTGTTTTCGAAAAGAAAAAGCCTGACAGTTTTTTTAAACTGTCAGGCTTGAGGAATATTTTAAAACTCTTCGATCAGTTTTTTCTTCATCTGTTCAAATTCTTCTGCAGAGATAATACCCTGATCTTTCATTTCAGCCAGTTGCTTGATGCGCTCCAACACTGCGTTCTGGCTGGCAGAGGTGGGTTCGGGATCACCTTTGGGTGCAGTGGGTTTGGTTTTTTTAGTATCTTCTTCTTTTCTCAATTCCTCGGCAACTTTCTTGCCTTTTTCAAACTTCTCTTTGTACGCTTTCTTAACGCGATCCACATCAAAATCGAGGATGGTACCGCCATATTCGAAGTGTTTTTTAAACACTTCGCCCAATGCGTAAGTGGAAGCGCCGTTGAATACCGCCAGCGTAACACCGCCGATAATAGTACCGATTCCCGGAATGAGTTTCAGGGCACTACGCACACCCATTTTGGTCAGGATAGAGGTAGAAAGCGCGGAGACAATAGCTTTGCCCTGGTTTTCTTTAAATTCAACATCATAAACCTTGCATAACTGGCGAATCATATCCAGTTGCACCGCACCGGCGGCCAGTACATCCATCAGCGGCAGCGGAATAAAGCCCACGCCCATCGAAATAAGCATGTGATTGCGGATTACGCTATCTGCGTGTTTCGATCGTTCCTGCTTGATATCGTCGCTCATAAATTGTTTTTTTACTTGCTTTGCAGCGTAATTGATTATTTTTTTCTTGTCAATCATCTAATTTACAAATTTGTACCCAATATTAATAGTAAAACACGCGTCGCGCATTTTTTCTCGACTATTG
>CAZGAU010000239.1:0-6616 GCA_964523725.1 uncultured Saprospiraceae bacterium
TTCGGGCATGAATTTCCCGCAAAGGTTCCGTTGGAGCAAAAAAACTCTACCCAGGTGCCGATTTCATCTACCATTTGCAAGGAAAGGAAGCTTAAGGCCGGAATAGCCGCCGAAGATTCCGCCGCGCGTTAAGTGGCTTGATCAAAGTTTTAGCCTCGCTACTCAAAATTTTAGGTGAAAAACCTAAAAGTTTAGCCTTTGGGGTTAAAATTTTAAGCAAACTACCTGAAATTTTAAATGATGAACCTAAAGCTTTAGCCTTTTGAGGGGGGAAGTTTGCAGTTACAATATAAGTTTAACATCCGTAATCAATATCGAACACCATTATTATAAAAATGGAAGGACATTACGAAAGGATAAAGTAGCTTAGTAAGAAATGAAAGCCCCCGGATGCAATCCGGCGGCAGCGGGGTACTTGCTAAAACAACGCCAGCAGAGTATACTTCTTGTAAAATTCAATTATGATATTGTTATCGCACAGTACTAGCGATTGATTTTCCATGCGTCGCGTCTTAATTGATTGGCATCAATATCATGGTTTTCCATCAAACCAGCAGATTCAAAAAAATCATAGGGTTCTTCTGTTTCTTTTTCCTGGACGGATGTGGCTTGTATCTTTTTACGTTCTTTAGTCAATAAAAATTAATAAAATCCAACACTTCCTGCTGGTGAAAGGCGTCTAATTGATTAAACTTTAGCAAAAGCTCGCTCATAATTAATTTTCTTTATAATTAACAAAATATAGCAACAATCAAGCTATAATACCAGTTCCAAAAAACTGATTTTGCTTCAAATTCCCTATTTTGGGGCGATGTAGCGGCGACCTTCAGTTGCCTAAAGCAAAAAACAGTGGATAAAGTCCACTAATACCTTTGTCAAAAATAAAAACACCAATCCAATGCGACATCTTTTTACGTTTTGTTTATTGCTGATGGGCAGCGTGTTGCTGGCACAGCAGGATGCAAAAGAACCCAAAACGATCGCCGACAAGACCTCAGGTATGCAGGCTTTCGATGGTTATTTCAAATTTTACTGGGATGAAAAGGCCGGGAAAATCTGGCTGGAAGTGGATAAATGGAATACCGAGGTGCTGTACGTGAATTCGCTGACCGAAGGGCTAGGCTCCAATGATATCGGGCTGGATCGCAACCAACTGGGCGGCGAGCGGATCGTCAAATTCATGCGCAACGGTCCGAAAGTAATGCTGATGCAACCCAACTACGACTACCGCGCCATTAGCAACAACGCCGACGAACGCAAGTCGGTGGAGCAGGCTTTCGCCAAATCGGTCATCTGGGGTTTCAAAGTGGAAGCCGAAGATGGCAACAAAGCGCTGATCGACTTCACGCCTTTCCTGCTGCGCGATGCGCACGGCGTGATCGGCAGATTGCAAGGCAATAATCAAGGGAATTATAGACTCGACGAGTCGCGCTCAGCGATTCAACTCGACCGTACCAAAAACTTCCCGAAGAATTCGGAGTTCGAAGCCATGATCACCTTTGCCGGCGAGCCCAGAGGCGGGCTGGTGCGTTCGGTGACGCCTTCGGCGGATGCGATCACGGTGCAAATGCATCATTCTTTAGTAGAATTGCCGGATAATGATTACCAGCCGCGCATGTTCGACCCGCGCGCCGGATATTTTGGTATTAGTTATGCGGATTATGCTACGCCGATCGACCAGCCTTTGGTGAAACGCTTTATTTCGCGCCACCGTTTGAAAAAGAAAAATCCGGCTGCTGCCGTAAGCGAAGCAGTAGAGCCTATCATTTACTACCTCGATCGCGGCACGCCGGAGCCGATTCTTTCCGCATTGATCGAAGGTGCTTCCTGGTGGAATCAGGCTTTCGAAGCAGCGGGTTATAAAGATGCATTCCAGGTGAAGGTATTGCCGGAAGGCGCCGACCCGATGGACGTGCGTTACAATGTGATCAACTGGGTGCATCGCTCTACGCGAGGCTGGAGTTACGGAAGTTCGGTAACCGATCCGCGCACGGGTGAGATTATCAAAGGGCATGTGTCCTTGGGGTCGCTGCGGGTACGCCAGGATTTCCTTATCGCACAAGGCTTGATTGATGCTTACGCCAAAGGCGAGACGCCCGATCCAAGGATGGAACAGATGGCATTGGCGCGTTTGCGGCAATTGTCGGCGCACGAGGTGGGGCATACGCTGGGATTGTCGCACAATTTCGCGGCAAGCGTCAACGATCGCGCTTCGGTGATGGATTATCCGCATCCGTATATTACATTTGATGCCAATGGCAATGCCGATTTTTCAAAGGCTTATGATGTGGGTATCGGCGCGTACGACAAGCGTGCCATCATTTACGGTTATCAGGATTTTCCGAAAGGAACCGATGAAAAGAAAGCTTTGATGGCTATCCTGGACGAGACGTATAATAAAATGAATTTGATGTACCTGACCGACCAGGACGGACGCCCGCAGTCTTCCGCGAATCCTTACACCCACCTGTGGGACAATGGCAAAGACCCGGTCACGGAATTGCGCCGCCTATCGAGCGTTCGCAAAAAAGCATTAAGCAAATTCAGCGAAAAAAATATTCCGACCGGCGCGCCAATGGCGACTTTGGAAAACGTGCTGGTGCCCTTGTATCTCTCGCACCGTTATCAGGTGGAAGGCGCAGCCAAGGTAATTGGCGGTTATACCTACGATTACGGCGTGCGTGGCACGAATCCGAAGCCTGTGGAAATGGTCAATGACAATATGCAGCGCGATGCCTTGAGCGCCATGCTGGAAACTTTGCAGCCGGGCTTTCTGACCATTCCCGAAAATATTTTAAAACTCATCCCGCCGCAGCCGCCCGGGTACCGCCGCGACCGCGAGTTATTTAATGTGTTCACGGGCAATACTTTCGACCCTTTGGCCGCAGCAGAAAGCGCTGCAAATCATACGATTAGCATGTTGCTCAATCCGCAGCGCATGGCGAGAGTGGTGGAGCAGCACGCCAGGGATGATAAGCGTTTGTCTTTGGACCAATTGCTCGATCGTTTAATGGAAGCGGTGAAAGTGAAAGATTCTTATTCTGGTTATGAAAAGGAAATTGCCAGAATTACAGAGAAGCTGGTATTGCATCATTTACTGAATCTGGCGGGCGATGATCGTGTGATGCAACAGGTGTCTGCGATTGCCATGTTGAAAATCAACGAGATGGAAACGCAAGCCCCGGTAACGATGGAGCCGGCTCAGGTGGCGCATTATACTTACTTGCGCGAGCAAATCGCGATGTTCAAGCGCAATCCGAAAGAATACAAAGTGCCGTACATCCCCGATATGCCTGACGGTCAGCCGATTGGCACGACCGCGGAAATGGGGTGTGGGCATTAAACTGGTTGCTTGTTGCTGGTTTCTTGCTAGGAAAATGTGCTGTTCCCTGAGTTAGGGGGCGGCACATTTTTATTTAGTTTGTTCGCGTTTGAATTGTTTCAGCATGGAAATTAAACCCAAAACCGGGCCAATCGCTAAAAATAAGTAAATAAATCGCTGATTTATGAATTGAGATATCAAATTTACAAACTGAATACTTACAATCGTAATAGCAAAACCAATGCTGACCACGATGGTCAATGCCGTACCAACCGTTTCTTTAGGCGCCCGCTGGGCCACCAGCACCGAGAATTGCGGCGAATCTGTAACTACCACCATGCCCCAGATTAATAAAAATGTAATAAAAATAAAGATTGGCAAATTAAAAATAAACGGCGATATCAAACAGCAAAGACAGGAACTTAATAAAGCAATAAAAGCCACCCGTTCGCTGCCAAAACGCTGGGAAAGATAACCGCCAATGACACAAGCCAGTCCGCCGATGGCTATAATTAAAAATGAATAAAATGAAATAGAATTAATATTTTCTGGATTAAATTTATTATAATTGGTTAATATAACCGGTACAAAAGCCCAGAACGTATATAATTCCCACATATGTCCGAAGTAGCCGAAGGCCGCTACGCGGAAGTCACTTTTTTGAAAAACCTTGAAAAATGCGGATAAATCGAGTCGCGGACTCCTTTTATGATAAGGCCCGTCAGGCACGAGCAAGAGCACCAGCAAACCGCCAACAACCGCAAAAATAGAGGTGAAAACGAACACATATTCCCAGGAAATGGCTCGGGTAAAGCTTTTGAGCAGGTGCGGAAAAGCCGTGCCTACCACCAAGGCGCCTACTAAATAACCCAAGGATTTGCCCAATCCTTTTTCATGATGATCGGCGGCGATTTTCATGCCTACGGGGTAAATACCGGCTAGAAAAAAACCCGTTAGAATCCTGAAAACCAACAAGGAAGCGAAATTATACGCAAGTAAATAAACGCCCAGATTAGCAATGGCTCCGGCGATGGAGCAAACAAAAAACACTTTGGAAGGTGAAAATCGATCGGAAATGGTGAGTAAAGCAAACACCAGCGTGCCGGCAATAAAGCCAAACTGCACCGCCGAGGTAATGTGGCTTAGCACTGCTCCATCCAGATCGAGCGCATTCTGAAGATCAGTAATGACGGCGTTTCCGGCGAACCAGAGCGAGGTGCCGGCGAATTGCGACAGCACGATGACCGGCATAATGAGCGCCTTGTTTTTCAACTCCAGTTCTTTGGAATTGGAACGCATATCGATCGAACTTTT
Source organism: uncultured Saprospiraceae bacterium (assembly GCA_964523725.1). Classification (GTDB taxonomy): domain Bacteria; phylum Bacteroidota; class Bacteroidia; order Chitinophagales; family Saprospiraceae; genus JADJNW01. The sequence goes on from CAZGAU010000239.1 coordinate 4,637, forward strand.
AAAATTCAATTCGCTAAAGGTATATTAATCCCATAAAAATAATAAAAAAGGAAGAGGATATGCCTACGCTGCTTCCGCAAGTAAGATTATTGGAAAGGTATTTACAAACTAAAATTAAATAAAATGCAGGGCAATTATAGAAACGCCCTGCAAATATTATATCTAATATTACGAGTTATTAATTAAACGTAATAAATGTTGACATCCCAATAAACACAAGTGCTCCGGCAATAAAACCCAGGAAAGCGATCCAGGCAATTTTACGCAAATACCAAATGAAGTCAATCCTTTCAAGTCCCATAGCAGCCACGCCCGCCGCCGAACCAATGATAAGCATACTTCCGCCCGTTCCGGCTGAATAAGCTATAAAATGCCACAGCTCCGCGTCGATCGGCTCGGTGTACATACCCATGGTAGCCGCTACCAGCGGCACGTTGTCCACAATAGCAGAAAGTACACCGATCAATATAATGACCACATCCTGGTTGGGGATGGCGCCCTGCAATTGCTCCGCCAACTGATGGAGGAAGCCCATCATTTTACCGCCGTGCGCTACGGCAACGGATTCCAGCGCTGAGACCGTAAGCAAAATACCCAGGAAAAACATGATACTTGACATCTCGATCCGGGAAAGTGCATTTCGGGCGGTATATTTGACTTTACGCTCTTCCGAGAAATCCTCTTCCGGGTGAATGTACTCCGACACCAACCAGGTAAAGCCCAGCCCCAGCATCATGCCGATGTACGGCGGAAGGTGGGTTATAGATTTGAAAATCGGCACGAAAATCAGCGAGCCAATGCCAACAATCAGCATGGTGCGACTACTGAGCAAGCCTTTCTTTTCTTCGGATTCGCCTTCGGGAAGTTCCTTACCGGATAATTTTCCCTTAAATTCCTTGCGAAACATTACAATCAGCAGCGGTATTGCCAAACAAACAACCGAAGGAATGAAAAGACTGCCGATCAGCATCGGCGTGGTCACTTTTTTCCCGATCCAGAGCATGGTGGTGGTAACATCACCAATCGGCGACCAGGCGCCACCGGCGTTGGCAGCAATCACAATGATACTGGCGAACCACAGGCGGTCGTTGCGATCCTCCACCAATCGGCGCACCAGCGAGATCATCACGATGGTCGTGGTCAGGTTATCCAGAATAGCCGATAGGAAAAATGCCAATATCGAAATGAGAATCAGCATTTTACGCTTATCGTTGGTTTTAATGCGATTGGTAATGACCGAAAACCCCTGGTGCAGATCCACTAATTCTACGATGGTCATCGCGCCCATCAGGAAGATCAGGATTTCGGAGATTTTACCCACATGGTGCAGCAGTACGTTCAATAGTCCTTCGACATAAGTTTCCTGCGCGCCGGCGTGCGAGATCACCTCTCCGTGATGGTCGATTACATCCAGATGCCCTATGGCGATCAGCGCCCAGCAAATGCCGCCCATAAGCAGGGCTGGCACGGTTTTATCCAGCTTCAGCGGATGTTCAAATGCGATAAACAGGTAGCCAATGATGAAACAGGCAACAACTACAGCTAACATGGTGACTTATTTTAAATTAGGCTGTTTGCAGTGGGCAGTCAGTAGTTGCTTGGGTAGAAAAGAGAGTCGGTATTGTCATTCTCCAAAACTCATTTCCCACACCACTGCCTACTATTGACTGCGGACTGCTTACTCTTTCCGAGCGAAATGTAAAGAGGAGTTTTGGATTTTTTTCTAAAAGGGCAAACTAAATTTTAGGCATTGGAAAAGATGCAGAATTACTCCTTTAAAACCAGCTTGATTTGCTTGTATAATATAGCGCCGTCGCTGGGTTTTGCTGAGAATTACCACATCATATTACAAACTTATTTAGTCCCCTTCATTAAATGCCGTCATTAACCAACTACCGTTTGGTTGACGAGTAAATATAGCGCGATAACCCAATGGCGAGCCGATAAATTTGCCATACACGTAGCCTTCCTTGCCATCAT
>CAZGAU010000240.1:0-2692 GCA_964523725.1 uncultured Saprospiraceae bacterium
TTGTCAGCTTAATCGGACTTTCGACAATCGACTGTAAAACTGTCCGACTACTTAACCACTGAGCCTCGGTATTGTTTGAAACAAAAAACGCCGGCGTTGTTTTTACACAACTCCGACGTTCGTTTATGTTTATTGCTTGGAAAATTATTTCAGCGTGAACGTAGTGGAACCAGCCAGATAGCCTTTGTTGTAAACTTCTACCTTGTAGTTACCTTTCGTAAATGCCTGATCCGGCTTCCAGTTAGCGCAAAGCTGCGTTGCCTTCTGGTTGTAGTCAAATTCCTTGGTGAAAGTGTATGGAATCTGCTCGCCGTTTTGATTGCTTTTGAAAGTGCCGGCATTTGCCATTTGCAGCGTAGTACCCTGTGGGTCAACGACGCGGATGTGATAAACTTCAGCACCCGGTTCAGCTACTTCGTTGGCAGTTGTGTTGAAACAAACCTGGATTTGATCAACATCTTTCGCCTGGCGATCTTTGGAAAGTTTACCATTGTTTCTGGTCTTATAACCTTCTGCTTCTACGCTATTTACTTTGATCACAGAGGCAAAAGTCACTTTGCTCGACAATACAGCCTTGGTTTGCTCCAATTGCTCTTTTTCGCTTACAAGCGAAGCACGAGCTGTTTCAGACTGCTGGTATGCATAGCGTGAGGAGTCAAGATTGGTGCGCAGTGAAGTGTTGGTCTCGTTCAATTGCGTATTTTCGGTCAGCAATTCTTCGTTTTGCTGGCGCAACTGGTTGATTTCAGCTACATACTGCTCTACCTGAGAGCGAAGCTTCTTCAACTCGCCTCTTGCCGCAGAAAGATTGCGACTGTCTTTCAACAGATCATCAATGCGATTCTTCTGTGATGTCAGTTCTTCCTTCTGTTTTTCAATCAAAGCATTGAGCTCTTCGTTGCTGCCGCGCATTTCTTCCAATTCAGAAAGCGCAGTGTAGTATTGTTGTTCCAGTTCTTTTTTCAACTGTTCTGATTCACTTAAGGAAGCAGACAATTCTGTTTTCTGCTTGTTCTGGCTAATGGTGGTTACCAATAAACCAATGGCTGCTACAGCCAAAATTGCAATCGCTACGATGAACCCAGTTTTATTGCCACCCGACTTCTGAGGGTTATTGCTCGGATTCGGTTGATTTGGGTTTGGATTAGGATTGTTGGTAATCATACGGATAAAAATTTTGTTTTAGAAATTTAAACCTATCAAATTATATAAATAGCGTGCTGGATTTTAACGGCGACTGATTTTGTAAAATTGTACAGATGAAATAAAAAAAGCAGTCGCATTTGATTTTGTGTATTGTATAAATCCTTTGCTATTTGACGATACAAAGATGCAGGCAAAATTCAGGGTTTGCCTCTACTATTGTCTTATAAAGGAGGAGTATTGTCTAATCGGTATTTAAAAAAGAGGACTATTGTTTAGTAAAGGTTGAAAACTTGATGTAATTAATTGAAAATCAAATTATTGCTTGCCTGTCGAGAAATCGTTGAAAAGGTTTTAATTTTCCGGATAATATGATTTCAAAGTAGTTGCTCACGAAGTGCAAGTCCATTGTAAGTTTAAAAAAGAATCTATAAGAATAAACATTTTTTGTTTTAAATATTGACAAATAAAAACATAATGTGTATATTTGTATCAGATTCAATGAATAAAGTTATGGACCTGCAAATCTTAGTCAGCAAAAAAGGGACCAAAGTTGTCACCGCAACTAACCTGCATCAGGCATTGCAATTGCTTGATCATCATTACGCTACCAATGTAAAACGTTGGCTGCAGGATGTATATGAATTTCGAGACGGCATTCGCAAACCCGAGCATATGCAGGATTTTGCACTGCGCAAACTCAAAGACGCACCCGTACTGGATGATTACTACCTGTCGGTTGAGCTGGCCAAACAAATTGCGCTGCGCTCCAACAGCAAAGTGAAGCTCAAGTATGCTAAGTATTTGCTTTCTCTCGAAGAACAAGAGAATACCACCGAATCGCTTGATAAAGAACAGGTCTTGGCGGTCCTGGATTTGGTCAAAGCTATGAGTTTCGTATCTTATCAGGAAAATTGCGAGAAGCGCCACCTCGAAGTATATGAAGAACGCAACGGCGGTAATGCCTTTAATTGGTGGAAACACCGCGCCGATATTTTGGGGTATTCTGCGGATGAACTGCGCAACACCGTGCAACAGCTCGGCAAAAGCGCCAATGGCAAATCCCAGCGCCAACTGCTGATGCAGGTGGATAAATACGAAATGATCCGTGCCGGTGTGATCGATCTCTTCATGGCTATGGGCAAAAATGAACACTACGCGCGCGCTATGGGCGATCTGGCTAAGGCTTTCGCCGAGGAATTGCAGCTGGAAATTTTTGATGACCGGGAATCCGGAAATTTATTTGCGCCTTCTGCCAGTGCAGAACCAGAAACCAGATACGAAATCAAACAACTGGAAAAAGCGTTCCGCATGAGCGCTTAAGTTTTGCAAAGAACGGAATTACTATCGACTGTTGACCATCGACTCATTCTAAATCACCCGCAGCCATGAAAAATAAAGACTGGAACAAATTTTGTGTAAGGCTCAACGTGAAGGCGGATTCTAAAATGATATATAAGGCCTGGACTACCCGAGCGGGCCTCGAAAGCTGGTTTTTGCGCAAAGCGGAATTCACCAAACCTGATGGAACCGTTCGATCTAGGAATGA
>CAZGAU010000240.1:2792-6554 GCA_964523725.1 uncultured Saprospiraceae bacterium
TGTACGTGCAATGCTCGATCGGCTGGACGTTCTACCTCGCAAACCTGAAGTCCATACTCGAAGGTGGCCTTGATCTGCGCAATAAAAATGAGGCATTGCGCTCTGTGCTGAATTCCTGAACTTCCCACTTCCGATTTCCGATTTCCGATTTCCCACTTCCGACTTAAAATGACTTTTCCTTTTCTCTATTATAGTACCCATTTGAAGTGCCTTTTTCTTTTTCTATCGCCCCGGCGATGGGAGGAGGGGTACTTTCTTTGTTTTGAGCCTTTACCTAAATATTATTGATTTAACTGCTCTTCAAAAGCTTTTATCTTGGCAAACTGATCCCCACAAACCACGCGTATTTCCTGCTGCATGAGCTGCTTCATTTCCCGGTGAAGATCGTCCATGAACTGCGCGCGGCGACCATAACCCAGCGTTTGTAATTTATTGATTTCTTCCCCGACATTTTCTGAAGTAGAAAGACTCTTCAGCACCATGTCCAGCTCATTGCTGGAATCCAGGATCAATCGCTCTAACTCCTTGATTTTGTGTTGAATAGGTGAACTACTATTGCGTTTCAATTGACTCAAAGCCCGGCTCAAAGCGGTCAAAGGCTCGGTCATTTGCTGCATAAAAGCCGCCACATCCACGTGGAATTTTTCAGCTGCCAGGCGCGATTCCTCTTCGCCGCCGCTCAGGGCATTGCTCATAAAGTCGAAGGTAATGCTGTAAATCTGACGCGGATCGGTCTTGGTCTTGGGCAGAATTTCCCGTGCTTGGGCCAAATAAGCAGTATAAGCTTCCAACCGCTTTCGCGAACGGCGCTCCAGCCACCGTTTTCTAAAGAAAAGTATGCCGAAGAAAAGGGCAAACAACCAGCCCAAAATCGCCAGAAATAGAAAGATCACTTCGATGGAACCCATGAATGGAATTTTAAAAATACCATCAAATTTAACTAATCCATTTAAAATGGCGGAGATTTACATCCCCATCAATTTTTTTACCGTTTCATAATCTTCCTCATATTCCCAGTAGATCAGTCGGTCGAAGCCGTAAGTGGTCAGGATAAAGCGCTCGCTCAGGGACAGAATTCTCTGCACATTGATGAGCTTCTTTTGGGGGTTTGCAACCTGTACTTTCTCCAGGATTTCATTATTATGATGGTCAAAACCATGCAGAATCTGGTGGTTACCAATGGTTAATTCAATAAAAGATGGATTCATTTGATGTTAGCTTGATGTGAACGGATGATTTTGTACAATACAATTCTATTTGAAGGAAAGTTTTTGGGAAAAGCTGCTTACTTCATCCTGTATTCAAACATCACCGTATGACTACTCGTCGCACTTGCCAACTGCTGTTCCCGGATTTTGACAAAACCATTTTCTTGCATGAATGCCTCAAATTCAGTCTTTTCAAGTGCTTCCGGGCAGTAGGCTTTGGGGAAATCCGCTTCGTTGACCTGTTCTACCAAACACAAGCGCCCGCCTGCTGCCAAAGATTGTTTGATCGCCTCCAGCATACCGATCCGATCACTGAAATGATGAAAAGCATCAATGGCAATGATCACATCCAGTGATTCACCTTCCATGCCGGTGCTTTGTTCCGTGCCTAGCACTGTTGAAAAACGCGCTTGCTGCCGGGAGGTAAGTTTATGCGCCATTTCCTGTTCAATTCGTTCCACAAGCTCAGTACTAATTTCATTAATCTGAATGGCAATGCTATCGTACAAAGTGCCCAGCAGAAAAGCCATCCAGCCGCTGCCCGCGCCCAGTTCGCCGACGCGGTCGCCCGCCTGCAATTCGAAAAAAGCGATTTGCTGAGAGGTTGGTGAATCCTGGATTAATTGAAAACCAGAACCGGACTGCCGGGCAAGTTGATAATTTTCAAAGGTATAATGTTGCAGTTTCAGTTTGCGCAAATCGTCGATCATTTGCAGAAATGCGCCTTGGTCCGTCACCGTTTCAATCGCTGTATCAAACCTGGCTGGAAATGCATATTCCTGACTATTGCTGCCCAGCATCCTGGAAAATAAGCTGTCAAACACCTGCAAATCCTCCCGGGAATGGAGCTGTGCCCGGATTTGTTGCCTGGCTTCCTGCACCGAATTTTTGATAATCGCTTCCCGTTCGTAAGCTGTGACGAGTAATTGCTGCATTTGCGCAGCCGGATTGGGCCGGGGCTCCTGTGCCAGCACCGTAAAACCTAGTTGAATCCAGAATAGAAGTAAGCCATATTTCATAACAACCGGGATGAAGGGTGTTCAAAATCCATTAAAAATAACCAAAATACCAGGAATCAAAAGGGTAAAAACAAGAACCGTTCCATTTCCGGAAAGTTGCTATTTTGGCAGTATGAAACACACCATAATCCTATTTGCTTTGCCACTATCCCTTTTCAGCCAGTCGCTCCAGCACGATCTGGACAGCATCATGCGTCAGACTTTCACTCCAAACCAGCCCGGCGGCGGGCTCCTGATCGCCGAAGGAAATCAAATTTTGTATCAAAACGCCATCGGTTTACGTGATCTCGAATCAAAGAAAAAGCTGACCGTCCGCAGTAATTTCCGCATGGCTTCGGTCACCAAGCAATTTACGGCAGCGGCGATTCTCATTCTGGAAAAACAGGGCAAACTGAGTCTGAGTGATCCGATTCGCACCTTCTTCCCCGAGTTTGCGCCGGTGGGCAATTCCATCACTATCGGGCAATTGCTGAATCATTCTTCGGGTATCTGGGCTTATGAATCGGTCATGCCGGATGATTTGACCGAGCAGCTTTCTGACGCCGATGTACTGAATTTAATCAAGGATATCGACAAAACCTACTTCCCGCCGGGCACGAGCTATCGCTACAGCAATAGCGGCTACTGTCTGCTGGCGCTCCTGGTAGAACGAGCTTCCGGGCAGTCTTTTGCCAAATTTTTAAAGCAGGAAATTTTCCAGCCCGCAGGCATGAAGCGTACCCGAGTGTACACTAGTGATGCGCGCATCCGCAAACGTGCTTATGGCTTCGCACGTGATGCGCAAGGGCAAGTTATTTTTTCCGATCAGAGCCTGACCAGCGCCACCAAGGGCGATGGCGGCGTCTATACTTCTTTGGAAGATTATCAAAAATGGAACGAGGTATTACTGGCGAATCAATTCTTTGATTTGGAGTACCTGCTCCGACAAACCGGCACGTCTTTGCCCGACGGCGGCTCCTATAGCCTGGGCTGGTTCTACCGCGACACCCCGGAAAATGGTATGGTCATGTTTCATTCCGGTTCTACCTGCGGATTTTCCAACCTGGTCATCCGCTTACCGAAGCAGGGCATCGCGATCGCCTGTTTTTCCAACATTGCCAATAACCATAAGGCTTTCCAGCCGGTGCTCGATTACCTGACCAAAGCCGGCATCCTCCAAACTGATATTTGGGACTGGCATGATTTAACCGATTGAGTATCTCCGAAGGTGTTAAGCGCATCTGCCTACATATATTAAAGTATCTACCCAGATACCTGGAGCTTCTGACCAGATATGACCATCTATCTAAATTGATATGTAAGGGCATCCTAAAAGATACCCAATTGTATCTTTGCAGATACCTCAATGCATCTGGCTAGATACATACAAGTATCATTCCAGATAGAATCTATAATCTCCGTTGATACCTGATTCATCAGGCTAGATATGATAACATATCTGAATTGATACCCAATAATATCTTTTGAGATATATAAAGTATCCGGCTAGATACAATGAAATATCCTGGCAGATAATTAGTACATATTGTTAGATA
>CAZGAU010000241.1:0-6467 GCA_964523725.1 uncultured Saprospiraceae bacterium
TAACCCAATGGCGAGCCGATAAATTTGCCATACACGTAGCCTTCCTTGCCATCATTGAGTTTGATTTTTACCCAGGGGTGAGTTTCATTACCAATAGTTTCTGGCTGGCCCGACCAGTCGAGTACGGGGAGCACATCGTAGGAAATCGTTTTCAGGATTTGGCTATTCAGATTGGGTTGGGCGCGCACGCGTACGCCCTCGCCGGTGATCACGCCGAAGGTATTGGCATCATAAGCTTCCGGGAATGTAGCAGTGTAATAAGGCGCCGTAAACCTTTGACGATCAGCGCTAAAGGCGCCGCCTTGTTCCAATACATTTTTTAAAATTGCCCAAAGCGCGGAGCTATCTTTTTGGGTATGTAATTTCCAGTTTTCCACAAACGCCGCGATTCCACGATTTACGCCGACGTCAACCTGCACGTTGTCATCTACCATTTCCAGGAGTTTGAATTCATTTTTCTGAGCAATGGTTTGGAGCATCGCTTCCCGATACACGAAAAAAACGGTGTCGCTTGGTCCTTCGTCCACTGGGCGGATTTTCCCTACCTCCACGATTTGTGCGGCGGGCAAGAGATTGGCTTTTGATTTTATTAATGTTTCATATACCTGGCGAATCGAGTCGCGGTTGACCGGTTCGGTGCTGTTTTTGGAAGAAGTTTCAGTTGTATTGCTTTGCTGCTTGCAGGCTGCAAAGGTCAGCAACAATCCCATTAGCAGCAAGAGTGAGGTGGTACGCATAGTTCAAAGCCGGTTTTGGATGAAATGTAAGAAAATAAATTGAAAAGCTTGCATATTTTCATCACAACTGCGACTTGAAAACTGCTCCTGCTTGCTGAGAATCAATCCTCCGGTAGGTCATCCAAAATATCTTCCTGCGTGGCGGGCACATCGGGTTCGGGCCTCCACATCGCCGTCCGCAAGCCAAGAATGCCCATCATTATTACGATCCAGAAAAACGGATAACCCATTTTTACCGCGCTTACAAAGCTAGCATCGTGGCTAAATCCAGGAATAAAGCGCACCGTCATGATACTTAGCGGTACCACCGTTACAATACCGGCAGCTACGAAAAAGCCATGCCCCCAGCGCACGCGATGCAACGATTTTTTGGTGACAAAGTGAATGGAAAAAGAGATCAGCAGCACCACGACCACCAGCAATAGCAGGAGCATGTTGCCGTTCAGGTAGCCGTACAAGCGGGTATAAATGCTGAAAAGTATGGTCTTAGCCAGAAAAAATGCCACTACCGTAGCGGGATAGGTTTCCAACGCTGCCTGCCCGACTTGCATCCAGGAAACCTGACGGATCCAACGGAAAGGCATAACGTAGGAAGCAACTGCTAGTAAGGCAATTACAAATACCGAATAATGTAAATATGATACCCAGCCCATGCCTTCCCAGCCAACGACTTGAAGGAGTTCCGCCAACCAGAGTGCATTGGCGGCCAGAGCCAGTAGCAATGTGAATACCAAGGATTTAATATATGCAAATTTCATGTAGCGTTCGATTCATACCCCATACAAACGTTTCTAATTCCAAAAACTTGCTTTTGGTACCAAAATCTGATTTTCTGGCACCTTATTTGTCATAAGATGGGCAATTTATTCGTTTTGGTGTATTATTGGAATTTATTTAGTAAACTTCAAAAAATCATTACACAATGAAAAAGTTTTTGTTGTCATTCTTATTTTTATTTAGTGTGCTTGCGCTCTTCGCCCAATCGTCCACTCCTTCCAAAACCGATGACATCCGGAAAATGATGGAAATCTCCGGTGCCGGCAAGCTGGGTATCCAGGTCATGCAAACGATGATGAACAGCTTTCAACAGTCGTTTCCGGAGGTACCTTCAGCGTTTTGGAAAAAAGCAGCCCAGGAATTCACTGCGGAAGGACTGATTGATCTGGTGGTGCCGATTTACGACAAGCATTTCACTCACGAAGACATTAAGGGACTGCTTGCTTTTTACGAATCGCCTGTCGGCCAGAAATTAATTGAAAAGCTACCAGTTATTACACAGGAATCAATGGCAGCAGGGGAAATCTGGGGAGAAGAGATCGGTCAAAAGGTGTTTGAAAAACTGAAAAAAGAAGGATATATAGACCGTTAAAAACGTAATGCCGGAATAATAAAAATCAAAAAACATTTTACATTCATATTATTCCGGCACCCATTCATTTAGTCAGGAGAAAATTTTTTAATAAAATTAGCTCTTATCGCACCACCGCCACATCTCCTTCAAACACTTCTGTCAACCCGTCAATAAATTCAATTTCAGCGTAATACACATATACGCCAACATTCACATCTCGTCCGTCGAATCTGCCGTCCCAGCCGTACTGTGGGTCATTGGGCAGGAACTCTCCGCGTTGGTAAAGAAGATTGCCCCAACGATCAAAAACGATGAAATTCTTGATTTTTATGACATCATTTCCACCGTAGATGTAAAATACATCATTGCTGCCGTCGCCGTCCGGGCTGAATGCGGTTGGAATAAAAATTTTCCGAGCTTTATTTACAAAAACCATGATCTGGTCGGTGGCCAGACAGCCCGAAGTATCAGAAACAGTGAGTTGATAAATCGTCGTTTCCGCAGGTTTTACAAAGGTTCTGAGCATATCCGGCGAGGACAAATAATCCGTTGGCGTCCATTCGATTTTAGTAGGTGTAAAATTGACCAGTCCCTCCAGTTCCAGGCTGTCACCTAGGCTGATCGTTACATTTTCACCCAGGTCAACGGTTGGATTGGAAATCGCAGTTACAGAAGTATTAAATTGGACTTCACAATCATTTATATCGCGTATAAAAACATTATAATTTCCAGCTGCCAGATTGCCCAGTTCATAAGGAAAAGCATTGATAGCCCGGAACGAAGTGCCATTCGTGGAAACTTCATAAGGACCCGCACCGCCGGTAATATTTTCAATAATAATCGCACCGTTTTTTTGACTGGAACAAAGCGGATCGCGGGTGCTGCTGGAAATTACGAGTGGTTGCGGCTGATTGATGATAATAGAAGCAGACGCCTCACAGCCTGCCGCGTCGGTGATCGTGACGGTGTAATTTCCTGCCCCGATGCCCGATAGTTGTTGGGAGGTAGTGCCTGTATCCCAAAGATACTGAAAAGTGGCAATCCCGTTGGTCGCATTCGCAATGACCGCACCGTCGGTAGCGCCGGCACAACTCACGCCAAAACCGCCAAAATTCGTGATCGACACCGCGCTCGCCTGCAAATTACTTACTTGCACGCGGGCGCTACCGCCAATTTGTGCCGGACAAGCCGAGCCGTTCACCGCAATCAATTCAATCGCATAAGTCGAAGTGGCGGCAGGGGAGACTTGTATGGTATGTCCATCCACAATGCCGGTCAATTCTGCGGTTGGGGTTACGCCATCCGAATAACGCACGTCAAAACTCTGCCCGCCGGTGAGCCGGAAAGTCAGCGTAGTGGATTCGCCCACGCAAATGGTCGCGTCGCCTTCGATAGAGCCAATGATTTCCGGAGCAAATCGAAGATTGATCTGTACAATACTATCACAGCCGTTGGCGCTGCCGCCAGTAATTATCTCAGTTCCGGTTGGGGTATTTACATTATAAACCGCGCCATTTATTACTAAAGATTCGCCCGCGCAAAGCGTGGTGTCGATCACCCGAGTGGACGGGAAGATGTAAGTGAGGTTGATGTTTACCGTTGAATCACAGCCATTTAGACTTGCGCCGGCCAGAATTTCGGCTCCGGATGGGTTTGCCTGATTGTAAATTACATTATTTATGATGATGCTGTCACCTTCACACAGGGTTTGGTTTAAATCAAAAACGGCGGGAGCATAGAAATTCAAATTTACATTTACGATTGAATCGCAACCGTTTGTGCTTGCATTTGTAAGAATTTCCGTGCCGCTTGGGTTATTTATATCATAAACAACACCGTTTATTACAATACTATCGCTTTCACATAATGTTTGATTCAAATCAAAAACAGCCGGCGGGTAAAAACGCAGATTGATATTTACAATCGAATCACAATTATTTACACTGGCTCCAATCAGCGTTTCCGTGCCGCTTGGATTATTTATATCATAAAGGATACCATTTATTGTAACACTTTCATTTTCGCATAATGTTTGATTCAAATCAAAAACAGCCGGTTCAAAAAATTGTAAATTCACTGTAATAATTGAATCACAATCATTGGCGCTGCCCCCGGAAATTATTTCGGTGCCACTTGGGTTATTTGCGTTATACGTTATACCGTTGACAATCAATGATTCACCTGGACAGAGCGTGCTGTCAATATTAGTAACGGAGTGAAAAACATACGTCAGATTTATATTCACGGTCGAATCGCAGCCGGTCGAGCTGGCGCCCATGATAATTTCCGTGCCGCCTGGATTATTTTGATTGTAAATAACATTATTTACTATGATGCTATCGCCTTCACAAAGCGTTTGATTCAAATCAAAAACTGCCGGCGGGTGGAAACTTAAATTAATATTGATAATCGAGTCGCAACCGCTGGAAGCCTCACCAATTAAGGTTTCTGTGCCTGTTGGGTTGCTTTGATTGTAAGTGACGCCATTTATGATAATGCTTTCACCATCGCATAATGTTTGATTCAGATCAAAAACAGAATTTGGTAAATAAGTCAGATTAATATTTACTGTAGAATCGCAGCCATTACTGCTTGAGCCAATGAGTATTTCCGTGCCGGTGGGATTTGCTTGGTCGTAGGTAACGCCATTTACCGTGACCGATTCGCCTTCGCACAAGGTTTGGCTCAGATCAAAAACCGCGGGCGGATAAAAGCTTAGGTTGACATTGATTGTTGAATCACAACCATTTACACTGCCACCTGAAATAACTTCGGTGCCGCTGGGCGTATTGATATCATACACAATTCCGGCTACGATAATGCTTTCATTTTCGCAGAGCGTTTCATTTATTTCTATAATTACAGGCGTGTAAAAACTCAGGTTTACATTTACCGTTGAATCGCAACCATTTACACTGGCGCCCGTAAAAATCTCCGAGCCGCTTGGGTTATTTACATCATAAGTAGTCCCATTTATGATAATACTTTCATTTTCACATAATGTCTGATTCAAATCAAATATGGCTGGTGGTTCAAAGCGGAGATTGATCACCACTATACTGTCGCAACCATTGACGCTGCCGCTTATAATAACTTCGGTGCCGCTTGGATTGGCTTGATTGTATGTCACCCCATTAACAATAATGCTTTCGTTCTGGCAAAGCGTGGTGGCAATAGTATCACGACCGATAGGACTTACGATCAGCATTTCTGTTTGTGCAAGCATAGCCTGGCAGTTGGAGTCCGTGATAGACATCAAGCTAATTATAATGGTATCATTGGTCAAACCAAAATCAGCTGCACAGAGCTGAATATTTTCGCTGATATTATTAGATGTAATACTTCTGGATAGCGGACCTGTCCCCGGATCGACCTGGAAGTTCAATGTAAATGGCGCGGTGCCTGTAAAGTTTATATCAAATATAAAACAATCGTCTTCACAAATAGTACCTCCGGAAGATAGTATCGCTGTGGGAGCCGGGGATAAAGAGCTGATTTCTATGCTTTTAGCGACAATGCAATTATTATTATCTATTACATTTAGTATATAATTTCCCGGAGCTAAGCCGCTCGGGTCTTCGGTGCCGTCAAGCGCATTAATATTCCAATCATAAGTAAAAGGAGCCTGCCCTCCGGTAATAGTTGACTGAATAGAGCCATCTGTAGCATCAGGACAGGTGGCATCCGTGCCAATAAGGTCTAACATGATATCGCATCCCTCCACATTTATAGCGAAATTACAAGTAGTCGAACAGTTATTAAAATCGGTGAGTGTGACCTGATAACTGCCTGCCGGGAGGTTATTTAATACAATGGTGTCGGCGGCGGCAAGGTTTTGGCTGCCGCTGGCAGGGCCGATCCAGGAAATCCTGTAAGATTGTGTACCGCCGGATATAATAAGTTGCGCCTGTCCATCAGACAAACCAGTGCCGGAAACCGCCCTGAGTTGTGAGCAATTAATGTCCAGTATTTCTGGTTGATTAATAATCGCCTGTACGGTGGTCGAGCAGCTCCGGTTATCTGTGATAATCACATTATAAGTTCCCGCCGGAAGCCCCGCTATATTTTGTTGCCCATCGAGCGTATCGACATCCCAGTCAAAAGTAAAGGGTGCTGCCCCCTGTACCGTGAGTTGGATCGCGCCATTGGCAGAGCCGTTGCAGGAGGCATTTACCGAGGTCACCGTTGCTGAGGGAAGCGGGTTAATGGTGATAGTAAAAGCTTGCTCGGTGGTACAATTATTACTATTATTATCATAAGCATATAATGAAATCGTGTTTCTGATGGTGTCGCCCGGTTCGAAACGGGTGCCATTACCTCCCGATAATGTAAAATATGCTTCATTCCCGCTTAAATTATTACCCGAAATTGCGGGCAAA
>CAZGAU010000242.1:0-6381 GCA_964523725.1 uncultured Saprospiraceae bacterium
TACTGGAAACAAATAATGATTAAGTCCTATTTCTGATTTTCTGTCTTCTGGTTCTTCTTCGCGTGTCACATGCTTTCTAACTAACATCCTTTCCAAAATAATTTGTATTTTTATTTATTTCAATCTCTAAAAAACCAGTTTCCGATGAAACCTTTCACCTATTTCATCTTATTCCTGGTATTGCTTACTTCCTGCAAATCTTATCGCCTGCGCCAGACTACAGCGGGTGAACAGATCGAACAATTAAAAAATGGCGTGCTGCTGGTGCGCCTGCGTACGCTCGAAGGCAAGGCTGCGGCGCTGCAAGAGATCGGTCAAGATGAAGAAGCCCTCAAAGTCGAGAAGGAACAAGAGCTGCAAAACAAATACATCATGCGTGGCTTTAGCCAACTTTTTGATTTTTGCCCGGTATATTTTTTTTATTCGACTCATGCCAAACAAGTACGAGCGCAAGACTTTGCCGGGGTCATTTTTGATGCAGAAGGACGCCCGGTAGCATCAGAAGAACTTTCAAATAAGCCTTATTTTATTGCACATTACGGCGAATACGACGAACCGGGCCCCAATAGCGTGAATACAGAACTGAAAGGCGTGATCATACGCGACCGGGATTTTGTGCAACTCGCGCCTCCTTTTCCGAGCTCCGCGAGTATCAATAGTTTTCTTACGGGTAGCAGCGCGGAAGAAAGCTCTATCCGGCTGATGAATACCAAATTAAATGAGTTTTTGGTAAACTCGCAGATTCGTCAACAAAAACGAGCCCTCAAAGAAGCCCGAAAGGCGCTTTCGAATTAAACCTCAATGAATAATGCACTGACGACTGCAAACTGCACACTGATAACCGCACTACATTTTTAGCGCATAGCACTGGGCTAATATCTATTGCCCAATATTGAATGTTACCAAACTTCCTTGTTAAGGAATTCTAAAAGCCGGTGTGATCTTCTACCACTTTGGGAAATTGTACTATTTTTATCGGATCAAAAAGAAAAACCTGACTATGCTGCAAAAACTTCTGTTTATTAGCTTTCTCGCTATTATGATTGTTTCCTTTCGTCCGGCTGATCCTTTGAAAGAAAGCATCAAGCGCGGCAAGGGCGTATATGAAACCTATTGTATCTCCTGTCATCAGGCAGACGGTAAGGGCATCGCCAAAGTGTTTCCGCCTTTAGCCAAGTCCGATTACTTGATGGCGGATAAAATTCGCTCTATCAAGCAGGTATTGTATGGTGCGGAAGGTGAAATGGTCGTCAACGGCGAAACGTATAATGTTCCAATGACTGGTTTTGCTTTGTCCAATCAAGAAGTAGCAGATGTGCTCAATTACGTGCGCAATAACTGGGGCAACAAAGGGGAGATTGTCAAGCCGGAGGAAGTGGCTAAAGTAAAGGCAGAGAAGAAGAAGTAATCTGTTTATGAGGTTCAAGGTTTAAAGTTCAATGTTCAAGATTTAAACCTGGAACTTTGAACGTTGAACTTCGCACCTTGAACCTTAAACCTTGAACTTTCTAACTTTAAATATCATAAAGCTATGTCAACTTACACACTTACCATCAACAACCGACCCTATCAGGTGGAGGCGGATGCAGATACGCCTTTACTCTGGATTTTACGCGATGAACTGGATATGAAAGGCACCAAATTTGGCTGTGGAAAGGCACAGTGCGGCGCCTGCACCGTTCACCTCAATGGCAACGCGGTTCGCTCTTGCGTTTTGCCGGTTTCCGCTTTACAAAATATGAAGATCACGACCATTGAAGGCTTATCCGCCGATGGTTCTCATCCGGTGCAGCGCGCCTGGATGGAAACCGATGTGCCTCAATGCGGATACTGCCAGGCTGGACAAATCATGACTGCGTCTGCGTTTTTGTCCAAAAACAATGATCCTTCCGAAAGCGAGATCGAAGCCGCAATGTCGGGCAATATTTGCCGCTGCGGTACTTACCCGAGGATCAAGCAGGCTATTCAAAAGGCTATTGAGTTTTCTAAGTAATGTTGTTTTGGTGTTTTAGTAGGATGGTGTGATCGTTAGCTCTATCTTTTCTCCAAAATCCCATAACACTATAACACCATAACACGTGGATTCAGGGGCAAAGCCCAAAGTATTTGACTAACCTAAAACTAAAGTCCAATGACTCAAAATATTAATCGTCGTCATTTTATAAAAATTAGTGGTATTACCGGTGCGGGTTTACTTTTACAAATTCCATTGGCTGCCAAAGCCGGAAAGTTTTTAAAAGATGGCACTCCTTTCGCGCCCAATGCGTTTTTGCAAATTGGTACCGACGGGAGCATCGTTATTTTTGCCAAAAACCCGGAAATTGGTCAGGGCGTGAAAACTTCTTTGCCCATGATCATTGCCGAAGAACTGGAAGTGGACTGGCAACAGGTAGAAGTGCGGCAGGCTGATCTGGATACCCGCCTTGGCGGGCAGGGAGCAGGTGGTAGTACATCGGTGAAAAGCAACTTTGATCTTTTACGTCAAGCCGGTGCTACGGCTCGCGAAATGCTGACAGAGGCTGCGGCCATGCGCTGGGGCATTGATAAAAACGAATGTTATGCTGCATCGGGATTTATTTACAACAAACTAAATAACAATGCGCTTTCTTATCAAGATTTGGCGGAAGCCGCTGCGCAATTGGAAGTGCCCGCGGATGTGAGATTGAAAGACCCTAAGGATTTTAAAATCATCGGCACTGCTATTCCGGGTGTGGACAATCAGGAAATTGTAACCGGTAAGCCTATTTTTGGTTTGGATGCTAAACCTGCGGGAACGCTTACGGCTTCTATCCTGCACGCACCCGTATATGGCGCAAGCGTTCAAACTATTGACGCCAGCGAAGCAAAAAAAATAAACGGCGTATTGGATGTGGTGGAAATCAAACCACATGAAAATCCAACCCTTCTGATTGCCGGTGTTGCAGTGATCGCCAAAAACACCTGGGCCGCGCTGAAAGGCGTAAAAGCTTTAAAAGTAACATGGGACACCAGCGTTGGTGAGGAAGAGAGTTCTTCCAATATCCGGAAACAATTTATTACAAACACCAGCAAAGCCGGTGAGATCCAGTTGCGCAATGAAGGTAATGTGGATGTTGCGATGAATGCCGCAGTCAAGGTAATTGAAACAACTTACGAAGTACCTTTTTTGTATCATGCTACGATGGAACCCATGTGTTATACCGCCGATGTGCGGGAAGATCGGGTTGAATGCTGGGGTTCTACGCAAGTTCCCGGGCGCGTAGCTGCCCTGGCGGAGTACTTTACGAAAATTCCCAGAGACAAGATTATTGTTCATCAAAGCCGCGTGGGTGGAGGCTTTGGCCGGCGACTTTTAGCCGATTACGCAGCAGAAGCGATTTACCTTTCCCATGCTTTGAAAAAGCCCGTTCAGGTTGTTTGGTCCCGCGAAGAGGATTTGCAGCATGATTATTTCCGTCCGGCAGGCATGTATAAGCTCAAAGCCGCTCTTGACAAGGATGGCAAACTGATCGCCTGGCATAACAACACCAGTACAACGTCTCGTTATCTTTTCCGGGGTGAAAATACCTCTCCCCATAAATCGGAATTATTTCCCGACAGTTTTCCGGCAGGATTTGTACCAAATTTTAAAATGGAATATACCCCCGTCAAAACCGTAGTACCTACCGGGGCGTGGCGCGCGCCGGGTCATAATGCCATCACGTTTGTGGATCAAAGCTTTCTGGATGAAATTGCGGTCGCAGCAGAGAAAGATCCAGTTGACCTGCGCCTGGAATTGCTCGGTGAAGAAGACAAAATGATGCCTTACGACGATCATGGCGGCCCGGAATACAGCACCCGGCGATTAAAGCATGTGATTCGCGAAGTGGCTGAGCAATCAGGTTGGTACAAAGCTGCTCCAAAAGGGATTTATCGGGGTTTTGCGGCTCACTTTATGTTTGGCGCTTATGTAGCAGAGGTAGTGGAAATTTCCATGAATACCAGTAACATTCCCGTAGTGGAAAAAGTACATGTGGCTGTTGATTGTGGCATTGTGATTAATAAATCAGGAGCATTGGCACAGCTGGAAGGCGGAGTGATCGATGGTTTGGGCGCTGCGATGTATGGCGGGGTGACTATTGCCAATGGCATGGCCGAACAGGATAATTTTGATACCTATCGCATGATTCGTTATAAAGAAGCACCGGAAGTGAATGTGCATCTTGTGGATAGTAAAGAAAAGCCCGAGGGCTTGGGCGAGATGTCCTTACCGCCGATTGCCGCTGCTTTATGCAATGCGATCTATGCAGCTACCGGTAAGCGAATCAGTAAATTACCTTTGAAGGATAATGAGTTGTTTAATCAAATATAAAGTTTGGGTGATGAGGTGATAGGTTTATAGGTTGAATTGGAAATGTAAAGATTTTATGGATTGTGATATTCATCCTATCAACCCTTCACCCTATCAGCCAAAAGCCTTTGTGCTGCTCACCCCATTTGCGCAAAAAGCGTTCTGATTTCTTTTGCTTGCTCGGGTTTCATTCTACCGCTGAGCACCAGGCGCAATTCTCGGCGACGGATGGCACTGTCGTAGCGTTGTTGTTCGATTTCTGTCAGAGGTAACACGGGAATGGCGGGGATTGGTTTGCCGTTATCGCCATCCAGCGCGACGAAGGTGTAATAAGCATGATTGCAACGGCGGGAATTCAATCCTTTGATATCGGCTGCGAAAACTTCTACATATACCTCAACGGAGGTAGTAAAGGCACGGGTGACAGTTGCTTCAAGCGTCACGACTTCACCCATCAGAATCGGGCGCTGAAAAGATACATGATCGACCGAAGCGGTCACCACATGCGCTTCGCAGTGTTTGCCGGCGCAGATACTCGTTGCTATGTCCATCCAACGCAGGAGATTACCGCCCATGAGATTGCCCATAGGGTTAGTATCGTTGGGCATTACCATTTCGGTCATTATCGTTTTGGATTCGGAGATTTTTTTGGGTGTCATTTTTCTGTTGTCTTCCATCGGGTGTTAAATTTATCTGATCATCACCCCTTTCCGGTTAAGGAAAGGAATCACTGTAAAATTGGATTCTTCAATGCTTCCCTGTACAAAAATGTATTTTTTCTCATACATATAACCTTCGTACACAAAGCTAACCCAGTATTCATTTGTAAGATTAAAAAGTTTCACCTGAATAGGTTCAATTTGTACACAAGCGAGCGGTCCGATTTCTTCAAAAAAGTGGCGCAGAATAGTAGTACGTCTTTTTTCGCCGTTGATGTCGCCGTAACCGCGAGAATTAACCAGCACACTGGTGATCGATTCATCCTTGAGATTCAGCAGATACACGTCCCACAGCTCTTCCTCGTCATCAATACGATCTTCGCGAGGAACGATCGCAATCGCAATATCTTCAACTTTATGAATTGGAATATCCTTTTTCATAGGCGTTTGATTCAATTCGCAAAACATCTACACATATCAATCCAATACAGTAGCAACGTATTCAAACTCGAACAAATTGGCGTAATGCCGCTTCAGTTTTTGTTTCACTTCTTCCATATCTACCGGGCGTCCCAGCTCCGCCGCCATGGAAGTCACATCTTTATCCTGATCATTAATGCCGCAGGGGATAATATATTTGAAATGTTCAAGATTTGTATTTACATTAAAAGCAAAGCCGTGCATAGTCACCCAGCGACTCAGATGCACGCCAATGGCACAAATCTTGCGCTTTGGCTGCTCATCCTTTGCTTCCAACCACACGCCCGTATAGCCTTCTTCCCGGTAAGTATCGATATCATACTCAGCCAATGTGCGGATAACCGCCTCTTCCAGGTAGCGCACATACCGATGAACATCGGTAAAAAAGCATTCCAGGTCAAAGATCGGATAACCGACAATTTGCCCGGGTCCGTGATACGTGATATCCCCTCCCCGATTGATTTTGAAAAATTCAAAACCTTTCCGGGTAAGTTCTACTTCTTTAAGCAACAAGTTGTCAACAGAGCCACTTTTTCCAAGGGTAAATACCGGTGCGTGTTCGCAAAACAATAAATAATGCTGCTGCGGTAAAGGTGTTTTACCTTCTTTTAGTAAAACCCGATTGCTGAGTTTGGCATCCACCAATTCTTTCAGCCGCTGCTCCTGATACGTCCAGGCATCGCGATAACTGATTAAACCCAGATCCTGAAAAGTTACTCGCTCCATGCCGTTCAAAAATGTCCGCAAAGGTAAGGATTTATTGAATAATTAAAGCATTCTAATAAACAGAATTCTTCTTTTTTGTTTGGCGAAAAAGCTTTAGCTTTGATTGGTAATCCCGAAAGACGACCATAGTATAAAATCAGACAAGCATCAAAATAGTTTTACACTAAACTACTGACTCATGAAAATCCCAATTACTACGCTCCTGTT
>CAZGAU010000243.1:0-6377 GCA_964523725.1 uncultured Saprospiraceae bacterium
GACAACTGCCACCGTTGTGACGACAGTTGCCATTGCCTTGGACAGACGCTCGGCAACTTCCAAACGAAAATATTCTACTTGTTGCTGAGCATACTGCCGGGCATACTCTACGGTTTCACCAGCATTTTCTAGAATTTCTTCTGAATATTTCATGATGGTTCAATTAACAGCATTTTAGGATTTTTCAACTGCATTTTCGATATGCTTGGATGTGGCTTCCATCTTTTCTTTGGCTTTATTCGTACCTTTTTTAAAAGAGCTTTGTGCATCATCGATCATATCTTCTGCATTGCTGGAAGCTCTGCTGATCTGATTTTTGGCTTTTTCAGCCATATTGTCAAACCACTCCTTGGCGCTGTCGGCCATGTCACTGAGCTTGTCTGTGACTTGCTGTGTCTGTTTTTTGACTGTTTTGTCAACTTTTTTGCGCATTCTTTTACCTTTTTCAGAATTGAGGTAGTAACCTACTGCACCACCTGCCAGTAAACCTGCGCCAATAGCCATCAATACTTTTGTTCTGTCTTTCATAATATAATTTTATGTTTTTGGTTAATAAATAAGTTTAATATTACCACTGCTATGCGTCTCTACCTCTGAATCTAAATAGTCCACCAATTAAGGATAGCACTAACAAAACCAGGAAAATGCAGAAAATAATTTTTGCAATGGAAGCGGCTCCGGCGGCAATTCCACCAAATCCAAGAATAGCAGCGAGTAGCGCTATCACGAGGAAAGCTACAATTAGTCTTAGCATAGCTTAATGTTCTTTTTTAATAATAACAAGGAGGTAATCATGGAACGAGCCCATGACATCATGTTTTAACTAAGCCAATTCAGCCTATATTTAAAACGAAATAATAATTGTAATTGTTCAACGAAGAAATGGTACAATTCCATTTATACATGTTGCGTGCCATAATGTGCTTTAATTCTTGACTTCAGCTTCTTGCGAGCGAAGAAAATTCGGCTTTTCACAGTACCAATGGGTAAATCAAAATGATCCGCGATTTCATTATATTGAAAACCTCTGTAAAACATCATAAATGGAAGCCGGTGATTGTCATCCAAACCATCCAGAATAAAGCGAAGATCTTGCAACATAGCCGGTGCATCGGTCTTATCCGAGGCCATTTTATTAGATACAGCATAAGCAACATCTTCAATGGGCTGTTCGACCTGGTTGCGAGTACGTTTTTTACGATAGTCATTAATAAAGGCGTTGCGCATGATGGTTGTCATCCAGGCTTTGAAATTAGTACCCATAGTAAAACGGTGTCGGTTAGCAAAGCCATTGGCAACCGTTTCCTGCATCAGATCTTTTGCGTCCTCTATGTTTTTGGTAAGCTTCATTGCGAAAGCAAAAAGTAAGTCATGTAATCTTTCATACCGATTATTGAATTCGATGGGCGTCATAAGAAGCAGTGTTTTGTGTTAAGGAAATTGGGTTTTAAAAAGTCAGAAAGCGTCTTGTTAAAGAATTACATCGCCATTTCGATTTGTAGTTTTGATGTCAATTTATGTAAGCTTGTGCTTGTGTTTCCGGCTATTTAGGCTTATATTTAATCTATCTCTATTTCTCACAAATAGAAATAAAATACCAACAAGAAATAATAACGTATCTGTTAAATATCAGTACAAGAAACGTGCCAAACACATAATAACCTGACTAATAGACAGTTACGAGCAGGACTCATTCCTGTAAAATCCTGATATTTCAGAAAAAGCGCGTATTTCATCATTTTTTTTCACTATCTTGTCGTCATACTTGTTTGTTCGTACATGTAATATATAATATAAATAAGTAGTCGGGCAGTTTTACAGTCGAAAGTCAAATTGATCTGATAATCAATTTCTTATAAAACATTTTATTTAAATTTAAAATTGTCTCTTTACTTACTTCTATCGCTTTAATTTAATATTTCACAAAAATTCTATGGCAACAATTGCGTCTAACAATCAGCTTTTCAGGGTGTATATGGAAGCCTCGGAAATCGTTCAGCAAGGCGTAATGTGGCTTGATCAGGACGGTAATATTTTGTATGTAAACAGCCAGTTTGCGAGAGAACTCGGCTATGATCGCGAGAATTTTGGCAATAAAACCATCTTCCAGGTCAATCCTCATACTACCTTGATGAGATGGCGCCAATTGTGGAGTGAACTGACAGAGGCAAAACAAATCACGCTCGAAACGGAGCATATCACTGCCAAAGACACGATTTATCCGGTAAAACTGAAGGGTATTCTTATCGATGTGGACGGAGAAAAGGTTTGTTGCGGAATTGTAGAAAATCTCATGGAATCCAACCGGTACCTGCAATTGCTCAAACTGGCGGAAGACGCTGCGCGCACCGGTAGCTGGGAATGGGATTTGGTGAAGGAAGAAGTATTATTTACGGAGGGAATGTTTCGATTGCTGGAAATCCCTGAAAAAGAGCGGCTTGCCCCGGAAGAAATCATCGAGATCAAGAAAAAACTCCTGTCTGAAAGAGAATACGAAGCCCTGCGCTCACAGCTGAGAGAAGCCGTAAAAACAGGCGAATACCTTGAAACTGAGATCAATGTGTTTCTGCCTTCTCAGGAAAAATCACAACGGTTCAATTTGCTTGCAAAACCCCTTTTCAAAGATGGGTTTACCTATAAAGTGGTAGGGCTTTTGCAGGATTTTTCCAACGTGGCCGGGCGTACGGAAGAGCTCTACCTGATGCAATTCGGCATCGAACATGCTTACAGTATGATCTACTGGGTGAATAAAGACGGGAGTTTTAAATATATCAATAAAGCGATCTGCCATAAACTCGGCTATTCTGAAAAAGAATTATTGGAAATGAATCTGTTGGATATAAAAACAGACCTCACCCCGGAAAAATGGCGCCAGCAATGGCAGGAACTGAAAGAAAAGAAAACCATTGAAATCGAACGAGCTTACCGCACCAAAGCCGGCAAGAAGATTCCTGTCCAGATTTCCCTGAATTACATCAATTTTGGCGGGAGAGAATTTTGCCTGGAATTTGCACGCGACCTCACCATCAAAAAAGACAGGGATCAGATTATCCGACTTTCCTATCATACACTCAATCAGGCGAAAGAACTGATTTATTGGCTGGATGAAAAGGGCAATTTTGTCTATTTCAACAATTCTTTTTGCGAAAAGCTGGGCTACCAAAGATCGGAAATAAAAAAGCTGAATATCCTGGATTTTTTTCCTCAAATCACGAAACAACAATTTCAGGAAACCTGGACCGCTATGCAGCAGGGGGAAGTGATCACCAACGAATCGGAAATCAAAGGCAAAGATGGCTCTACTTTTCCGGTAGAAACCAACGTTTCACTTGTTAATTTTGAAGGCAAGGAAATCGCAAGCGTCATTCTCAGAGATATCACCATCCGCAAAAAGAAGGAAAAAGAACTCAAAGAGCGCCTGGCGGAAATCGAATCACTGCGACGCCAGTTGGAAGAGGAAAATATTATTCTGAAAGAGGAAATCAAACTGGATCGTAATTTCGGAAGCATCATCAGTAAAAGCCCTCGCTACAAGCCGGTTTTGCAAAAAGTGGATCAGGTGGCCGATACCGATGCTACTGTGCTCATCACCGGTGAAACCGGCACCGGCAAGGAATTACTGGCCAAAGCCATTCATCAGCTTAGCAACCGATCTGATCGTCCGCTCATCAAGGTCAACTGTGGCGCCCTGCCCGAAAACCTGATCGAAAGTGAACTCTTCGGGCACGAGAAAGGGGCCTTTACCGGCGCATTTCAACGTAAAATCGGGCGTTTTGAAACCGCTCACCAGGCTACCATTTTCCTGGATGAAATCGGCGAACTTCCCCTGGATTTACAAGTAAAATTGCTCCGCGTATTGCAGGAAAAAGAATTTGAGCGGGTCGGGGGTAATGAAACCATCCAGGTGGACGTGCGCGTGATCGCTGCCACTAATCGCAACCTGGAAAAACTGGTTCAGGAAGGAAAATTCCGGCCAGATCTATTCTACCGGCTCAATGTTTTTCCTATTGAAAACATTCCATTGCGCGAACATATGGACGACCTGCCGCTTCTAGTGCGTCATTTTATGGATAAGTACAACAAACAACTGGGCAAATCCGTCAAGGAAATTCCGCAACACATACTGCAGGAACTGATGCAATACGATTTTCCTGGCAATGTGCGCGAGCTCGAAAACATTATTGAAAGAGGCATGATTCTTACCAAGGGCGAAAAACTTCAGCTCGACTTTTCCTTCAAAAAAACGCTCATTGGAGAGGAAAAAACTTTCAGAACCATGCAGGAAATGCAAAGAGAGCACATCCTGGAAGCACTCAAACGTACTCAGGGCCGGGTGAGCGGCCCGCATGGCGCCGCCAAACTGCTGGGTATGAACGATAAAACGCTTACTTCCCGTATGCAAAAACTTGGAATCAATCGCATGGATTACTTGAGTTAATAAATCCATCTGAATATTATATTTCATCAAAATCCTGATATATCAGGAAAATTCAAACTCGCTCATTGCTCTCGACTATACGTAAATACCTGTAAATCAAATGATTAAAAGCAAGAAGTTTTTTTGGCATACATTTGGAATGGATTTTGTAAAAAGTACATTTATTACTTCTATAATAATTTTATTGCAATACCTTACTTTACTTTCTTCTTTATAATAATATCACCAACATATAATTATGGATCAAGACAATACATATAAACAAATCTCCGGGGAAATACTTCAGCGGCTGATTGAGGAAAAAAGTTTGACCGGCGCGGTTGTTTTCTCGGCAGATTGGATGGGAGGTACAGCAGTACTCCATCTGATGATGGAGAATTATTCCAATAGCGAATACGCATTACCCAACGCTCACCTTTATTTTATAGACTCTGACGAAGAAAGAGCCATAAGCGACGCCTTGGGCGTAAATGGTCACCTGACTACGCTCTTCTTCAAAAACGGCGATATCATCGGCAAGCAGGATGGTATCATGTCCAAGAGTTTCCTAAAAGATAAAATTGAACATTTATTACATTGAGCCTTTTCCTGATAAGATAGCGTTATTATGATATAATAAATTCGTCAGATTGTTAAATTTTTCTATCATGGAAATCAAGAAATTCTTCGGCGCCGTGCTGCTCATCGTGGGTGCCGCAGGGTTAACGCTGGGCACGCTGGGCATCTTCGAACAATATCAAATCGCAGACATTAACCCCTGGGCTTTTGCTATTCTTGGCGCCTTCTTCTTTATTTCAGGTATCAGCCTGGTTCGATCCATCGGCAAAACCGAAACCGACTAATCAAGAGCTAACAGTTCGGGTGATTACTATTTGTTTGGGCGGAGCCACGATTAACTCCGCCCAATTTGATTTTATACGCTATTGCTTTTATGATTTTTTATATTTATAAATTTCATAATATTTTTAAAATTAAATCCCGGGATTTGAACATCAAGTTCAGGCGCCCGTTTTAGGAAGGAAAGTCATTGATTATTAAAACTTTAAAAAGAAAAACAACCGATATGAATTATTTAGGATTTAATAAAGAACAATTAACAAAAGTAGTAAAGGAATTGAATTTGCTGCTGGCAGATTATCATATTTACTATCAAAATCTGCGAAATTTCCACTGGAATGTAAACGGAGAAAACTTTTTTGATCTGCACGAAAAATTTGAAGCCTTATACAATGATGCCCGTCTGAAAATTGACGAGATAGCGGAGCGTATCCTGACCCTGCGTCATCGCCCCCTGAGCAACATGTCGGATTACCTGTCTCAGGGCACGGTAGAAGAGGTAGAAATCATACAGGATGACCGCCGCATGGTGATGAATATTCTGGAAAATCATAAAATTTTGATCGACGATATGCGCCGCGTGATTGAGATGGCAGACAAGGCAGGTGATGAAGGCACGATCGATATGATTGGGGGTTTCCTGGAAAACCTTGAGAAAAAATCCTGGATGTTGGATGTCTGGGCCACAAGAAAAGTGGGCGCATTGGCTTCGAACGACGGCAGCGCGTGATTTTCAATTAAAAACTTACCGTAATGAAAAGAAATTTAAACCAATATGATACCATGACAGAAGCGATTCAAGAGCTAAAAAAGCGTGGGTTCAAAGACGAATTCAAGCTGGAACAGGATGGTATGCGCAGCCTGAATTCCGATAAGATATACGAACCTGACGATATGAAAATCGTTGAGTATCACAGATTCGAAGGAATTTCCAATCCCTCTGATATGTCAGCTGTTTTTGCCGTAAAATGCGAGGACGATACCAAAGGAACCATCGTTACCTCCTACGGGACTTACGCCGATATCAAATTAATCTCCTTCCTCGATCAGGTAAAAATCAAAAAAATAGATGGACAGGCATCATGATGTCTGTCTTTTTTTA
>CAZGAU010000244.1:0-1850 GCA_964523725.1 uncultured Saprospiraceae bacterium
CTCAGTTTGGGGAAATAAAACACGATAAAGATGCTGAGCAGACCGATCACCACCTGCCGCCAGTCGTCGGCAAGGGCATAACCGAATTGTAAACAGACCGCCAGCATGACGGCGACCGCGCCGATGTTTACACCGTCGAGGAAATGAGCAAGGAGCTTGCTTTTACGCATGCGGGGCACGAGGGGATTGAGCACCCACACGAAGAGAAACGAGGGCAGGAAGATGCCCGCCGTGGCGATGGCTGCGCCGCTCCAGCCTTGTATCTGGTAGCCGATGAAGGTAGCGGTGGTCAGCACGGGGCCGGGCGTGAATTGCCCGATGGCGATGGCGTCCAGCAGTTCGGATTGGGTGAGCCAGCCCAGTTTGGTGACGAGTTCGTCCTCGAGGTAGGCGACCAGCACGTAGCCGCTACCAAATAACACCGCGCCGATCTTGAGAAACACCAGGAAGAGCTTGCCCAAGGAGGCGTCGTTCTGAGCTGCGGACTGTGCCTGCCAGAGTAAAATCGGGAAGAAACCGGCTGCGGACTTTTGGCTGAGGTTTTTGAACAGTAGCCAGAGGAGTGCCAGCGCGCCGCCGGCGAGTACCGCCCAGATTTCGCTGAGTCCGAGCAGGGAGGCGGCGAGTATCATCCCGCCGATGAGACCCAACGTCCAGTTTTTGAGGGCTTTTTGTCCGAGTTTGTAAACCGCCTGTAAGATGATGGCAATCACCGCTGCTTTGATGCCGATAAAAAAAGGTTCGACGGCAGGTATGGAGCCGTATTCGACATATAAATA
This sequence comes from uncultured Saprospiraceae bacterium, assembly GCA_964523725.1. Classification (GTDB taxonomy): domain Bacteria; phylum Bacteroidota; class Bacteroidia; order Chitinophagales; family Saprospiraceae; genus JADJNW01. The sequence goes on from CAZGAU010000244.1 coordinate 780, forward strand.
TGCAAAGATGAGGGTTATCAGTGCTGCGGGCAGGATAAAGCACGCGCCTGCCACAAATAAGCCCGCCACGCCCCCGCGCTCGTAGCCGATGTGCATGGTCATTTCGGTGGAGTTGGGGCCGGGGATGAGGTTGGTGGCGCCCACCAGGTCGAGAAAGTGCTCGCGGGTCATCCAGCCGCGCTTTTGGACTACTTCCTGCTCCATCATGCCGATGTGGGCAGCGGGCCCGCCGAATGCGGAAACGCCGAGTTTGAGGAAGAGGGCGGCGATGTCAAGTAGGTGTTTATTCATAATGCAAAATGTAAAATTTCAAATGTAAAACCGCAAAAGTAGAGCGCCTTTTACATTTTAAATTTCGCGGTTTTACATGTTGCGGTTTCTTTTCTTCTCCCAATTCCAGGCGCTTTGCATGATATCTTCGATGTGGTACTGCGGTTGCCAGCCGAGTTTGTTGGCGGCTTTATTTAAATTGGCATAAATAGCGATGACGTCGCCGTCGCGGCGTGGGCCGATGCGGTAATTGAGTTGTTCGCCGGTGGATGATTCAAACGCATGAATGGCTTCCAGCACGCTGACGCCTTCGCCGATGCCGAGGTTGAAAACTTCGACCTGTTGTTCGTTTTTTGCGGCAAGCAAGTACTGCAATGCCAGGGTATGCGCGTGCGCCAGATCCATTACGTGGATGTAATCGCGGATGCAGGAGCCGTCGCGGGTGGGGTAGTCGTCGCCAAAGACCACGGTTTCCGGGCGTTTGCCGATAGCGGTTTCGGTGATGACGGGTACAAGGTTGTTCGCCGCATTGCGGGGCGACTCCCCGATCAAAGCGCTGGGATGCGCGCCGGCGGGGTTGAAGTAGCGCAACAGAATGCTCTGGAGTTGGGGCGTACCTCTGAGCACATCGCGGATGATCTGCTCGCCCATTTGTTTGGTGCGGGCGTAGGGTGACTCGGCTTCCTGCCAGGGCGTGTCTTCGGTGACAGGTAATTCCTGGGCATTGCCATATACCGAGCAGGAGGAGGAGAATATCAGATGCGGGACGGCAAATTCCGTCATGCAGTCGAGGATATTCAG
>CAZGAU010000244.1:1950-6305 GCA_964523725.1 uncultured Saprospiraceae bacterium
CTGCCAATGTAGCCGCAGCCGCCGGTTACGAGGATTTTGTTCATGTTTTGGATGTTGGTTTTTTGATATTCATTATTGGATATTGGATTTTGGATGTTGGTTTTTGGGTTTTTCTCAATCTTTTGACCTTACTCAACCTTCTAAACTTTAAACCAGAAACTTTTGAACTTCGCGCCAGCGAAATTACCTTTGCGAAGGTACTAAATTCACCTAGCCAACCAATGGACAAACAAAAACTTGTGGGCGAAATCGCCCAAATCGCCCGCCGCGCCGGAGCTGCCATTATGAGCGTGTATGGAAACGTGGCAGACATGCCGGTGGAGCTTAAAGCCGATGATTCGCCACTGACCCTGGCGGATAAAGCTTCCAACGATATCATCACCAGTGGTTTGATACAACTTGATTCTAAATTTCCGATCATTTCCGAAGAGAGTAAACAGATTCCGTACGAGGAGCGCCGGGATTATACCTACTGCTGGATGGTGGATCCGCTGGACGGCACCAAGGAATTTTTAAAACGAAACGGTGAATTTACCGTCAATATCGCCCTGATCCATCAGAACGAGCCAATTTTGGGCGTGGTTTTCGTGCCGGCGCTGGACGAAATGTACCTGGCCGTCAAAGGTGAAGGCGCATTCCTGGAAAGCAAGGGCGAACGCATCAAACTCGAAGCTGCCAGCTTCAGCATGAGCGATCCAAACCTGAACGTCGTGTGTTCGCGCTCGCATTTGAGTGACGCCACCCAGGCTTTTATTGACCAACTCAATGAACCGAATCTGGTCTCCAAGGGCAGCGCCCTGAAGTTCTTGATCGTAGCCAAAGGGGAAGCGCATGTGTATCCGAGACTAGGCACCACCAGCGAGTGGGATACCTGCCCCGCGCAACTGGTGCTGGAAGAAGCGGGCGGAACCGTGATCGATCAGGAAACTGGCGAGCGGATGCGGTATAATAAGGAGAGCTTGCTGAATCAACATTTTATTGCTTACGGAAGGGTAAAAGGGTGATGGGATGATAGGGTGATTTGAATAAAAAATTGAATGTTTGAATAAGTGGATCAATCATCAGACGGTCGGGGTTTTCAGCATTTTGCTGGTGCTGGCAGGCTTACTGTTCTCCGAAGCAGCGATGAGCATCGGGATGATTGGGCTGGCAGGGAATGCCGTTTTTAATAAAAATATCGGTCAGAACTTCCGAGCTTTCGTGGAAAACCGAGCGTTGCTGGGCTTTACAGCAATATTTTTCATTGTATTGGTGAGTGGGCTGTGGTCGGAAAACCTGGATTGGCTCTCCAATCGCTTACAAATGAAATTACCTTTCCTGCTCCTGCCTTTTTCGATGGTAGCCCTGCCCCGCTTCGATAAAGGTGTCTTCTTCCCCATATTAGCCGGCTTCTTTTGGGTGGTAAGCGCCGTCTGCGTCTATTCAGTTGGCTTGTACGTCCTTGATTTTGAGACCACTACCGAAGCTTACAAGCAAGGCCATGTGTTGTTCACCCCGGTGATGCATATTCGCTTTAGTTTGATCGTGGCGATTTGCGTGGCTATTGGCTGGTATTTATATCAGGAAAAATATTACATGCGGTTTCCGGAGGAGCGGGTTATGATGCTGGTTGTTACCATTTTATTAATCGCTTATTTACATGTACTGGCGGTGCGTACCGGACTGGTGTCGCTGTACGGCGCACTGGGCTGGTTTATATTACATTACATTATAAAAACAAAGCGCTATACGCTGGGCATTGGGCTGGGAGTCTTGCTGGTACTGGGCTTGGCGCTGGCGATCCGTTTCGTGCCGACCTTGTGGTATAAAGTAAATTACATGCGCTGGAGCCTGGAGCAGATCGAACGCGGCGAGCGGCTGGCAGATTTGTCGGATTCCTACCGGTTGGCGACGATTGAGGCGGGCATTCGCCTGGGCAATCAGCATCCGATTCTGGGCACCGGCTGGGGCGATATTAAAGATGAAACGGCGGCTTATTTACAAAATAAATATCCCGAGTTATTACAAGTTATTTACATGCCGCAAAGCGAATATGTCTTGTTTTACGCGGCTTCCGGGCTGATCGGATTACTGATATTTATATGGGCGACGCTGCAGCCGTTATTTTATGATAAAGCCTGGCAAAACTTATTTAATGGAGCGTTTCATGTCATCATGATTTCGTCGTTTATTGTAGAACAAACCCTGGAAACGCAGCTGGGCGTGGCGATTTACGTGATTTTTGCGGTGATGTGCGCGCGTTTTATTACAAAAGGAAATAATGAAAAAATGTAACCATAAAGCAATGAATCCATGAAACCCGTTTCCGTCATTATAACTACCTTAAACGAAGCGCACAACATCCGCGGGGTGCTGGAAACCGTGCGTTGGGCGGATGAGATCATGGTTGTGGATTCATTTAGTTCGGATAATACCGTGGCGATTGCCAAAGAGTACACCGATTGGGTGGTGCAACGCGAGTACAAAGGTCCGGCTGACCAGAAAAATTGGGCGATTGCGCAGGTTTCGCATGAATGGATCTTGCTGGTGGACGCCGATGAACGCATCACGCCCGAATTGAAAGCGGAAATCCAGAATTGGCTGGCGAAGCCGGAGATTCCTTATGATGCATTCTGGATTGGGCGGCAGAATTATTTTATGGGTCAGAAAATTAATTATTCGGGCTGGCAGGGCGACGCGGTGGTGCGGTTTTTCAGGAAAACTTGCCGGTATAATGATAAGCAGGTGCACGAGGAAATCATGACCGAAGGCTTGCGTATCGGGCATTTACAACATAAAATGGAGCATTACACTTTCCGCGATTCGCGGCATTTTTTAGACAAAATGTACCGCTATGGCGAGTGGTCGGCGCAGGATTATGCAAAAAAAACGCCCCAAGTGACGTATTTTCACCTTTTCTGGAAGCCGTTTTTCCGTTTTTTTAAACATTTTATTATACAACAGGGCTGGCGTGACGGGAAAGTCGGTTTTATTATAAGCGCGATCATGGCCTGGGGGGTGTTTTTGAGGTATATGAAGTTGGTAGAGGGTAGAGAGTAGAGAGACGAGGTGATGGGGTGATGGGGTGACGAGGCTTGTTTCTTGCGGCTTGAGGCTTATTGCTGGTTACTATTCGGTAAATAAAAAGTGGGTAATGATACATAAAATTAAGTTTGTAATATTTTTATTACTAGCCTGGAATAGTGCTTCGGCTCAGGTGGATTCCTTGGACAACGGCATTACCATTAGTCTGGTGACGGGCTCGCCGGGTGAGGATTTGTACGCGGTGTTCGGGCATAGCGCCATTCGCGTGCGCGACGCATTTACCGGGCAGGATATTTTATATAATTATGGCACTTTTGATTTTGATACGCCTAATTTTTACATCAAGTTTATTCGCGGCAAGCTGCCGTATATGCTGGATGTCGATCGCACTGCGGATTTGGCTTATTATTACCAGCGGGTCAATCGCTCGCTCACAGAGCAAATTTTAAATTTAAATAATGAACAGGAAGCTCGTCTGATCGAGTTTTTGAACTGGAATCACCGGCCGGAGAACCGTTATTACCTGTACGATTTTTTTTATGATAATTGCGCCACCGTCATCCGGGATGTATTTGAAAAAGAATTTAATATCAGCTACCAGCCGGGCGATGTGCGCGATGTAACCTTCCGGCAGTTGTTGGATGAATATTTACAGGAAAAGCCCTGGGCGGATTTTGGCATTGACCTGATCCTGGGCTTGCCGGCGGACAAAAAGGCCGACATCCGCGATCAAATGTTTTTGCCCGACTACCTTTCCAGCAATCTGGCGAAAGCGACAATCGACGGCAAACCCTTTATGCAGCCGGTAGAATTATTACAACCCAGGGTGGAAGTTATTAATAATTCCATGATAAAATTCACCCCGATGCTGCTGTTTGTCATTGTCGCATTACTTGCCATTGTCATAACTTTAAGCAAAAACGAGAGATCAAAAAATATTTTTGATATTATTATATTATCGGCTTGCGGACTGGCGGGTTTGTTTTTCCTGTTTATGTGGTTCGGTACGGATCATGTGGCAACTAAAGAGAATTGGAATGTACTGTGGTTGAATCCATTATGTTTGTTAATGGTTATTGGTATCATTGGTAAAAAAGGTAAATGGTTGCGCATTCTTTTTGCAATATATGCCACGATATTATGGCTGTTATTACTGACCTGGGGCTTATTTCCGCAGCAGTTTAATACCGCGGTCATTCCGATCTTAATTGCATTGATCGCGCGTAGCATGGATAGAGAGGGTGTGATGCTGGATTTGATAAAAAAAACTACAAGAGACAAGGTGCAGGCGACGAGGTAGCAGAGTCTTGTCGCTTGTCGCTAAATAAAAA
>CAZGAU010000245.1:0-6304 GCA_964523725.1 uncultured Saprospiraceae bacterium
AAAGTATGAAAAAACTATTCATTTTGATGTTGCTGGTTTCCATGCTTACTACTTGCGCCTGGGCCCAGGAAGAGCGCATGATCCCGGCGGATACAATGGTGGTCACCAAACACGAGGTGACGATCAGAGGTCAACGTGTGCCTTATACGGCGACTGCGGGCACCCAACCCGTCTGGAATGAAGCAGGAAAACCAATAGCCACGCTGCTTTACACCTATTACGAGCGCTCCGATGTGCAGGATCGCGCTGCGCGTCCATTGGTGATTTCTTTCAACGGAGGCCCCGGCTCGGCTTCGGTGTGGATGCACATCGCTTACACGGGTCCGCGTATTCTGGAGATTGACAATGAAGGTTTTCCGGTACAGCCTTATGGCATCAAGGAAAATCCGCATTCTATCCTGGATGTAGCGGATATCGTTTTTGTGAATCCAGTAAATACAGGCTATTCGCGTATTTTGGATAAGGATGCCAAAAAAGAAACTTTTTTCGGTGTAAATGCCGATATCAAATATTTAGCGGAGTGGATCAATGCCTTTGTAACCCGCAAAAACCGCTGGCCTTCGCCCAAGTTTTTGATCGGCGAAAGCTATGGTACTACGCGCGTTTCCGGCCTCGCGCTGGAATTGCAAAATGCCCAATGGATGTATTTGAACGGTGTAATCCTGGTGTCTCCAACTGACCTGGGTATTGAGCGCGATGGACCGGTGGAAGCGGCAAATCGCCTGCCGTATTTTGCTGCCGCAGCCTGGTATCAAAAGGCACTCAGCCCGGAATTGCAACAAAAGGACCTTGAGAAAGAATTACTGCCGGAGGTAGAAAACTTCACCATCAATGAACTACTGCCGGCCATGGCCAAAGGTGGCTTCCTGGATACACAGAAGAAGCAGGAAATGGCGCAGAAGATGGCTTATTACTCGGGCTTATCCGAGAAATCCATTTTGCAAAATAACCTCGATGTTTCTACTACTTACTTTTGGAAGGATTTGCTGCGCGAGCGCGGCGGCTTTACCGTTGGGCGTCTGGATTCGCGTTATCTCGGCATTGACAGCCGGGAAGCCGGCGATCGCCCTGATTATAATTCGGAATTAACTTCCTGGCTGCATTCATTTACCCCGGCGATTAATTATTACTTCCGGAATCATTTGAATTTCAAAACCGACATCAAATATAATATGTTTGGCCCGGTGAATCCCTGGGATCGCAGCGGCGACAATACCGGCGCCAATTTGCGGCAAGCTATGGCACAAAATCCTTACCTGAATGTAATGATCCAATCGGGTTATTATGATGGCGCCACCACTTATTTCAACGCTAAATATTCCATGTGGCACCTTGATCCGAGCGGGAAATTTCAGAATCGCCTCAGTTTCAAAGGCTACCGTAGCGGTCACATGATGTACTTGCGCGCAGAAGACCTGCAAAAAGCAAATGAAGACGTGCGGGTTTTCATTCGCGACTCTTTGCCCAAAAAAGGACAAGCGGCAAAATATTAACAACAAGAATGCCGATGGGGCTTGGGCTACTGTCGGCATTCAACTCCAATTTTTTCGCATAGTATCCCAGCTTTTCTTACCTTGTTCGGAGAAAACAGAAACAACTCTATGATCAATATCGGACAATATAACCTTCTCCGCGTAACGCGCAAAACCGCGCAGGGCTTATATCTCGGCGACGAGGAAATTGAAGAAGTGCTACTCCCCTGGAAATATGCTCCTCAGGAAATCTCTATCAGCGATGAGTTGAAGGTTTTTGTGTATCTCGATAGCGAAGACCGTATGATTGCCACTACCCTGGAGCCAAAGATTACGCTGCATCACTTTGCCTACCTGCTTGTGAAAGCGGTGACGCAGCACGGTGCTTTCCTGGACTGGGGTTTGGAAAAAGACCTTTTTGTCCCCTTCCGGGAGCAGCGGCAAAAAATGATCGCCGGCAAGTCTTATCTGGTGTATTTGTACCTTGACGAAGATTCCGAGCGCCTGGCCGCATCCTCCCGACTGAATCGTTTTCTGAGTAACAAGGAACTCACCGTAAAAGAAGGCGACGAGGTGGAAGTGCTGATCTGGGAACCCAGCGATCTGGGCATGAACGTCATTATCAATCAACAACACAAGGGCTTGATCTATCATAACGAGTTGCACGCACAGGTGCAAGCCGGCGATGTACGGCATGGCTACATCAGCAAAATCCGCGAAGACAACAAATTGGACGTGGTGCTGCAAAAACCCGGTTACGAAAACATCGAACCAAATGTGGAAAAAGTGCTGCAAAAACTCCGCGAACGCGGTGGCTACCTGCCTTTGACAGACAAGAGCGAGCCAGACGAAATTGCCAAACTCCTGGAAATGAGCAAAAAAACCTTTAAAAAAGCGATCGGCTCGCTGTACAAACAACGTTTAATACGCCTTGAGGAAGATGGAATTTATTTGAAAAAGTCTTGAACGCGTAAGGACTATCGACTTTATAAGTATCAATACTCACACATCCACCGAATCATACACGATTACCTTGCTCCACAGGTGCGCATAGTTTTTTACAAAATCGAGATGGATGGGGTCCACCTGATAGCTGTCCTGGTCGGCTTTATTTTTGAAAATAACCATCCATGAAATGGCATAAGAGCCATCCACCACTTCGCGGTCGCTAGGCGCCGGCTGCCCGATGTGAAATTTGCGAATGGTTTTGACCTTGGCAAGCTTGAGCAATCCTTCCACCAGTTTGGCGCGATCTTCCGCACTGCCGGGATTATTCAGCCAGAAATAGACGTGGTGAATAAAAATATTTTTCATGGGCGCTTCTTCAAACGCAGTGTTTGCAGCAATGCCCATTAAACCAGTAGCGGCGAGGGCTTTGCCCGTTTTGTTCAAAAACTTCCGGCGCGACGGCTGCTTCATACGATTTGCAATTTCAGGTTTTTAATTCCCGTCAAGATACGAGCTTTTTGCAATTCCATAAAAAAAGCCAAGCGCGAAGCTTGGCTGGAGGGACGATGTTGGCAATTAATAGATTGCTGAAAACAACAAAAACATATAATGAATTGGATCAGTACAAGCCAAAAGCAATGCCAACACTCAACTGAATAGTCTGGTTTCTTACAGCATCTTCGCCGCTAGGTTTATTTTCGACAATATCAGTAAGTCCTGGCTGGAAACGCGCATCCACATTGAGCCATTGTTTGCTACCAACACGGTAATTGAACCCTAAACCAGCGGCCAAGCCGAAATCGGTATTTTTGAAATTATCCATGATATCGGTTTCCTGGTTGCGAATTTCGGTTTCCGCGTTGATTAGGAAACCAAGCGTAGGACCGAAGTATAATTTTGGGCGGAAACGTTCTCCCAGATCACCAAAAAAGACATCGAAAGCAAGCATCAGGCGGATGTAATCCAGATTCGTTTTCACCGTAGTAGCATTGGCATCGTATTGATTGCCTTCCTGCGAGTACAGGGCATCAAATGTAATACCGGTACGCTCATTGATACTGTAAGTGGAGGTAATGCCGGCATTTAAACCGGGCTTAAAGTCTGCTTCATCGGTATTTGTAAAAGTAGAGAAATTGATCCCCACTCTCGGTCCGATAGAAAAAGTAGTGGATTCCTGCGCAATGATTAGCGCCGTAGGAACCAGCAGGGCGATGATGATAAACAAGAAGCGTTTCATGGTTTACTTGGTTTTATTTGACAAATTTGAGATAATACCTTGGTGAAAACGGGCAACCCACGGCGATGTTCAATTCTCAGATAGGCAAAAAAATATCATGTAATGAACCTTTAGTATAGCTTGTCCGCTATTTAAAGAACATCCATTCTATCATTATATACATAAAGCCAGCATCATGAAACTTCGTATCTTAATAATATTGAGCTTTTCTTTATTCACTTTTTCCTGTGGTCCCGATGGCGATTTTAATATTTTTACCGTCGAAGATGATGTGCAACTGGGCATGCAGCTCAAAAACGAAGTGCTGAGCAATCCGCAGGAATACTCGGTGATGGATCGTGCCCAATACCCGGCCGCCTATGCCTATGTGGAAGGGATTGTCGATGATATTCTCAATTCCGGGCAGATTACCTTCCGCGAAGAATTTGCCTGGGAAATTTATTTGCTCAATGATGATGAAAACCTCAATGCTTTTGCCGCGCCGGGGGGCTATATGTTTGTGTACACCGGCTTGATCAAATTTCTGGAAACAAAAGACGATCTGGCAGGTGTGATCGCACATGAAATGGCCCACGCCGACGAGCGCCACTCCACCGAACAGCTGACACAGCAGTACGGCATTGTTTTTTTGCTGGAAATATTGACGGGGGGAAACCCCAGTGCCATTGGCAATATACTCGCCACGCTGGTGTCGCTAAAATTTAGTCGCGACGACGAATCCGAAGCCGATCGTCACTCCGTCATTTACCTTTGCGAAACCGATTATGCCGCCAACAGCGCCGCCAGCTTCTTCGAAAAACTGATCGAGCAGGGTGCCACCTCCCCACCGCCATTTCTAAGTACCCACCCCAGCCCTGAAAATCGTGTAGAAGCCATTAACCTGCTCGCGCAGGAGCGTGGCTGCGATACCTCCTTCGACTCCAGCCCCAGCGCCTGGCAGAATTTTCAGCAGAGTTTGCCGTAGGCTAGCTGACAAAAAATAAAGGGTCTTAAGCTGTCATAACAGGACAATGTTTCTAAATAAAATCGTAGATTTGGTAGCATATTAAAGCTATTGAAAACAGACAAGATGGAAAACCAACTTGTAACGCATTCCTTCCTCTTACCCCGTTTTTGGTAGCTGAAAACGGAATCTATTCACCAACCAAAAAGAAAGATCATGGATTTTTCAAACATCAATTTCCTGGCGGTGGCGGTAGCGGGCGTTGCCAGCTTCGTGCTCGGCGCCTTGTGGTACAGCCCCATCCTATTTGGCAAAACCTGGCAAAAAGAACTCGGTTACTCCGACGAATACCTGCAAAGCGGCAACATGGGGCTTACCTTCGGTACCAGCTTTGTGCTCATGCTTATTATGTCGTTTGGCATGGCTATCATCTTACCTAAAATTGCCGGCGATACGCTCAACTTTCGCTCGGGCCTGACCAATGGTGTACTGATCGGCTTGCTGTTTGTCGGCACTTCGATTGGCATCAATTACCTCTACCAGCGCAAATCCTTCAAGCTCTGGGCAATTGACGCCGTGTACCAAATCCTGTTCCTCGGCATCATCGGCGCGATACTCGGCGCCTGGAAATAAGCAAACAACCTAAAAGGAAACAGCAGCGGATGGCACCTTCACATGTCATCCGCTTAGACATATCCCGTACCTACGGCACGGAAAAACATTTGGCGCTATTTTTCTACCCGGAAGGCATCCCTACGGGATGTTGGGCACGGCTTAAATTCTGTCCCGGCGGGACAGCGTATTGGTAGAAATATATAATTCATATGTCCGTAACCGTGCCGTAGGTACGGGGTGTGATGATTACACAGCATATGCAGCGGTATCCATATGATATGGGGCTATTGCAACATTAAACAGGTTAGAGTATATTTGAGAAATATCAAACGTAAAACAAAACCCCAACCTCAATAAGAATGATAGGAATATTAAAAGACCTATTAGACCTCTGGAAAGATTGGCTTCTGGCTTTAGGCTTAGAAGAAGAATTAGTACAAGTTATTACTTTCTGGTTTGTTTCGATTACCTTTTTATTAATAGCCATCTATTATCTCTATCAACTTATAAAATGGCTCTTTTTATTACGAAAACAAGCATTTCTGAGAAAAGACCTGCATCCGTTTTTCACTAGTCAAGAAATTGATAAAGCAACACGCTACTATATTCAAACGAAATATCAAGACACAGCACCTTCACAAGCAGAGGAGCCGGGAAGAACATTTATTGATTCTCCTAAAGCGAAGCTCATTCGAATGTTTCTAAAGGTAGCCTTCAAAAGAGATGACAATCGCTTTTATCTGATTTTGGCAGATGTAGGCATGGGTAAGACAACTTTTATGATTAACCTATACTTGCGCTATAAACGTAAATGGGCTTTGGGAAAACCAAAATATAATATTCGATTACTGCCACTCGGAAATCCTCATACCCTGGCGGAAATAGAAAGCATCAAAGATCAGGAAAATACAATTTTATTGCTGGATGCGCTGGATGAAGATACTTTAGCCGTACAAGATTACAAGAAAAGATTATCTGAAATACTGGATTATGTTTGGAGATTCAGAGAAGTAGTGATTACGAGCAGAACTCAGTTCTTCCCGAGCAGAGCCGAAGAACCTCACGAAACAGGCTTCTTCAGGCACGGTA
>CAZGAU010000246.1:0-6227 GCA_964523725.1 uncultured Saprospiraceae bacterium
TGCTCGCCGGAGCCTGCACCTGGACGGTGGCGCTCATTGCTTCGGGGGCCTGGATGGAAACAATTGCCGAACTGCTAGCACCTTGATTATCAATAACTTGCAATTGATAAGTGCCCGGTGCAATGCCAGTTGGCTGCTCGCCGATTAAATTCGGATCACTCCATTTATATTGATAAGGACCTTTTCCACCAGTTACTGTTACTTTAAGTGAAGCGTCTTTTGAGTCGACGCATTTTACCGGACTAATTTGCTCAATCGCAATATCCATAGGCGCTGCGCCTTGCGCGATAGTTACTGTTCCTGTTGCACTGCAGCCTTTTTGGTCGGTAACGGTCACGCTATGGTTGCCGGAAGTCAGTTTTGTCGCGGCTTTGGTGCTTTCACCATTGTCCCATTGAAATTTGAAAGAAGTGGCGTCACCTGCAATGGTGACCGAAGCCGTTCCATCGCTGGCACCGGGAGCACTTTCTTCCTTCTCTTGCTTGACTTCTACGGTGAATCGTGGATTCGAAATGACAGCTTGCGCGACTTTTGATTTCCCTTTGCTATCCGTTACGGTGACCACGTATTCGCCCGGACCAAGATTTTGAGGATTTGCGCCAGATACTCCATTGCTCCAGGCATAAGTATAAGGTGCTTCACCACCAGTAATTTTCACGCTGAGCGCGGCATCATTTTTATCTGAATTACAATTCAGTTCTTTTTCAACGACGCAATTAACGGTCATCGCTGAGGCTTTTTCGATCAAGTAGAGCCCTTTATCTTCGGTTCCTATCCAAACAGCGCCTTCAGGGTCTATCGCTACGCAGGTCGCATACTGGCTTGTGTAATATTCTATTGGACCAAAAGTCTCATATGTATCTGTTTCGGGATCAAAACGAGTTGCGATTTGGGAAATAATCCACAAGCGCCCCTGCAAATCAATTGCGATATCTCGAATCAAGCCCTCCAGTTTGCGCACATCCACATCGATCGGAATCCATGCGCCTCTGGTATTGACTTTCCAGAGAAAATCATCGCCCAAAATCCAGATCGTGGATCCGTATTCGATCACCCGATCGAAGCTGAACAGCTTTTCTTCCAGCGACCAGCGACTGCCTTTGCCTACGAACATTCCTTCTTCCGAACCGATCCATACTTCACCCGACTGATCCACCAGGATGGTGTTGATTTTATTGGATTTCAGCTTGGAATTCTTGTTGTTGAAAGTATTTTCCAGTTTTAAACCGGATTTGGCGTTGATCTGGAAAACTCCTGCCCGGGTTGTCCCGATCCAGAGTTCTTCTTTGTTTTTGTCAAAAAAAGTGGCGCTGATGGAGCCATAACCTTCACCTAGAATGGCATTCAATGTTTCCTGCTGAAAACGCAGATCGTAGTTGCCTCCAGGCAGGTTGAGCAACGATTGCTCACCGGACTTAAGTTGCACCGGGGTCGCCAGGTCAATTGCCTGAACCTGATAGAGATTTTTGCCATCAGAAACCCATTTGTTGTTGCCAGCATCGGCAAAAACATTGACCACCGGACGGCGGAATTCCACCGCCAGACACCGCGTGACCTGCATAGCCTCCTGAGCATGTAAACCACTGGTAATCAGAATAAATAAACCCACAAAGAGTTTATAGAAATGTTGTTTGAAATGCATGTTGGTATATGTTGTAGCCGATAAATCCGGGCAAGACAGGTTGACTTGTGATTGGTGTAGTTGCTGTCTTCTCATGAAAAAAATTACTTTAAAGTCGTCTTAAAAAAATAATCAAACAGGAGAAATGAAGGTAAGACTCATTTCTCCTCTGATATACATCGTAAATACAGGGCATAATAGTATAAAAGTTCGCGGATTTCTTTGCTAATTATATGATGCTCAGGGTCTCGCTTTCTCATGGTCGCCCAGGTGTATGCTTTCCTCCTGGTGCCGCCACAATTCCTGAAACACGGAGCTGTTTTTACGTAAATATTCAAAACTTCCTTCATCTACAACATAACCATTTTCAAGAACATATACATAGTCGAAGTAAGTCAACAAATGCAAACGATGTAGCGAAGAAATCACCGCCTTGTCGGCAAATTCCCGGAAAATTTTTTCATAAATCTTGAGCTCGGTCTTGGGATCCACGCTGCTGGTAGGTTCGTCCAATAAAACGACCTGGCTATCCCGGGCCGCCAGGATGCCCCTACTCAGTGCCAAGCGCTGTTTTTGCCCACCGGAAAGATTCACGCCTTTTTCCTGGATATTGGATTGTAACCCTTTTGGCAATTGTGTGATAACCTCCGAAAAGTGGGCCGTTTCGCATACATGCTCCACCTCTGATTCGCCGAAAGGCAAGCCCAGCGTGATGTTGTACTCGATTGTATTTTCAAAAATTTCCGGTTCCTGCGGGAAAAGTGTCACATGACTGCTAATAACATTCAATGAATAGTATTTTTTTCCATCCATAATCACTTCAATATCAGGCTCTGGCGGATACAAGCCGCGAAGCAAAGATAGCAAGGTACTTTTGCCACTACCGCTTTCGCCGATCAGGGCGATGCGTTGTCCGCGCTTGATGCGAATGGCAAGATTGTGCAAGCCCTGCGTGGTTTTGGCGCCATTCCATTCTTCGTTGTGGGTGAAATTAAGGCTATTGATTTCAATGGTTTTCCAATCATCCGAAAGTACGGTCACTTCCTCCGGCAGATGGTGTTCGGCATAAGCATCAATAATACTTTTAGCGGTTTCCACGTCGGTATTATACTTTACAATCTGCGTGTATTGCCAGGCCACGTTTTGAAAAACGCTGGTAAATCGACCCACATAGCCCATTAGTGTGACCAGCCCGCCGATCAGGAACACCTCGCCCGGTTGCCAGTTTTGATACATATAACCGATCAATATAATGGAATAGATCAGGGAAATACAGATTCCATCCACCACGAACCATTTCCATTCATTGATTCTTATATTACTTTTAAAAGACGGGAAAATATTATTTACTTTTTGTAATAAACCTGATTCCATGCGCTTTTGCAAACGTAAAGTGATGACAGTTATGATGTTACTCAGGCTGTCGAATAAGGTAGAGGAGACGATATGCTCGCCTTCATTTACTTCTTGTAATGTTTTGATATAAGGTTTATCAAATTTTAAAATAATGACAACCACGCCGATACCCAAAAGGAAAGCGATAAAGCCGAAAACCGGCGCAAAGTAAAGGATAGCGGCAAAAGAAAACACAAACTTTGCCAGGGCGTGCAGGTACATAAAACCGTCCTGAAAAAACTCTTTGAGCGCTTCGTAAGCTTTGCGAATACGGTTGATCGTGGCACCGCTGTGGTGGTCCTGATGCCATTTCACGGGCAGATGCAGGGCTTTGTGGTACATTTCCTGCAAAAAATTGCGACTTAGATTAAAGCCCAGTTCACGCTCCATGATTCTTGCCGGGCCGTGAAAGGCCCAATCGGCTAGCCTTAAAAATAGAAAAGCGGCGACATAAATCCAGGCAGAGCGAATAGCATTGATACCGGTTTTTTGCAACTCATTGATAAACAAGCCCCAAATGATTGGCTCCAGCGCAACCATTACGTTGCTCAGCACAAACATCGCGTACACCTTCATGTATCTACTCCGCTCGTCGTGCGCGTAGTGCCATGCCGTGCGCAGCATGGAAAAATAGGGATTGCGGAACAGTCGGGATGGTGAAGCCATGGTTTTTTGTTGGATTGTTTAAAATATGGCAGCTTGGGATTTTATTTTTCGAATGGAACGAAAAACGATTAGCTAAACCGAGGAGATTGAAGAAACGTTCCGGATAACAGGAGAAATTTTGTACAATCAACTTTCATTAGCAACGCCGGGCTCAGGCGCTTTATTTTTCTTTCTTAAAACATAATTCAACCATAAATAACCTATAATACCTGAAATTGCCGAAGCTACTATGATAGCTATTTTTACATCATTGATTAATGATTCTTTCACAAAAGCAAGGTTTGTAATAAAAATGGACATAGTGAATCCAATTCCTGATATAAATCCAACGCCCAATATCATGTTTTTGCTCACATTTTCTGGAAGCTTGGCCAGCCCAAGCCAGATTGCTACCAGCGATAAGCCCACAATTCCCAACGGTTTACCGATTATGAGTCCAAATATGGTGCCAAGGCTGGCGGGCAGCATGAGGGACGAAGCCCAATCTGCCTCAAATAAAATTGTTGCATTCGCGATTGCAAAAACTGGCATTACAAAAAAAGCTACCGGTTTATTTAGTAGATGTAATAATTCGTAAGAAGGCGAGCCTTCTCCACCACTGCCAAAAGGAATCAGGAAGGCTAGTATAACGCCGGCAATGGTAGGATGTATGCCGACTTTATAAGTAAAATACCATAATAAAACACCCGGAATGATATATAATAAAAGCGGCGCTTTTAATTGGTTCATAATGAGCAGGGCAGCCAATACAATTGCCGCCATTGCAAGTGCAAAATAATTAAGCGATTGAGAATAAAAAATTACAATGATTATTATAGCTCCTACATCATCTACGACAGCGACGGCGGTCAAGAAAATCTTCAGCGCGAAAGGCACCCGCTTGCCCAAAAGCGCCAGAATACCGATGGAGAAAGCAATGTCCGTAGCCATAGGAATGCCAAAGCCGGGCTGAGTTTCGGTGCCCCAGTTAAAGCCGAAATAAATCAGGGCAGGTAAGGTCAAACCACCAATGGCCGCTATGATCGGGAGCGCAGCAGATTTAAAATCCGATAATTCACCGATGTAAATAGATTCCTCGACCTCAAGTCCTACCATCAGAAAAAAGAAAACCATTAAACCATCATTAATCCAATGTCGAACGCTGAAATTCAAATCCACAAAAGGCAGAGGAACAGCAACTTTCATATGCCAAAAATCCATATAAGTTTCGCGAAACGGTGTATTGGCAAGGATAATGGAAATAAGAGTAGCAATCAAGAGCAGCACAGCTGATGCACTTTCACTTTTAAAAAATTCTGTAAAAAATTTTCTAAAATAATTGGGAAAGATTTTTTGAAAAAAATTCATCAGCGGTGTTCCTGACTTTTGCACGTTATATTAAGTATGATATAGATGATTAATATTATTTTGTAACAGGAACATGCCCCAAAGGTTTATTTATTTTGCCGATTGCAGGGTGCACTAAAATATTGTTTAATCCGGAACTGATTTTCAGGCGCAACGGATAGCCGAGTGGAAACTGACCAAGATTTCTTATCTGATCGCGTGGATTTCGCTTACAAAATCTTACATTTGCAGGAGAAACCTTCGATTAAATCACTTCTGTAGTCATCCTTTGCAGACCTCGGGGCATCTAACTCGAAAAAAATTGTATTTTTCAGATAATTTCATGTACACAAAGGGTGATTATTTATGATTCGATTTTTCCAAAAATTATGCTGCATTTTGATAATTCTTTCCGGTCTCGTTCCGGTCGAAGCGCAAATCAGCCGTGGTGGCACGCCGTTGAGCCTCACACCAGAATTTCAGGCGCAATACACTGATTTACAGCTTAAAACAATCACTTTACCTGCCCTGGATTTAAAGAAAATTCTCAAAGCTGACCTGGAAAACCCCGGGGTACGGGTTGCGGCGCCGATCAAAGTTGACCTTGGCTTGCAAAATGCTGGCGAATGGCTGGAGTTAGGCAATGGTGACCGGCTCTGGCGTTTGAAAATCCGTTCCGCCGATGCTAAAGGTCTATTGTTTTTGTACGACGATCTTTATTTGCCACCTGGCGCTACTCTTTTTATGTATAATGAAAATGGAACTCAGGTGCACGGGGCTTATACGTATGCGAGCAATACACCCAATTTTACGTTTATGACCGGGTTTATTTATGGTGAAACCGCTGTTTTGGAATATTTTGAACCGAAGGAAGTACGCGGACTAGGCGTGCTGCATCTTTTCCGGATCGATCATGCATATAAAAAAGAAGTAACCGAAGAGAAAACTATCCTGGAAAATGAATTTGGTTTTGGAGCATCAACAGCATGTAATGTCAACGTCAACTGCCCGGAGGGAACAAACTGGCAAAACCAGAAACGCGGCATTTGCCGGGTGATTGTAGTGGTGGAGGAAGGAACTGGTTTCTGTTCGGGTAATCTCATGAACAACACCGCTAAAGATTTAACACCATATGTTTTAAGCGCTTTTCATTGCCAGGACGGTTTTACGCCAAAATATGATTTCTGGCGCTTTGATTTTAATTATGAGTCCACGAATT
>CAZGAU010000247.1:0-6025 GCA_964523725.1 uncultured Saprospiraceae bacterium
CGTGTATCACGTCTTTTGAGAAAAAACGACAAGATATTACACAAAAAATCAAAATATGATATCGGAATACATCTTTTGTGATATACACTTCATAAAGCTGTAATACAATCCCAGTAATAAAACAGGTGCCGCACCTCGTAACTAAGGTGTGGCACCTGTAATCATTGGGTAACCACTTTTTCCGGCCGGGGCGAAGGCTCTGCCCTTTTTTTATTCCCATTCGTGCCTTCCATATGATTCCTTAGGCGTTCATTTTCCAAAAATCTTGTATCTTTCGACTTTGGATTAGTAAAAGAACACCTAACAAAAATTTTGACATCCATGAAGCCTTTATTCTTAGCAGGTACCTTCCTTTTTTGCACAGCCTTGTTGTTTGCTCAAAAGACAAAGCAGGACGTACTTCAATCTATTGATAAAAAATACAATCAATACGCAGAAATTGCACACCAAATCTGGGGATTTGCCGAATTGGGTTATCAGGAAACCAAAAGTTCGGCATTATTGCAACAGGTTTTAAAAGATGCCGGATTCACCATTGAAGGTGGTGTGGCAGACATGCCCACAGCTTTTGTGGCAAGTTATGGCTCAGGGAAGCCTGTGATTGGTATCCTGGGAGAATTTGATGCATTGCCGGGCGTTTCGCAACAGGCTACGCCGGAAAAGCAGCCAAGAACTGAAACTAATAACGGTCATGCTTGCGGTCACCATTTATTTGGCACGGCTTCCAGTGCGGCAGCCATAGCGGTGAAGAACTGGCTGATTGCCAATAAAAAATCGGGCACGATCCGTTTCTACGGCACACCGGCGGAAGAAGGCGGTTCGGGGAAAGTTTATATGGTACGGGAAGGATTGTTTGAAGATGTGGACGCGGTATTGCACTGGCATCCGGGTTCACGAAACTCAGCAGTGGCGGGTAGTTCGCTGGCAAACATCAGCGGAAAATTCCGGTTTTACGGTGCGGCCTCGCACGCTGCCGGTGCGCCGGAGCGCGGTCGCTCTGCACTGGATGCAGTCGAAGCGATGAACTATATGGTCAACATGATGCGCGAGCATGTGCCAATGGAAACGCGGATTCACTATGTGATCACGCGCGGCGGGGAAGCGCCCAACGTAGTACCAGCTTTCGCGGAAGTGTATTATTATTCCCGCCATCCATTGGCGGCAGAAACCCGCTCGGTCTGGAATCGCATCATCAAAGCGGCAGAAGGCGCGGCGCTGGGCACAGAAACCCGCATGGAATATGAAATCACGGGGGGAGTTTACAACCTGATGCCCAATGAAACGCTTGGAAAAATCATGGATGCTAATCTTAGAACGGTAGGCGGCTATACTTATACAGCCGAGGAAAAAGCCTTCGCGGAAAAAGTCCAAAAAACGCTACCAGGCACGGTGCCTGCCCTGGAATCCACCAATGCCATTGAGCCTTTTGCGGTAGAAGAAAAAGGCAGCGGCGGTTCGACCGATGTGGGGGATATCAGCTGGGTAGTGCCAACAGTAGGTCTGAATACCGCTACCTGGGTGCCGGGTACGCCTGCGCACAGCTGGCAGGCGGTGGCAGCCGGAGGTACCAGCATCGGGCATAAGGGCATGATGATGGCCGCAAAAACGATTGCGCTTACGGCTATGGATCTATTTGATTCACCAAAAACCATCGAACAAGCCTGGGAAGAGCTGCGCAAGCGCAGAGGAAAAGACTTTAAATATGGTGCTTTACTCGGAGATCGTCCGCCGGCACTGGATTACCGCAAGTAATGTTTTCTATAAAACTTCCTTGTAAAAATAATTTACTAAACAAGAAGACGAATATTCGCATTTCATAATAGAAGCAAAGCTTTACTAGCTGAAAGTATTATATTTTTAGCCGTATATTTGTTGCTAACCACGTTACTATGGTCGAACTTGCTGGAATTATTATCCTGGGCATCCTTGCTCAATGGCTTGCCTGGCGAATCAAGGTACCCGCGATCCTTCCCCTTATTATTATCGGATTGCTAGTTGGCCCGCTATCTACCCTATGGACAAAAGATGGCAGCAAGCTGATTGAACCTATTTATGACGAGGAGAAAAATATCGGTCTATTTCCCAATGAATACCTGTTTTACTTCGTTTCGCTCGCTATTGGCATTATTCTGTTTGAAGGTGGTCTGACGCTGAAACGCCGAGAGATCAAAGGGGTGGGGCCTGCTATTTTAAAATTGATAACCGTTGGCTCTCTGATTACCTTTATCGGGGCGGGTCTGGCTATACATTTTATTATGGGATTAACCTGGCCAATAGCCTTTCAAATTGCGGCACTGATCATTGTGACCGGTCCGACGGTGATCGCGCCCATTCTCCAAAACGTCCCGCTCAACCGCAATGTTTCTACAGTACTGAAGTGGGAAGGTATCCTCATTGATCCGCTCGGGGCATTGGTGGCGGTGATCGTTTTTGAATTCATCCGTACTTCTGAGGGCGGAGCCGCCTTTACCTCCCATGCATTGATTACGTTCGCACAAATTATTCTGATCGGGCTGGCCCTGGGAGGGGTGGCGGCCTACGCACTGTACTGGCTGATAAAATCAGATGGAGTACCGCGTTTTTTGCTCAATGTTTTTACGCTGGCATTTGTACTGAGCGTTTTTGTGATCTCCGATCTCCTGGCGCATGAATCCGGATTGCTTTCAGTAGTAGTCATGGGGATGGTGCTGGGCAATCTGGAAGTACCGCGCATGAAGGATATCTTACATTTCAAGGAATCGTTGAGTGTATTATTGATTTCTATTCTGTTTATTTTGCTGGCTGCCAATATTAATATGGCACAACTGGGGCTTATTCTCAGCGACTGGCGTGCCCTGGCCCTATTTGGGGTCGTCGTATTGATTCTTCGTCCGCTGGGGGTTTTGTTGAGTACGATTCAATCCGAACTTCATATTAATGAAAAAATCTTTATTTCCTGGGTAGGTCCCCGGGGCATCGTGGCAGCTGGTATCGCCTCTCTTTTCGGCATTACGTTATCGCGCGATGGAGTACCTGGCGCCGAATACATTACCCCGCTGGTTTTTATGATTGTACTTGGTACCGTTTTGTTAAATGCAACAACGGCCAGGTTGGTTGCCAAATTATTGGGTGTGACACAGGAAACCTCCACCGGCATTCTCATTATCGGGGCGAATCAGGCTTCCCGAATTCTGGCAAAATATTTAAAAAAGAATAACCGCCACGTCGTAATCGTGGATAGCAACGAATCTAATATTAATAAGGCCCGGAGAATGGGCATTGAGGCTTTGGTCGCCAATATTTATACGGATGATCTCAGCGACCAGATTGAGCTGGTGGACATTGGTTATCTCATTGCGATGACCAGCAACCCGGACGTCAATGACTATACTGTTAAACGCTATCAAAAAATATTCGGTGAAAACGGTACTTTTCGCTTACTCACCTCCGATGAATTGAAGCGTGATAAAACCAAACTGCCCGAACAAGGCATTTTCTCCTATACGGACGATTTTCTGAACCTCAACGAAGTAGCCCGGGATTATCCTTCCATTCATGAGGTGCAAATTGACAGCAATAAAGAGTTGGCGGCGCTCGTCAAAAAAATGGCAACCGACCCCAACCAGGCTCCTCTCTTCTACAAAGAATTGTCTGGACAATTGCATCCCATTCCCAATCAGACGAACGAGCTGGAAATTGTGGAAGGTTTTCAGTTGGTTTACCTTGGCAAAAAGGAAGCCGAAGAAGAAGTCGTACCGGCTTAAATACTCCCGTTAAATTTTACCCTGTGCAGCAAACCTTTTTCAATAGTCAATGTTTTACTATTGAACAATAAGAGTAAAGCTTTCACAAATAGTTTTTTTCCATAAGCTTTATTCTCCGTAGTAAATAAAAAACTCGCAAGATATCGTTTCAGTCAGACGCCTCGTCTGGCTGAATTCGCATGGTGACTGAGGCTTTTCAGGAGGGGTTATGATTTAATAACCTCTCTCTTTTTCCACTCCTGATTTTTTTCGGTTTTACAATCGTTAAGAAAAGTTTAACTCTCTTACGCCATAGTTTTTGTATTTTTGTAAAACAGCTACTATTAATAAACCTTTTAGCCTTAAATTCTTATGTTGAAGAAGTATCTACAGCTCGACTTCTCCCATATCAAAGGAGATCTATTTGGCGGTCTTACCGCTGGTATCGTAGCACTGCCACTGGCGCTGGCGTTCGGTGCCCAAACAGAATTAGGTGCGATTGCCGGATTGTACGGCGCTATTGCCATTGGATTGTTAGCAGCCATTTTTGGCGGTACCCCCATTCAAATTAGCGGTCCCACCGCTCCTATGACCGTTGTTTCTGCGGTTGTTATCTCTGAGGCTATCAGATTCGCCGGGAGCTTTGAAGCAGCTTTCCCTATCATTATTGCCACTTTTTTCCTGGCAGGTTTAATAGAATTACTCTTCGGGGTTTTTGGTCTGGGAAAATACATCAAATACATTCCCTACCCCGTAGTTTCCGGCTTCATGAGCGGGATCGGGGTGATCATTATTATCACACAGATTTTTCCGTTTTTTGGCGCTTCATCCCCCGGTGGCGGTACGGTTGGCGTCATTACGAGTTTAGGTAATATTCCCTCTGTTTTTAATATATTCTCGGTCTTGCTGGCTTCTACCACTATCGGCATCATTTACTTTTTTCCAAAAATAACCAAAGCCGTGCCCGGTTCGCTGGTTGCTCTGGTAACTATTTCCCTTGCCGCCTTCTTCTTTTTGAGCGGTGGGGAGGTGACTTTCATCAAAGACAGTACTCCGGGTGGTGTGCCTACCGGCCTGCCTGCAGTACATCTGGGCTTTTTCAGTGTTTTCACCGATACCAGTGTTTTGGTGCTGATTCTCGAATATGCCTTCACGCTGGGTGCATTGGGGGCTATTGACTCGTTGCTCACCTCCGTAGTAGCCGATAACATTACCAAAACCAAGCACGACAGTAATCGCGAATTGATTGGTCAGGGTATTGGTAATATGGGTTCTGCACTGATCGGTGGCTTGCCAGGCGCCGGTGCAACCATGCGTACGGTGATCAATGCTAATTCGGGCGGTAAGACTCGTATTTCCGGTGTGATTGCGGGAGCTTTATTGCTGGCTATTTTGCTGGGATTGGGTACTTTGGTCGGGAATATTCCCAACGCTGTGCTTGCAGGTATTTTGATTACCGTAGGTATCAGTATTATCGATTATAAAGGATTTCGTCATATTCGTAAGATTCCGCGTACTGATGCGGTGGTAATGGTTGTCGTATTGCTATTGACGGTTTTCGTCGGTTTGCTGGAGGCTGTTGCAATTGGTATGGTAATGGCATCTTTGCTGTTTATGAAAACCGTTTCGGATGTGGTGGATCATCGCACCAGATCTGCCCCGATTAAAAAATTCTCTCCGGAAATTCCCTGGAGTGACGAAGTAGGGCTGGTGGACGAAATCGGTACCAAAATTTATATCAAGCACTTTGATGGGCCGCTTTTCTTTGGCTTTGCTTCCCGGTTCCAGGAATTGATCAAAGCAATGCCGCAGGTGGAGGTAGTCGTAATGCGAATGGGCAAAGTGCCTTATATTGATCAATCAGGGCTTTATGCAATGGAAGAAGCAATCCATGACCTTCAGGCTCAGGGTGTTGCTATCGTCTTTACCGGTTTAAAAGATCAGCCTTTTGATATGCTCAAGCGCATCAACCTGGTTCCAGGGCTTGTGCCTCATGAGCATTGTTTCAACACATTTACAGAATGTGCCATCTGGCTTAAGAAATATTTCAACGACAATGGTTCCTTGAAATCGCTGGCCGAGGTTCAGGCAAAAATCAATGGAAAAATACCCATGCCTACAATCCCTACAAGTGATTATCAGGATTGATTGGTTCGATTACCGGAACAAGCGATTGCCTGCTCCGGTAATTTCCTTTTTTTTATTTTATTAGTGCTATTTTATTAAAAGCATCTTTAAATTAACGATCAGAGGTATTACCTTTGAAGCGCGGCACGGATTTATCAAAAGGATAACTCATGGCT
>CAZGAU010000248.1:0-5935 GCA_964523725.1 uncultured Saprospiraceae bacterium
GTCATCTTCGGTCAAAAGCCGTCAAAATCGGTCATCTTCGGTCAACTGGTTTCCCTGGAGGCACTATTGCATATTTTCTTCTATTTTTTTTCGGGGGGGGGGTACACTCGGCGGTCCCAGTGTTTGATACACGATGATGTAATCTTTGGGCAGGAGCAGGCGGCGTGGCAGCTCGATACCTTCGGCTTTCAGGCGGCGGTATAAGGTACTTTCGCTGATGCTGTACTCGCTGGCCAGGTCTTTACGGCTCTTGGCGCCAGCGAGCAGGTGATGCGGGATTTCAGGGTACTTCGTCATGACGTTGAACAGCGGTTTAGGTGTATTTATAATTATCCATTTTTATCATACAATGATAACGAATTTTTCACTTATCATTACATTGCGGTGCCATTTTATGCAGCTATTTTTGTACATTGTGTGCTAAACATGATATCATGCGTTTTTCCGCTTTTTCGGTACTCATGTCATTTACAGTGCTTACACTGATCGGGGTCGGGCTGGTGTCGCGCTTGTCGCTGCGGTTTCTGCCGGTAGCTCAGGCGCCTTCCGTATCCGTGCAGTACGCCTGGCCCGAAGCCTCGCCGGAGGTGATAGAGCAGGAAGTGACCACCCCGCTGGAGGGCACATTTAGTTTGATTAAAGGCGTACGTAAAATTTACTCCGTTTCAGGTAATGGAAATGGTAATATCCGGCTGGATTTTGATAAAAATGCCCCGCTGGATTATTTACGTTTTGAAATAGCCTCCAAGGTCCGTCAATTATATCCTAAACTCCCGGAAGGCTTGCGTTATCCGACGATCCAGGTCAATCAACCCGACGAGGAGCAGGAAGAACGACCGCTATTGGTTTATTCACTGAGTGGTAATGATAGCCCTACCACATTATATCGGCATGCATTGGAGCGGCTCAATCCGCAACTCGCGCTTACCGAGGGAATCCGCTCTATACAAGTGACCGGCGGCAACGAACAGGAGTGGCTTATCAGCTACGATGCCCGCCAACTGGAGGCTCTACGGATACAACCTGCGCAGCTTTCTGAAGCCATCCGGCAGCATTTTCAAAGTGAAGCACTGGGTATCATATCGCAGGGAACACATGATATTTTTATTCAGTTGCGTAATCATCAAAACGAAGATGCGCTGAATGAGGAAAGCTGGAAACATATTGTTATTTCATCGCTTGACGGACGGATTTTCCGACTGGCAGACGTTGCAAAAGTACAATTGTCGGAGCGCCCGCCACGTCAGCATTATCGCATCAACGGGCAAAACAGCGTCCGCCTGATCTTCTTCCCGGAGCGCCACGTAAACACGATTCAACTGGCTCAGGATATTAAAAGCCGCATTGCAGCGCTTGCGCCGGGCCTGCCTGCCTCCTATCGCCTGCATCTGGAAGATGATTCCACAGAATATTTACTTGAAGAATTGCATAAAATTCGCGAGCGCACTTTGTTATCCTTATCTATTTTACTCGTATTCATATTGTTATTTTATCGCAGTTTCAGATACTTAATGGTAATTTTGTTTAGTCTGATTGCTAATCTGGGGCTGGCATTTATTTTTTATTATCTTTTTAAAGTGGATATTCATCTTTATGCATTAGCGGGTGTTACTGTTTCGTTCGGCATGGTCATTGACAATACGATCGTCATGGCGCACCACCTGCGCACTCAGGGCAATATGCGTGTGTTTCCGGCACTGCTGGCCGCTACGCTTACGACCATCTCGGCTTTAATAATTATATTTTTCCTGCCCGATCTCTGGAAGACCAATTTACTGGATTTTGCTAAAGTTATTATCATCAATCTAAGTGTATCTCTTGTTATTGCAACGTTATTAGTGCCCGCTTTACTGGAAAAAATCACCTTAACTACAAAAAAGAAGCGGGTAAATTTTGCTCAAAAACGACGTCAACTTATTGTTATGTCGCTTTACGAAAAAATACTCGCCTGGTTGTGCCGGTATCGGTCAGTAGTTATTATCGCCACGATTTTATTATTTGGATTGCCGGTATTTTTATTACCTAATAAAATAGAAAACCAGGAATTATATAATAAAACTCTCGGAAGTGATTGGTATGTAGATCATATGAAGCCCGTTGTTAATAAATTATTGGGTGGCACCTTGCGTTTATTTACTCAATATGTCTATGAAGGCTCCGCTTACCGCGAACCCGACGAAACGATTCTTTACATTCAGGGAAGCATGCCACCCGGCGCCACCCTGGAGCAAATGAACGCCGTTTTCCGGCAAGTAGAGAGATATTTAGCGCAATTTGATACTGAAATTAAACAATTTACCACACAAGTCTCCAGCGGGCAGTTTGGTATGACGCAGGTTTATTTCAATTCTGGTTATGATTTATCATTTCCTTACATATTACGCAGCCGTATGATCGCCTACAGCATTAATCTGGGCGGCGTGAAATGGAACATTTACGGCGTAGGTCGTGGATTTAGCAATGACAACAGCGGCGCGCCGCCACGTTTTCGCGTGATGATGTACGGTTATGATAAAAATGAACTGGAACACCAGGCGAACCGTTTTGCCGAAAAATTACTGGTGCATCCGCGGATTCAGGAAGTAAATACCGATGCTAATATTAACTGGTGGGAAAAAGATTTATATCAGTATGAAATGTCGGTAAATTCACAGGCACTTGCTCAGATGAATATTCCGTTATCATATGTGCGTAATTCATTACAATCATTTAACCGAATTGCGACAAGCTCTTTAAGCACACTCGACGGCACGGCAGTCAGACTCATGAATCATGATATTACAAATAATGATCTGTGGCTATTACAAAATAAAACATTACGCACTTCCGATAGCACTTTTTATAATTTTAGTAATACAGGCATCATAGAAAAAAAGAAAGCCAGCAATTCTTTACATAAAGAAAATCAGCAATATATTCGGATGGTAGAATTTGAATACACCGGCAGTGCACAATTTGGTAGTAAATATTTAAAACAATGTATGCAAGAAATGCGCCTGGAAATGCCGCTGGGCTATACAATGGAAGAAACTAGCTGGCGAACCGGGCGAGAGAACCAAAAATTATACGGATTATTATTACTGGTAATCGGACTTATATTCTTTATATGCTCTATTCAGTTTGAATCATTACGTCAGGCACTGGCAATCATTCTATTAATACCCGTTTCTTTTATTGGAATTTTCCTTACATTTTACTGGTTTGATATTTACTTTGATCAGGGTGGTTATACTTCTTTTGTGGTAGTGAGCGGGCTTGTAGTAAATAGTTTGATTTTCATACTAAATGATTTTAATGGATTTCGAAGCAAACAGCCCATGCGTTCGGATATTACACTTTATGCAAAAGCTTTTTATCATAAAATCGTGCCCATATTGCTTACAGTGTTTTCGACCAGCTTAGGACTTGTTCCCTTCCTGACCGTGGGCAATCAGGATGTGTTCTGGTATGCACTCGCTGCCGGCGTGATCGGTGGTTTGCTGTTTTCGGTACTGGTTATTACTATTTTTTGCCCAATTGTTATTTGCCGGAGCGCTTCAATTCTACACTAAATCAAACAAGTCCGTCACGCCAGGCGTACGCGCCGCATTAAAGCCTTCGGCATAGTCAAATCCGGCGATGCGCCCGTAGCTACGGGCTTTGGCGTACAAAAAATCCAGGAAATCTTCTCCCGAAATCGGGGTGCTGAGCTCTTGTTTGTACTCCTCCGCGTCCGGCAGACTGAACTGCGAGCGAAACGCCTTCACCAGTTCGATTTTCTTTTCCATGTAGGGCGAAATATCCACCACAAAATCGGGAGTCAGATTATGATCCTGAATATAATGATACACCGCCCGGGGGCGCCAGCGATCCTGGAGATTGCCCTCCTCATCGTAGCTCGGGATTTTTATCAAACCTGAATAAAAACAGGCATCTGCGATCAGTTTGGCTGCTTTGCCGTGGTCGGGATGGCGGTCGCTCAGGGCATTCGCTAGAATAATATCCGGCTGGCTCCAGCGGATCACCTGAATAATTTTCGTAATATTATCACGGTTGTATTCAAAAAAACCATCGGCCATTTCCAGGTTCTTTCGAAAAGCAGCGCCCATGAGTTTGGCAGCGTCGGCAGCTTCCCGGTCACGGATTTCGGCGGTACCGCGGGTGCCGAGTTCGCCTCTGGTGAGATCAAGCAAACCAACGGTTTTGCCCATATTCAAATGCCGCAGCAAGGTGCCGCTACAACTCAACTCGACGTCATCCGGATGCACGCCAATGGCCAGAATGTCTATTTTCATCTGAATCGTTTAAAATGTTTGGTTCCCTGCACATTAGCAAGTATCTGTGCGGGCTGAGGCAAAAATACAAGTTTAAACAACAACCTTTACGACAGATAAGTTGAAGCGACTCAGGATTTCAGCAATTTGCGGATGGAGCGCTTGACCCAGAATGAGGTCGGACTCACAAAACTATAGAAATGATCCACGACCCTGCCTTCACGATCGATCAGGTATTTATGAAAATTCCAAACCGGGGCAGTGTTGACGCGGCCATTGACCTGGCGATTGGACAAAAATTGATAAAGATCAGAAGCTTTATTTCCCTTGACGTGCATTTTATCAAAAATCGGGAACGACACCTCAAAATTATTAACACAAAAATACTTAATCTCCTCACCTTCAAGCGGTTCCTGATTTAAAAAATCATCCGAAGGAAAAGCAATTATCTCAAAACCCTGGCCGTGGAATTGCTGGTACAATTTTTCGAGCTTACCTAACTGGGGCGTCAGCACGCACTGCGAAGCCGTATTTACAATCAGCAGCACCTTGCCTTCATATTGTGACAATTCGACGGGGTTTCCTTCGAGGTCATTTACAGTAAATTGATATATAGTATCTTGCGAAATCATTTTGCCCGTTGTCATAACTTCATTTATTTCAAATCACCACTGTAACCTGAAACCATCAAAATGGTTCACGCTTCATCCCGTATTTAGCAGGTCAAAATATTTCTAAAAAATTAATATTATTGTTAATACTTGGACAAAGCATTTGCAATACTGGTTTTTACACATGTCTATATCAAATAATATTATTTAAGCAAAAAATCCGCATCATGTTTTTTGAACCTATCTTCCGGCCTGTATCAGTTTTGGCTGGCGAGTGGCATTATTACCCAGATCAAAAGACTGGCGGTACACATTGCGCTTTGTATCAAAATAGGTGAGTTCGACCGAAAAATTGGCAGCGATTTTTTCCTGAGAAGCGGCTTCCATCAGGATTCCATACACTTTGCCTTTCTCCAGCTGATGCCCGGCAAAGGCATTTTTGAACACAATATCGCGCCGCCCACGCACAAACAAGGAAGTAAGCGTGGCAGGCTCGCCATTATTCTTGATTTTAAGATAAGCATCTCTGCCCAGCGGAGAAATCTGGAAAGCCTCCAGTATCAACTTTGGCGCTACTTTTTCGCGACGTTTCCGGCCTTGACTGGCATTTACGGCAATAACAATAAAGATCAGCAGCAAAACCGCACCGGCGATCGCCCAGTGCAACGGCGTGAAGGATTCCAGAAATATCCTGGCTTCTGTAAGCGTGGTTTCCATAATACTGAAGTTGGTTGGGTGTAGCTCTCTGCCGTAAAAATAGCCTTTTTTAAGAGCCGGTGAAAGAATTGAGGATTAAATTCTGTTAATCCAGGATTTTGAGCGTCTTACGCCCCTAGTCCCACTGTCTCCCACTCACCCGATCACTCCGTCTCCCTACCCCGGCATATATTCTAACTTCTGTCGATTTTTGATCGTGATGGCGCCGTCCACAATGTCGATATAGCCGTCTTCCTTGAATTCCGTCAGCATGCGAATCACGCTTTCCTTGGCGGTACCTACGATATGCGCCAGGTCATCCCGCAGGATGCTGAATTCGTTCTTGCCTTCCTTGTCGTGCAAGAGCAGCAAGGC
>CAZGAU010000249.1:0-5814 GCA_964523725.1 uncultured Saprospiraceae bacterium
ATGTTGATTTTTTAGCAACTGGTTTCTTGGCCGTACTTTTTTTCGTCGTCGATTTCTTAGCCGACTTTTTCTTTTTCTCCTCGAATGCGTCCGGGATTTTTTCGGTGATAATCGCCTTTACCTCTTCCAGCGTCATTTCTTTGGCCTCTTCGGAAGTAATTTTTTTGCCATCCTTTTTAGGAAGTGAAATCATTTCCTTGCCAAAACGAATAAATGGTCCCCAACGGCCGTTTTCCAGATCGATTTTTTCATCTTCCCAGCGCTTGATATAACGATTGGCTTCTTTTTTCACCTTGGCTTCAATCAGCGTATGCATTTCTTCCAGGGCTAGATTGTCAAAATCGTACTTTTTTGGCACATTGACAAAATAATCTTTCCATTTCAAAAATGGTCCGAAGCGCCCTTTGCCCTTGGTAATCGGCTCGCCTTTGTAAGTACCTACCGGTGCGTCTTCTTTCAGTTTTTGGTCAATCAGTTCGATTGCACGTTCGCGGGAAAGTGAAAGCGGGTCTTCTCCTTTCGGTATAGAGACAAATTTATCACCAAACTTCACATAGGGTCCGTAGCGTCCTACGCCTATGCTTACTTCTTCCCCTTTATAAGCTTCCAAATCGCGCGGCAACTGGAACAACTTCATTGCTTCCTCATACTCAATCGTTTCAATCGATTGCCCGGGGCGAAGGTTGGCATATCTCGGTTTTTCATCATCGCCCAATTCTTCCGGCGTGCCGATTTGGATCACTGAACCGTTGCGCGTCATGCGGGTCAGCACAGTACGACCGGTTTCCGGGTCTTTGCCGAGAATGCGTTCCCGGGTCGGGCGCTCTGCATTTTCCAGGGTTTCTTCCACCTTTTCATGAAAAGGTTTGTAAAATTCCTTTAATATGGAAGTCCACTGGCGCTTCCCGTTAGAAATTTCGTCAAATTGCTTTTCGATCTCTGCAGTGAATTTGTAATCCATCACTTCATCGAAATGCTCATCCAGAAAGTCGCTCACCGTAATACCTAAATCCGTCGAAATCAGACGATTACTAACTGCGCCGGTTATTTCGGACTCTTCTTTTTTATCAATTTTTCCATCTTTCAAGGTCAAAACTGTGTATTTACGCTCCACGCCGTCGCGAGTTTCTTTCACCACATAGCCTTTGCCTTCTTCCATGATTTTGCTAATGATCGGTGCGTAGGTGGAAGGACGACCAATGCCCAGTTCTTCCAGACGCTTCACCAGACTCGCTTCCGTATAGCGTGCGGGCGGACGGGTGAAACGCTCGGTTGCAGTCATATTGTTGAGCGGCAAGCTCTGTCCTTTCTTCAGCGGCGGCAGCATGCCTTTTGCTTCTTCCTCGTCGTCATCATCTTTCGACTCCAGATAAACTTTCAAAAAACCATCGAATTTCAGCACTTCGCCTTCTGCGTTCAAATGTTCATTGGGCATACTGGAAATACCAATTTTCACAACGGTTTTCTCCAACTGAGCGTCCGACATTTGTGAAGCAATCGTACGTTTCCAGATCAGTTCGTACAAGCGCTGTTCATCTCGATCTGAAGTCACCGTATGACGATCTATATACGAGGGGCGAATCGCTTCGTGCGCTTCCTGGGCGTTGGCTACTTTATTTTTATAGTTGCGGGTCTGAACGTATTGCTTACCGTATTGTTTTTCAATTTCTTGCGCAATAGCGCCAACTGCCTGAGTGCTTAGATTGGTCGAGTCGGTACGCATATAGGTAATATGACCCGATTCGTACAAGCGCTGCGCCACCGACATGGTGCGGGATACCGAAAATCCGAGCTTCCGGCTGGCTTCCTGCTGCAGGGTAGAAGTGGTAAACGGTGCAGCCGGGCGACGCTTGAGCGGGCGAACCTCGATGTCATCAATCTTGAAAGTAGCACCGACACAATTTTTCAAGAAAGTAGAAGCATCTTTTTCTGTATCAAATCTTTGAGGTGCTTCAGCTTTGAGTGCAACGGTTTTACCTTGCTCGTTTTTGACGTTAAAAATCGCAACGATCCGGTAGAATGGTGTTGCCTTAAAGTTCATGATCTCCCGCTCGCGCTCTACAACCAGTTTCAAGGCTACTGATTGCACCCTTCCTGCGGAGAGCTTGCCTTTGATCTTGCGCCACAACACACCAGATAATTCGTACCCTACCAAACGATCAAGAATCCGGCGTGCCTGTTGGGCATTCACCAGATCGATGTCAACTGTGCGCGGTTGCTGGATGGCATTTTGGATGGCTGATTTGGTGATTTCCCGAAAAACAATACGTTTTGTAGAGTTTTCATTCAATCCTAATACATGGCAAAGGTGCCAGGAAATGGCTTCCCCTTCGCGGTCTTCATCCGTTGCGAGCCATACCTCATCTACCTTTTTTACCCAATCTTTGAGTTCCTTGACAACTTTTTTCTTTTCGGGAGAGACGACATATTTTGGTTCGAAATCATTTTCCACATCCACGGCGCCTTCTTTTTTCTCAAGATCGCGCACGTGCCCATAGCTCGACTTTACCGTAAAATCCTTTCCCAGGAATTTCTCTATCGTCTTTGCTTTCGCCGGCGACTCCACAATCAACAAATTCTTCGGCATACTTTCAGGGTATTTGTTTTTCTGACTTATATAAAAGGTAAAAATCGGCTTTTGTTTTGTAAAAGCGAGATTTATAGAATTGCAAAAATAAAAGACTTATGATAATTTGAAAGAGGAGAAGAAAAATTGGAGACTGCACAGCAGCCTCAAAGGACTATAAATGCTACACTGATCGTGGGCAAAAAATATTTTCGGGAAAGGACTGAAATGCCCTTTGTGTCGGCTATTTTGCTGATTATCTATCTGGACAGCTCTTACAACGCTTTCCTTTCTTGTACTTTTTGCAGCACTTTTTTTTCACCTTTTTTCCTTGCACTACCGGCAATGGAAATGGTAATTGTACCTGTGTCGGGTCAAAAATAGCGGCGTTTTTAACTTTATTCATATTAAGTCTAAATTAAGACAGTGCAAATATAAGCCCCACTCTGGACAAACGCAAATGACTTTTGTCAGCACACTGTCTTTTTTTACGGCCCTGGTCTCCAATCCACCAAGTCTCCTGATCTCCATCCCTTTCCAAATTAACACCTCGTTAACAATTATTCCAAAGCTGTTAACACAAGTTGTTTATGCATTTCCTAACTTTGTGGGCAGTTGAGTTGTTATGGAAAACAACTTAGTTTCCACAAGAAAATTCTTCAATAAAATCGTAAAAAAAGAAATGATGATGTTCAAGCAAATCAGACCTGTACTCCTGGCAGTAGCAGTAATTGCTATGTTCGCAAGCTGCCAGACTGCAAACAAAGAAGTAAGAGAATCTGCTCGTGACGCAATCCAAACGGGCGTTCAACCAACTGATCCTAGCACAGATGCTTCCGTTCAACCAACGGTTCCGACTGGTCCAGCGACCACTATGGAATTTCAAGAAACCGAATTCGATTTCGGTACGGTTCAGGAAGGTGTGAAGGTTTCTCATACCTACAAATTCAAGAACACAGGTAGTGAGCCGCTGGTATTGACCGATGCTAAAGGTAGCTGCGGTTGTACGGTGCCTACATGGCCGCGTGAGCCGATCGCTCCGGGCAAAACTGGTGAAATCGTTGTAGAATTCAACACTCAAGGTAAAGCAGGTAACCGTAACCAGAAAGTGACCCTGACCGCAAACACCAATCCACCTCAAACTTTCCTTTCGCTGAAAGGCGTGGTAGCAGGTGGAGCTGATGCAAATACGCAGGTGAATCAATAATTTTTTTTGCACCATACAAAAACGGGTGGCTTGCCTATGGCGAACTACCCGTTTTGCGTTTCAGCACACATTGCTAATTACCAACAACTTAAAAAGTTAGGAACTCCTCGGCGTGTTTTTCAATAATGTTTAAAGTCAGTGGATCGCTGATCTCACCATTACCATTGGTAAGTTGACTAATTCTGGAAACCGGCAGTTTATTTGGCATCACAACCGTACCCACGTGATTTAATACGCCCGTCAGGTGCTCCATGCCGCGCAGATTGCCGGCTCGCCCCGTCGCAATGCCCACCAATGCAGCTTTTTTGCCTTTAAAGGTGGCTTTATATTCCCGAACCGAACATGCGTCAATGAATAACTTAACTACCCCTGGAAAACTGCCGTTGTATTCAGGAGTTACGTACACAAATTTATCCGCCGGGAGCATGTATTTATCCTGTAATTGCGTTAAACTCACAGATTGCCCTCCATCTTCGTACATTGCCGTATGGAACCAGTCGTGCGGAATATCTTCCAGCGCCAGAAGCCTTACCTCTTCCTCTGTTTTTTGGCGAATGATTTCTGCATATTTCTGAGCAAAACGAAGACACTCGCTATTTTTTCGGTTGGTACCCGATATTACTGTAATCATTCTTGGTAACGCTTTTATAAAAATAAACAATAAATGTCTAAACGCTGAAAATTGTTCAAAAATAGAAGAACCGACAGAAAATTAAGCTAGAGTTAACCTCGTTTTTGACAAAAGCCCTTATATTGGTAGGAAGTCTTTATCAAAGAAAAAATCAAGTGCATTATGAAGATTACTTACTACGGTCATGCCGCTTTCGGATTGGAAGTAAAAGGTAAAAACATCATTTTTGATCCCTTTATCAGCCCCAACGAACTTGCAAAGGACATCAACGTTAAAAGCCTTAAAGCCGATTTTATCTTACTTTCGCATGCGCACGGCGATCATGTAGCCGACGTAGAAACCATCGCCAATAACACCGGTGCCACAATTGTATCCAATGCTGAAATCGTGGGCTATTATGGCAATAAAAAGATCAACGGTCACCCCATGAATCATGGCGGAAAGTGGAAATTTGATTTTGGCATCGTCAAATACGTAACCGCGATCCATTCCAGCAGTTTTCCAGATGGTACTTATGGCGGCAATCCCGGTGGTTTTGTGATTTGGAATGACGAAAATTGTTTTTATTTTGCCGGCGATACGGCGCTGACGATGGACATGAAGCTCATCCCAATGACTTGCCCAAAACTGGATTTTGCTATTTTACCTATCGGCGATGATTTCACTATGGGGTACGAAGATGCTGCCATAGCCAGCGATTTTATTGAGTGCGATACCATTGTAGGTTGCCACTATGATACCTTTGGTTATATCAAGATCGACCATGAAGCGGCAAAAAATGCTTTCGCAAAACGCGGAAAAGAATTAATTTTGCTATCCATTGGCGAAAGCCGGGAAATGTAAACATGGCTGATAACTCAAATTAATACATCTAAGTATTTGATTATCAACAATATTTCAAGACCTGGAACTAACTTCACTGATTACTTATTTCAATAGCAACTGCTAAGGTTTTGGTTATTATATTTCAAATAGTCAGATTTCATAGCCGATTCAGAAGGTCTGGTGTCTGACATCAAAAATGCTCAAACAAAATGGGAAAAGTTGTAGCAATTGCGAACCAAAAAGGTGGGGTTGGAAAAACCACTACTGCGATCAACCTGGCCGCTAGTCTCGCTATTTTAGATAAAAAAGTGTTGCTTATTGATGCCGATCCACAGGCAAATTCTTCCTCTGGCGTAGGTATCATGCCAGAACCATCCGAGGCAACCATTTACGACTGCATCATCAATGAGGTGGATCCCAAAGATGCAATTTATGAAACCGAAACGCCCAATCTGCACATCATTCCCTCCAGCATCGATCTGGTGGGCGCAGAGCTAGAGTTGGCGGGGCGCTCGCGGCGCGAATTTGTCTTGAAATCCATCGCCGATAAAGTGAAGGATGACTATGACTATATTTTCATGGATT
>CAZGAU010000250.1:0-1691 GCA_964523725.1 uncultured Saprospiraceae bacterium
CGCAATCTTTACAACAATCTTTAAAAACTGGTAAATATAATACATGCAAACTGCTTCAACTTTATCATTATTTGAACATCAAACTTTAAAATTCAACAGAAAATCCTTGATCGTTTGATCAAACTGCTCGCTCCCCCCAGAATGAAACTCCACCTGTACCGGCAAAGCAAACACCGGCAACTGATTGTCTATCAGCAATTTGCGATGCAATTCCAGGCGCATGGCGTCTTTCTCGGTGGTCAGGATTATTTTCTTCTCACTTTGAATCCGGTCGAAAGCCACTTTTACCTCCCGCATATCATCTTCGGTGAATAAATGATGATCGGCGTATTCTAAAATGGTGACAGATTCTACTTTTTCTTGTAAATAATCGGTCAAATATTCCGTTCTTGCAATGGCACAAACGAGCAGCACCTGCCAGTCTGATTGCAAATCCGCTACATAACGCGCATTAAAAATATAATAAGGTTGTCCGTATTTATAATATGAAAAATACACCTGCTGGTGGGAAAAAGGCTTGATTTCATTGGTGACACGCGCCTGTTCACTATCGGGAAGTTCTTGCGGGCATTTAGTCACTATAATAATATCGGCGCGCTGATACCCCGAACGCCACTCGCGCAGTCGCCCGGAAGGCAGCAGCCAGTCGCGGGTAAATAAATGATTATATTCGGTTAATAAAATATTTAGTCCCGGTGTCACCGCCCGGTGCTGAAAAGCGTCATCCAACAAAACTACCTGTGTTTCAGGCTGATCCATCATAATCTGCGGTATGCCAAAAGCCCGGCTTTCGGACACAGTGACCGTTATATCCGGAAATTTTCGCTTGAATTGTAGTGGTTCGTCGCCCACTTGTTGCGCCGACATCTGCGGATGTACGGTCAGGAATCCCTGGGTCTTGCGGCCGTAGCCCCGGCTTAGGGTAGCCACATTTACATAATCTTTTAATAAACGTATAAGATACTCAATATGAGGTGTTTTCCCGGCTCCACCGACAGAAAGATTGCCCACCGAAATAACCGGCACGTCGAATTTAATACTTTTTAACAGCCCCGCTCTGTAAGCCACATCGTGCAGACTCACGCCCAAGCCGTACAACAGTGAAAAGGGTAATAACAGGATTTTTACGAGTATATTTTGTACCATAATTTTAGTTAGCAGTAAGCCGTTAGCAGTCGCTACAACGCTACAAATTTAGATTTTTTTCGCAAGAGATCAGAACAACGCTTCGGTTCTACTTATTTCTGCAGAATCGCGTTTCCGATTGCACAATCTAAACAACGCTTTTGGTCGCAATATTGATTTTTCAATTGCAATAAAGCTTGCGTCTGGTAGGCGGAATTTGGCGTCATGCCCAGCTCTTGCCAGTGTTCAATGATATGATTATTTTCAGGCGGGATTTGTTCCAGCAATTGAAAGGCTTTATCCTGATAGCGATCTTCACTGCGTAATTTTCCGTATAAAAACAAAAACGGCGCGATGGTATTAATAACAAGTAAATGAATCGTGCTTTTGCCTAATTTTTTTTGACTTTTCTTGGATGCTTTATCAAACACATAATGCGTAAGCCAGTAATTGGAAAGCTTGAGTTCAAACATGTTTTCCAGTTCATTTATATCCGCGGCGGCCAGCATTTTACTAAATAAATGGTTGGTTTGAAATAAAAGCGTGGCGAACTGTGCCATACGGAT
>CAZGAU010000250.1:1791-5787 GCA_964523725.1 uncultured Saprospiraceae bacterium
AATGGCTCGGCGTTGACCCGCATGCCAAAATTCCGCGCCAGCGCTTGATAGAAAGTTTCTTCCCAATTGTTGCCGTTGTGAGCAAGCAGTTGCGCAATCGCTTCGGTTTTTTGTTCCAAACGCTCTACCAGCAGGCGTTCCAGCCAAAGGGTTTTGGTCATTTCTGATACCTGAAAAAAGTGATGCTGGCAGGGAATCCAGTGTTCATTATGCAAAAGCTTGAGGTAAGTTGCTGATAATCTGGGCGGTACGAGGCTTTTTACTTCCAGGCAGGGAATGCGCTCGCCATTGGCGCGGTGAACCGGCTGATCTTCTTCGAGCACCACGTGCAGAATTACATTGTCATATGCACGGTCATTTTGATGCCCATGTACCTGCCAATCAGAGGATTGCAAATGCATTTCCACATTACCAGCCCAAATGGTGTCTCCGATTCGGAGGCGCACATTCGTAAAATCAGGACCGCTGTGGGGATTGTAAATGCCAAAATGCAAAATTTCGAGGCGTTCACCCTCGGTGGTGTGCAGGTCTGAAATCTCCAGCCGCCGGGTGCGCCAGAGGTAGTGCAAAAAATCTTCGCGCATGGGGTTTGTTTTTAGCGCCAATGCAGGATCGGCGTGTGTAAATAAAACTTTATAATTTGGACGGCGAGAGATAAAAAAGGTCACTTGAATATGATCCAAAAGATTTAATTTATAAAAAATAACCGGAACGCTCGCACGCTCCGGCTCTAATCGGATCACGTTGTCATAAAAACTTATATCATAAAAAAATAAAAATCAATTATTGGGCGCTCCCGCGTCAATCCAGGCTTTGATCTGATCGATATCACATTGGGGAAGGCGGCCACCGCCCTGCGGCATGGGCACAAACCCGGGGAGATGCGCCACCGAGCCATACAAGCGCCCCTCGTCCACCTTGGCTTTTACCGCCGCGTAAGATTCCAGGCTGAAACCACTGAGCGGGCTGCTGCCGTTGTGACAACCGTTGAAACAATTAGTTTGTATAATGAGCATAATATCCATCGAAAACATTACATCCTCAGTATCACAATTATCCGGATCAGGAGTATCGTTCATGCTGTCATAAGTACAGGCGGCAAGCAGGAAGGCAATGCTGACGACCATCACTATTTTATAAAAAAAGAATTTTATTATATTTTTCAAATACATAGCTTCAAACAATTAAAGAAATTAAAAATTTATTTACATCCGCTATTACAAATGGAGATTAAACTTTAAACTCGTTCCGATGCTGTACAACCTTACGTGTCCATGCCCGACGCCGCTGAGCGGTACTTGTAAATACGGTGAAAATTGCAGAGAGGTTTTATTTCCGAGCATTTTATGATATCCCACTGAAAATTGTGCAATGCCAAACCAATATTCAGTAGTTTCATCCGTTGCCCACCAGCGAACCAGGTCTGGGTCATAAGTATCATAATGATAATAATAATCTTCCCGCAACATGATATAGGATGTAATACCGCCGTTAAAAAACACCCCGTTTTGACGATAACCCTTCGGGAAAAAACTCATTTGTAACGGCAACTCGATAATATCGCACATACCCTCGGTAGAGGTGGGTGCAATTCCCCGCGTCCAGAAGCCATATTCTGGTACATATTCACCGGCACCGGCGCGGTATTGGTTGCGAATAAAATTGGCGCCCAGCCCCAGGCTGTATTTGCCGGCAAGGCGGTATTCCGCGAAAATCCCCGCATTCCAGCTTCGGCGCGAGAAATCATCGGGTCCCACCGAGGTCAATTCACCTGCGCCGCGCAGCCCCAACACAAATTCGCTTTTTATTGTCTCGGCAACATCTGTCGGCGGGGCTTCCGGCAAATGAATTGTAATTTTATTTAATGATTGGACTACCTCCAGTTCAAGTGCAGGCAACAATCCCAGTTCAGCATTTACCAAAGAAATTTCAGGCTCTTGCGTGGCATTATTTTTTGTACCAGAGTTTAGTTTTTCTGAAAAGGGTGTAACTTCAGGCTCCGATTCCCGTAAAACCACCGGCAGCTTGCTTTGCCGCGATTTATCTTTGGAAACATCAGGTTTTATAGGTGTTTGGGCGTTTTTATTCTTATTAATTTCTTGATAGATTTTTAGATTTAAATCCGTGGAACCTGGCTCCGCTTGCGTTTCTTCCGGCTCGTTTTGAGTAGCCTGAGGCAAGCTCGATTCGGTTGTTGGTTTTGCCTTTTCTAAAACCGGATTTTGAACCAAGAACCAAAGACCAACCGTGATCAAAAGCAGCGCAGCCGCTCCGCTCCACCACCAAATGATAGCTCGCCGACGGCGCCTGTCTCGTTCAAGCAAAGCTTCCATCTGCTCCCAGGCCGCAGGGTTGTACTCGAAATGGTCTTGCTCCATTCCCTGCTGAAACAGTTGATCCAAATCCTTTTTCGACCAGTCAGACATATCTGCCATCGAGTTTGTTGTTCAATAATTCCTGCAACTTCGCTCGCGCCCGCGCAAGATTCGACTTGGAAGTGCTCACGCTGATGCCCAGTATGGAAGCGATTTCCTCGTGTTTAAAGCCGTCAATCACATACATATTGAAAACCGTGCGATACGCCGCCGACAGCGATTGTACCATCACCATGAGTTCCTGGTAATTGATGCGGCTCAAAATATCTTCCCGAGTCGGCATATTTTTGGCTTCTTCCATGCTCATTTCCATTTTGAACTTTTTTTGACTTTTTACATAATCAATCGCCGCGTTGATGACAATTCGCCTAAACCAGGGTTTGAACGGTTGCGCCGAGTCGTATTTTTTAATATTTCTAAAAACTCGCAAAAAGCCGTCATTCAACACCGAAATAGCCTCGGGTTCATTTTCCACATAGCGGATACAAATGCTCATGCCATAGGCGTAGAACAGCCG
The DNA here is from genome assembly GCA_964523725.1 of uncultured Saprospiraceae bacterium. Taxonomy (GTDB): domain Bacteria; phylum Bacteroidota; class Bacteroidia; order Chitinophagales; family Saprospiraceae; genus JADJNW01. The sequence goes on from CAZGAU010000250.1 coordinate 4,684, forward strand.
GTACAGTGCGTTTTGCATGCTGCGGTCGCGTTTGCAACACCCCTGGATGATCTGCTGGAAATCCATGTCGGCCTTCAGGTGCATGAATATTTTTTGCGTTTTTTACCCTATACTGCCCCAAAGCTCAAAAGGCTGCGTAGCGTCAGAAAAAATGTTCTAACTCTAATTTAAGGATTCTTTTTTATGAAATCCTGGAAGATTGTATGATAAGAGGCTGGATATTAATCCCTTGGGCGAGATCATGATTTGGAATACCGAAGTACAAAAGCTGTCCAATACTCCGGTATTCCAGTAAAATCAATTCTTTTTTCTTTTTACAGTAGTAGTCTTCCTCTGGGCTTTTACATTGCCGTTTCTACCTTTTACAGTTGTCGTTTTGCGGGTACCCACAGTGGTACCTCTCGGGCCTTTTTTGACCACGGTCGTTCTCGTACGCACCACCTTAGAGCTAGTGCGACGCGGCGTATAAACCTTGTGCGCACGCACTACCCGATGCGTAGTAACTACTTGATAATGAGTCCGATACGGTCTTATGCGCACATGATATGCACTCCATGCCATCGGACGCCAAGGCCGCCACCAGGTCGGATAATAACGCCAGCGCCACGGCGATACCCAGGCCGTATAACCCGGACTATATAAAAAACGCACCGAAGGCCAAACCCAAACATTCACTACCACCCGATAAGCCTCGCTTTCCACGGACGGACCCTTGCCCTTATTCTTGACCTCCTCTTCAAAAGGTTCCACGATTACCTGCTCGCCGTACACATCCTCATCGCCGATGATTTGCAAAATGGCTTCCTCCGGGCCTTGTTTTTCGATTTCGATCACTGCAATATCCTGCGATTCATTCTCATTTACAAGCACTTGCAGTACCATGGCGTGCACGTCACCGTCCATATTGTCGATCACACGAATGTAATCGATTTCCCCGTCTTCATTGAGATCGAGGTTATTTACAGTGGTGTTTTCGGAATTTAATAATTTTTCAAAATCTTCCGGGGAAGTCGCTTGTTTAAAGAGTTCCAGCGCACCTTCCAGGCTGAAATGATCGCCGGGGAAGCCGGTGCCTTCATCATTTCCACGTCCTTGCCCGTGAAG
>CAZGAU010000251.1:0-5685 GCA_964523725.1 uncultured Saprospiraceae bacterium
TCAATGTTCAGGGCGAGTACCGCTATTCCATGGAAGAAAATCGCAACAATATTCAATTGGGCACAGGATACATCTACCGACTGGGTAAAGGACAGAAAGACACCGATGGCGACGGCGTGATTGATACCGAGGATGCCTGCCCGGAAACGCCGGGTGCAAAATTGCTGAAAGGCTGTCCGGATCGTGACCAGGATGGTATTGCAGACCAGGATGACCTTTGCCCCGACCAGGCTGGTAAAATCGAAACCAATGGCTGTCCGGATACTGACGGCGATGGGTTTGCCAATGATAAAGATGATTGCCCCACAATCCCCGGAACGCTCAAAGGTTGCCCCGACACCGACGGTGACGGTATTGCCGACAAGGATGATCAATGCCCGGAAGAAGCCGGACCTACAGCTACCAGAGGTTGCCCGGATACTGATGGAGATGGTGTTGCCGACCGTTTTGACGATTGCCCGAATGAGGCCGGGCCTCCCGCAAATAGCGGCTGCCCGGTCGCTGACCGTGATGGAGATGGGGTGCCGGATATCAACGACCGTTGCCCGGATCAGTCTGGTTCTGCAGAAATGCAAGGTTGCCCGGATGCAGATGGAGATGGGGTGCCTGATGTAGATGATCGTTGTCCGGATAAGCCTGGTCCTTTCAATGGCTGCCCGGATACCGATAACGATGGTGTGCCTGATGATCAGGATCTTTGCCCGGAAGAAGCGGGGCTTGCGAGCAATAAAGGCTGTCCGGAATTAAAAGCGGAAGTCAAGGAAGTTCTAGATTTTGCGATGCGTGCAGTGCAGTTTGAAACCGGTCGTGCGACGCTCAAAGCAGAGTCTTATCCTGTGCTGGATCAGATTGTACAGATCATGAAAGAATATCCCGTTTATTCACTGCGTATTTCGGGGCATACTGATAATGTGGGTGCAGAAAGTACTAACCAGATCCTATCCGAACAGCGCGCCAGAGCTTGTTATGATTATCTGGGTTCTTCCGGAATCGTCCTCAACCGAATGAGTTATGCCGGCTTTGGAGAATCGCGCCCGATCGCCGATAACAACACCGCAGAAGGCCGTCGTTTGAATCGCAGAACCGAATTTGAATTGTATATCAAATAATTTTTTGAAGTACCTTTTTTGAATAGTGCGTTGAGAAAATTTTCGGCGCACTATTTTTTTTTGACATTCTAAAAATATTTTGTATTTTTGCGGAAATCAAAACGCATCAATTGTGTTTTGAAGCAAAAACCAAATAACATATTTTATTTTTTAATAACCTCAAAACTCCAGTATTATGAAAGCGAAAGTATTTTCTCTTGCGTTATTCATTTCTTTCCTTTTTTCTACAACTACATTCGGACAACTCATCGGTGAAAATCCCGGTTTCTGGTTAAGCAAGTACAATTTCTTACCTGTCGTCGGTAAATCTGAAGTCGTAACGGGCGATACCCTTGGTATCATGGGCTTCCGTGGATATACCTCCGGCGGTTTTTACCAGCGTGGAGCAGGTTTGTATGCGATCGTAACGGATGCCCCTACGCCGGATGGTTTTTCATCCAGATTATCTTTTGCAACCGGAGCGCCCGTTTTGCAAGACAGGATGACGATTTTGGAGAACGGTTTTATCGGTATTGGCACTAATACTCCTACCAAATTGCTTCATGTGAGTGGTGATGCCTTGATAGATGGTGATTTTACTATAGGCGGGAACTTTGTTGTAGCCGGAAACATTGAGGCAGGACAAGACCTGATCGCCGGACGCGACGTCATTGCCGGTCGGAATGTAGAAGCCGCAGATAATGTAAACGCCACCAATGCCAGCTTTACCCAAAACCTGGAAGTCGGCAATTATGTAGCTATTGGTACTACCAGTACGCCCGCCGGCTATCGATTGTACGTGGAAGACGGAATCCTCGCTGAAAGAGTGAAAGTCGCCGTTGACGGTACGGCAAGCTGGTCGGATTATGTTTTCAAACCCGATTACAACCTATTGCCACTCAAGCAAGTAGAGCATTTTATTCAGCAAAACGGACACCTTCCGGGCATTCCTTCCGCAGAAGAAGTAGTAGCCAATGGCATTGACGTAGCGACCATGGATGCCAAATTACTCGAAAAAATCGAAGAACTGACTCTGCATTTGATTGATCTTGAAAAGCGCCTCAAGCAAATGGAAGCTGAGAATCAGACGCTAAAATCCAGCCTCAAGCGAAAGTAAGCGCCTGAGTTTTGGATCATCTGATTTTTTAGTTAATTAAATCCATTTGCTATGAAAAACCTTAAATCATTTATAGTGCTTGCAATGGCGGTGATATGCTCATTACCACTGGCGAGCCAGGAATTCCAGGAATTTTACTACGCCTTCGGTGAAAGAATCGAAATTGACCGTACCGGCGATTTTTATGTGCTTACCGGGCAGGAAATCGATGCCGAAACCAGGCGTATTCTGACCGAAATCTTTCAGGACGGCGTTACATTCGTTGATCCCTATGCTTTTAAAATTGCCGACACTACCCTTGTTGAGCAGATCAGAAGTATTATCGCCGTTCGGAATGTTCTTCCCGAGTACCTGACGCCAGATAGCGTGGCTATTGCGATCCGCAACGAGGTACTTGCAAATTTTGTTGAAGATCTTTCAGAAAATGATATCGGTGCTTATCTGGAGGAAATAAACGCCCGTGTGCTTTCCCAGCGGGGCAGGCGGTTTTTGCTGGTGCCGCCAGCCGGAACCAATCCAATATTATTTTCAAATATTATATTTGAAAGTGAATTGGTGACCTATGCTCATCCTAATTTCAATACAGATATTCAGATACTTAGATATATTCCGAATGATACATATTTTGGTTCGCAATTTTATTTGCACAATACCGGACAGCTCATCAATGATGGGCACATGGGTACGACTGATGCTGATATTGACGCACCTGAGGCCTGGGATATTACCAGAGGTAGCAATGCCATTACGGTTGCTGTGGTGGACGAAGGCGTTACCGACAATCATCCTGATTTACCCAGCGCCCGACAAATTCGATTGCCGGGTAGCAATTTTGCAGCATTGGTAATCGGTGGTGACCCCAATGACCCCGAACCCGCCGGAAACGGCAATCATGGTAATGCCTGTGCAGGCGTCATTGCTGCTACCCAGGATAATAATGAAGGGATCTCCGGGATTGCGCCCCATGTAAACATCATGCCGATCCGGATGCAATTTGGCTTCGGTGGTAATTCCATGGGCGATTTTGCAGATGCAATTGCGCTAGCAGCCAATAACGGAGCGGATGTTATTTCAAATAGCTGGGGAACCGGTTCTACCAATCCAAACCTCTCTCCTGACCTGGTTACTGAAATCACCAATGCGACCACTAATGGAAGAGGCGGTCTGGGGGCAGTGGTGACCATTGCCGCAGGAAACACTGCCAATCATAATGCCGGAGCCGCTGGTGTGATCACTTTCCCCGGCAACGTCAATGTAAATGGCGTAGTAACCGTAGGCGCATCCGACCGAAATGACCAACAGGCAAATTACAGCCCAACGAGTAATACTGCCTCGCCAAATAATCAGATTGTGGACATCACTGCTCCTTCGCACCGGGCTTATTCCTGCCAGATTGCCGGCGAAAGTTTTGAAGTCTGGTCAATTGACATTCCTGGTATGAATGGCTACAATCAAGCTACCGGAGACGATTGCGGAGGAGGGGGTACGCTGCCAATTGCCGGCGAACAACTGCCCAATGCTGGTACCAATTTCCTCTCTTACACCGGTCGATTTGGCGGTACGAGCGCCGCCACACCTCAAATTTCAGCGGTTGCTGCGCTTATCTTGTCGATTGATCCCAATCTGACTCAACAGGAAGTTTTTGATATCCTAATGTGCGCCGCCGAGGATGTGGGTGGATACACCTACACTGCAAGCGTAAGTGATGAATTGGGAAATGGCAGAATTAATGCCTTCCGGGCAATCATGCTCGCTTGTCCGGCTTCGTATAATATCGACTGGTTACTCGAACAATTCACAGAAATTGAATATACCGCCAGTGATTTTATCACCGCAGAAAATCTGATCGAAACAAATACCGAGGTAGAATATCATGCCAACAATTCCGTGGAACTGATGCCGGGATTTGAAACGACTTCAGGCGCCGTATTTACAGCGCATATCGAGGTTTGTACCAATTGTGCTAATATTGTTGCCCCAGCTAACATCCTGGCGCCGGCAGCGGTATTGAATAATCAGAACCCTGCGGGAACTCAGTTTGATTTGGCAACCGGCACAAGTGAACCTCTCCAGGACTTTACGGTATTTCCTAATCCTGGTATGGGCATTTTCTCCATCCGGGTGAAGGATCAATCACTTCAGGAATTTTCATTGCAAGTCTTTGACCTTAGTGGTAAGCAGGTTTTGTTTGTAAAAAATCCGCAGGAAGTGGATCTTTCAGAAAATGCGCCAGGTCTGTATTTCTTCAGATTTTCGTACACGGATAAGGTACTGACAAAGAAAGTTTTAGTCAGCCACCGATAATCAGATCCCCGGCTGCAACAAACTGTAGCCGGGGTCGTTATATGCTCAGGTACCAAAGTTATGAAGAAATGAAACCAACGATTTTACTTTTGCTACTGGTTGGCTTGCTCACAAGCACGATGGCTTGCCAGGAGGACGAACCCACGGCACAACCCGAGTTTTTAGCGCAGGTGCTGGGGCAAGGTCCTGATTGCGGCGATACATACCTGATCAGAATTTTAAACGACAGTACACAAATCCATCGCATTACCGGCAGCTATGATCGCGTTTATTACGCAGATAATCTGCCAGAAGCACAGAAACAGACAGATTTGCTTTTGAATATAGAATTCAGGAACCTGAGGGAGGACGAACTCTACGTTTGCACGACCTTCGGGATTTCTTACCGGCACATCTTTATCATCGACTCGAAGAAAGCTGAATTATAAAAAAGCTTGACCGGTGTATCCGCTCACCGGTCAGGTTTTATTTTTCAAATAAGCTTCATAGCCTTGATTTTCCACGTTTTGCGCTTTTTCAACTACTTCAATTCTCATTTTTTCCTTGTAATACAATACTTTCATCCGGATATTTTCGTCGCTTGATCCCAGGATTTGAGCCGCAAGAATGCCCGCATTTTTAGCCGCATTCAAAGCCACTGTAGCTACGGGCACGCCATTAGGCATTTGCAAAATCGACAGAACCGAATCCCAGCCATCAATAGAATTGGAAGACTTAATCGGTACGCCAATCACCGGCAACGGCGACATGGAGGCGACCATCCCCGGCAAGTGCGCGGCGCCACCGGCACCGGCAATGATGACCCGAATGCCCCGTTGGTGGGCTTTTTTGGCAAAATCCAGCATGCGTTCGGGGGTACGATGCGCCGAAACAATAGTGAGTTCAAAAGGAATGTCGAGTTCTTTTAAAAAATCTGCCGCCTGGCGCATCACCGGCAGGTCAGAATCGGAACCCATAATAATACTTATCATGTTTTTAAGCTATTATGATATTGAAATTATAATATTATTTTTTTTTTTAAAGTCATTGGTACACTTGTACTTTAGCCAAACCTTCGGAAAAGTCCCGCACATCCATGTATGTTGGTGGAATGACGATTTCCCCTTTGGGATTAATAAAAGCAATTCCGCCGTACACGACCGCCCGGGCAATGCCATCATTGAACGACCAGCATAA
>CAZGAU010000252.1:0-5638 GCA_964523725.1 uncultured Saprospiraceae bacterium
ATGCCTGAAGGAAGTGAATATAATAATAAACCACCAAAAAAAACTGAAGATTTACCTGTATTATCAAAAGAAGAAGTTGAAATACTTTTACAAAATCTGAATGAAGTAGGAGAAACTACTCAATTAGGGGATTTTTATAACTACCGCTCAGAAGATTTGGACTTGACAATTGAAGAAGGATTGCATCCTCGTAAAGTTATTTTTCCAGCTTCAAATGATTTAGACGGAGTAGAGGTTTTTGGGATTGATGGAAGTAATCAGCGATTGGATAACCCATGTTTTCATTTTATTTTAGCAAGGGCAGCGATTGTTAATTTTAAATATACAAAAGGGCTTGACAAGCCTTATTTTTATACAAAATTAAAGGATGCAAGCGCAATAGTTCAAATTGATGGTAATATCTTTACAAACAGTATTAAAGGAATGACTTATGAACGATTATATTCCCTCACTAAGAATGCTCAAAAAGGAAATTCCATTGATATTTATCAGGATTTACTGCAAAATACAAAACAGCGTCCTTTTTTATTAGGGTACGATCATAATGTAAAAGAGAAAAATCCTAGGTCGCATGCTTTGGGTTGGGCTGTTAAATTTATGAATGTCTTAGAGCTCCAATGTTTTGAAGAGATTTCTTCCCACAATTCATTTGTATGCATAAAAGATGGACCATTATTTTCAGCTAGTAGTACTCCCTCTGATAACTTAGCTGGCTTAAATAACATTATGACTTGGGACAATGGTACTCTTGTTGGGGTTTCAAAAAGGGTATCCGATGCTCGATTATTTTTAGATATTTTTTGCCAGTATCCTGATATAGTTGATTATTATTTTCCTAACCAACACATAACTACTGATACGATAAAATCAATTGGAACAGACTCTTTGATTCTACCTCGAATAATCAACCCAGGAGAACGTACTCCCTTAATTAAAGCTATTCCCGTAGCTCGCAGAAATTATATTAAGAATAACATGTCACTATTTCCTCTTGTCTGTTATTACATGAGAAAAACTAAACCACATAATATTATTCGTTTGGAAGTACCGATTTTTATGTTTAATCGAAACCCAGAGGCAGTTTATAAAGCAATTTCAATAGTAGCTTGGCAATTTGAATTAGGTGTAAAGGCTCCTTTAGTTCAATTAGCGGCAGATGAAAGGTGTCAAATTAGCCATGAACTGACTCTTTTAAAACGCCAAACTGCTTCAATAATTGATAGGAAAAAGTTGCAGATACCTTCATACTATTAAACCTAATTTAAATGAGCGAAAATAAAAAAGACTTTAGCCGTCCAAATATTGAAAAGCCTGTTGCAAAACCATATCATGATATTAATACTCCTTTTTCAGTAAACAATAAAGGGGCATATGCTGAGTATATAATCCATGATCCGGACAATTTTCCAAACCTTGGTTTAGGTGCGACTATTCTAATTTGGGATTATGACTTTGTGAATAACAGAGATATTTGGATAGCAGGAAATGTAATCGGATTACGAGCTGTATCTCCATTTAATCCACAAAGAGAAAGCATGTTGTATCAGAAAGATGATACTTTCAATGAAGTCTATCAACAACTTGAAGAAGTTAATGGACCTCATACTCACCAACCTATGATAATTGAGATTGGATTATCAAGAGTTATGACAAATTCTGATGAAGATAACACACGATTTTCCATATCCCCTGTGCAAAAACCACCCTCTGCCATAAGTAGATTGTTTTTCCCTGATGTTAAAGCAAGTGACGAAGAGAATCGACCGCCATCTTTGGAAGAAATATTAAATATTAGAACGGAGGGTATTATTCTTGGAATGATTGGTTTTGGTAATGCTCCGTATGAAATTGATAATCAGTTCTTAGAATATAGATGGAACATTGAAAAATTAGACAATAAACATACATTCATAGTTGGAGAAAGTGGGTCTGGAAAAACAGTTTTTCTTAAAAATCTTGCATACCAAATTAGGAAACATGGATATAAAGACAGTAAATTAAACGAAAATAGAATCATTTTTACAGATGTACAAGGTGATATATCCCAACTACTTCTTTGGGACTTGGATAACATCCTTGAGCCTCAATTAGCTTGGCAAGAAAGAGTTGAGCAAGAATCCATTGAAGATGCAAAAAAGTATTTTGAAAAGTTTCAATTGGTTATTCCCTACATTAAGGATGGGTTGCCGGGCGATGTTCAAAATCTAAAAGATATGGCTCAGCGTAGAGGTGTTAAAGTTGAAATCATCAGTTTAAGAATGGAAGACTTGTATTCTCCTTCAGAAGTCGAATTTTTATTTAGAACTTCTTCTGAACAAGTTCCACTGCTTTTGGAGGATATATCTGAAGGATTAATAAATAACAATCAAGAAAGAACTATTTTACGTTATGAACAAGCAATTAATAGGTTGTTAAATAATAATACTAATTCTCAGATTACAATGCCTACAAGTGGAATTTCGTATTATCGAAGCACATTTGAGGCAGCTCGTAGAGCATTAAGATCCCTCCGAGATTATTTTGATTTAGATCAGGATGTTTTAGGAAAAGCCAATAAACCACTGGATGTTTTAAAATGGCAAGGGTCAACTGTTTTCTTTTTAGACCACCTAAGTCAGGAAGAAAAATTCATGTGGGAAATGCAATTAGTAAAATGGCTTTATGAGAATAAAAAAGAAATATCTAATACCTATGTGTTTTTTGATGAAGCACATCAAATTATTCCTGCCAGACCAATGGGATTTGGGAATAAAGAAGTTTTTGAACGCTTAAGGTCAAATTTTGAAAAACTGGCGCGAGAAGGTAGAAAATTTAGAATCAACTTAATTCTTAGTACTCAAAATCCCAAAGACCTTCATGAGATTGTACCTGAGCAATGCCCTACTAAAATTGTAATGAAAATTAATCCTAATAATGCGAAAGCAGCTACTATAGATCAGCATTTAGCAAATATTGCAAGTAGTTTTACACAAGGGCAATTTTGGATTCAAAGTCCATTTAATGGAACTCCCGATTGGGTTAGAGTGCATTCAGTTGCTCCACCCGTTCCTCATGAACCAATGAATACATTTAGAAACAGGATAGAAGAAGTAGCAGAAAAAGAAATAAGTAGTTAATAATAATCTTTATTAATCTATCAAAAAACATCGCAACAGTGATCTATTAAATAAATACTAGATACCGACAAGTAAACCTCTAACATCCTTTTAGGGTTTTTCACCACCGGTGAATGGCGCATGTTTATCATCGTGTATCCCGGCGGGATGGGTATACGGATTACAAATGGAAGAGATACCTACGGGATTTTAATAAACCCTGGCATCATAAAAAATGCCGAAGGGATGCCATGATAATAGATGCATAAGAATTATAGGGACAAACCCCGAAGGGGGGTAGCTATCATGTCACCCTTTCTGAGTTGTTACAAAAACATCATCGCGCGGGCTATCATTATGACATCCCTTCGGGATTTTGATCAGCGTTGACATCATAAAAAAATGCCGAAGGCATGACAGGATGATAGAAAAAACCATTTATTATTGGCAAACCCCGAAGGGGTGATATACATCATGTCACCCTTTCAGGGTTTAACCACCATGATACATGGACATTCTATAACCATGCCATCCCTTCGGGATTGGGCGCCATTAAAAAAAAACATTTACACAACTGAACCGATGTACCACGACGACCCACTCAATACGTATAAGCGCCACGTGGAGGAATTCCTCCCGCGGGTGTATGCGCGTACGTTCGAGCCGCTGTTTTTTGAGTGGCTGGACCAGCTGAATGCACACGAGAAGCCTTATTATCCGTGCAATGCGTTTCACTTTGGGTTGTTTGAGGCGCAAACGGAAGATATCTTTGTGGTGTATCTGGTCGGCTCGCCGCATTATAGCCGGGAGCTGGACGTGTGGAACAAGTGGATAAAGGAGGCGACGTATGAGCCGGCTATCCGGCATAAGTTTTTCCCGATCCCTTTTACGATGATCGACAGCTACGATTGGATGGATGCGCATTATCTGGTCTCGCGCGGGCTGCGGGCATATCTGGCGGCTAATCCGTTTGTGGATTGTATGTTTCACAACGCAGAACGCATTACGATGGGCTTTGATGATGGGGAAGTGTATAGGATAAAGTGATATAACCTTAAGTATAATTGCTTATTTATGGCGTACAAGGATAAAACCATTCACAATCCAAAAGTCGGGCAGACGATCCGATTCCTGCAGACGTACAAGGATACCAATGGTGCGCTGCTGGAGATGGAGGCACAGTACGATCCGCAATCGAAGGAGCCGGCGCCGCATTATCACCCGCATCAGGCGGAAGATTTTACGATCGTGTCGGGAAGTATGACGGTGCGGTTGGGTGGAGCTTTGCGGGTGTTGCAGGCGGGCGATACCTTGCACATTCCCCGGGGCAAAGTGCACTCGATGTGGAATAACTCGGATGCGCCGGCGACCGTCAACTGGAAAGTGCAGCCGGCAATGGAGACGGAGTACTTTCTGGAAACGGTGATTGGGCTGGCAATTGATGGCAAAACAGATGCAAAGGGCACGCCCCATCTGCTGCAAGTGGCATTGATGGCGAACCGGTACGCGCCGGTGTTTCGCCTGGCAAAACCGCCTTTTGTCGTACAGAAAATATTGTTTGTACTGCTCACGCCGCTTGCGTATTTGCTGGGGTATCGTGCTTCTTACCAACGGTATATCGATTGAAAAAAGGAAATGATTGAAAGGTATCAGCGCTATGGGGTGGCTCATCCCTTGTGGATTGTATGTTTCACAACGCAGAACGCATTACGATGGGCTTTGATGATGGGGAGGTGCACCGGATGAAATAAGGAAGCCTTCAGGCGACACATCACCTGAAGGCGTACCGTTTCCTATTTTTACAGGATAATTATTTGCTGCCCCTGCCCAGCATCAGGCCGACCACACCGCCTACGATAGCGGCAATGACGATACTCACAAGAATGTCAACGATGGCGCCGGTTAAGTTCATGAGGTTCGTAGAGCCGTAGTTAATCATATCATATGTAAAACTAATCAGGAAACCGATCATGGCTCCGGCCTTGGCACCGGTGGCGAAGGTACTGATGGTCGCCCAACGACCAAATATGACAGCAAATAGTAAGCCAAAAGAAAGGTGCCCCAAGACCATGGGTATCCATTGAAAATCAGCTTGATCTCTCATGACCCCGGTGGCGGAGCCCGCGTTCTTTGCAAAGAAACTTTCGAGTGCCATGCCGTAAATCAAAAAACCAAGAATGAAGGCGACGATACCTCCTACGAGTCCAGCTACAATAATTTTGTTGGTATTCATTTTGTTGGTATTTATGAAAGAATAATTTAATTCCGAAAAATAGTTAATTCACCGTATAGACTTCTGGTTTTCTTGTGTAAAATTATATTTATTTTTTTATACTTAAAAACGAGGTTCTTTTCTCAACCGTGTTTCTACAGGGACAGGGTGTAATCAAAACGCTGTGTTCCCGGGAAGAGGCACCGCTGAGGAATAAAATGCCGAAGGCATGGTAGGATGGTAGAAAAAACCATTCACAATTGGCAAACCCCGAAGGGGGGATATACATCATGTCACCCTTTCAGGGTTGTCACAAAAACATCATCGCGCG
>CAZGAU010000253.1:0-5561 GCA_964523725.1 uncultured Saprospiraceae bacterium
CGGCGCCCCCTTCGATCAGGTGGGTAGCAAAGGAATGCCGGAAGGTATGCGGGCTTACATTTTTCTGAATACCAGCCAGTTCGGTGCATTCTTTTACGATCATAAACACCATGACGCGGGTGAGTCGTCTGCCCCGGCGATTGAGAAAAAGGATGTTTTCATCTTCCTTGTGGATATTGTGTTGCAAGCGCCGTATGCCGTTGATATACAATTGTATATGCTTGATAGCTTCTTCGCCGATGGGGATAATGCGTTCTTTGTCGCCCTTGCCGATCACTTTGATAAAACCAATATCCAGAAAAAGATTGCTCAAGCGCAGGTCAATCAATTCGCTTACACGCAAACCGCTGGCGTAGAGGGTTTCCAGCATGGCCCGGTTTCTGGTGCCGTGCGGGGTACTCAAATCAATCGATGATAGTAATGCTTGTATTTCCTCAAAAGAAAGTACTTCGGGAATTTTTCTGGACAGGCGGGGGCCTTCCAGCATTTCAGTAGGATCAATATGAATTAAGTCTTCCACTAATAAATATTTGTAAAATGTTTTCAGCGCAGAAATCAAGCGTGCCTGTGAGCGTGCGCCCAAGCCCAATTCATTGAGCCAGAGGATAAATTTGGTTAGATGCTCGGTTTGCAGTTGTTCGGGATTTAGTTCATAATCGTGTAAAGAGAGGAATTCCACCAGCTTGTTTAAATCCCGGAGATAAGCCTCAATGGTGTTGTCTGCCAGAGAGCGTTCCAGCAGAAGGTAGGATTTAAAGCCATTTATAGCAGGTTTCCAATTCATTTTGAGTAGGCATTCATGTTCTTGCAAGCTATGGATCATTGACTATAAATCGAATTTCTAGTGGTTTTCATTTAAAAGTAAGACTATCGGGTTAATATTAATAATATTCTAATGACTTTGGCTTTGCAAGTTTAAAGTTTTATAATAATTTCCAGGTATTCGCTCGATTGTCATGTAATTGTCAAATGTAGTAAAAATTAAATTTTCAAGAACATAGAGATTATAATTGATGTTACCAAAATGAAAATTAATAGTAAGACTATCTTTTTAAAAAGAATTACTTTACCTTTGCTGAGAATAAAAACCGAAAGCCATGTCTCATATAGAATTCACGAAAAGTTTCAACCAGTTCCAGGCATTGCTATACGCCTTTGCCTTCCGGTTGACCAAAGACGAAGAGGATGCTCAGGATTTATTACAGGAAACAGCTTATAAGGCGTTCAAATACAGGGGGATGTATCAGCCCAAAACCAACCTGCGCGCCTGGTTGATGACCATTATGCGGAATACCTTTATCAACAACTACCGTCAGAAAAAACGCCGACAGATTTTGAACGACACGACCGGTAATGATTTTCTGATTGATTCGGGCAGACACAGCATTCGCAATGCAGGTGAATCGAACGTTACAACAGAAGAAATTACGCAACTCATTGATAATCTGGAAGACTGGTTGAAAATTCCTTTTCTGATGTATCTGCAAGGCTACAAATACGATGAAATCGCCGATAGTATGGAGATTCCACTGGGCACCGTGAAGAGCCGTATTTTCTTTGCCAGAAAAAAGTTGCAGCAAGTCATTAGTGAAATGTACGGACAAAAAAGTCTGGAAGCACTTTTGGACTGAACAAATTTTTTTTGCCAATGTTAGAGTGATAGTAAAGCTATTATATTTATTAATTTTTACCTATTATGCAGCTACTAGCAGTTGAACTCGATGTAAATGAAAAGCTTTGCCTACGTAATCCGCAGCGAACTGATTTGGGGCGGAAAATCTTGAAACACAGTATTTTGCTGTTAGATGAAATTGGCTTTGAGCGCTTTACTTTCAAAAAACTGGCGGAGCGCATTCATTCGGCTGAAGCATCGGTATATCGTTATTTTGAGAACAAAAACCTGCTTTTACTTTATCTGGTCAACTGGTATTGGGAGTGGATGAAATTTTGTATCGACTTGAAAATCATCAATATAAAATCGCCGGAGGAAAAGTTACGCCTAGTCATCGGTACAATCGTGGATACTACAAAACGCAATGCGAAAGTTGATTTTATAGATGAGGATGTGCTGCACCGACTGGTAGTAGTGGAAGGAACAAAAGCCTATCACAATAAAGAAGTGGATGAACAAAATAAGGAGGGCTTTTTCCTCTCTTATAAAACTTTGAGCAAAAGGGTAGCGGAGATTCTGCTGGAAATCAATCCAACGTTTCCGTATCCGCGGGCGCTGGCGAGCAATTTGCTGGAAATGGCCAACAATCATGTGTATTTTGCCCAGCATCTGCCACGGCTAACCGATATAAAAAATGACGGAGATGTGCTAAAACAAGTGGAAGAGTTACTGTTATTCTTTGCTTTCCGTTTGATCAAACCGCAGGAAGAACAGAAAATGAATGGAGCCAATAACCACAGTAAAACCAATGGAAATAACTTTTCCAACAATAATCATACACAAAAAGGGCAGTTAACAAAATACCCTGCCTGATTCACTACAAACAAGAAAAGGAACATTAGCAAGAAAGCAACTACAGCAATGCCTTTGCAACTGTAGTTAATGATACCCCTTCGTCCTTGAGCATAAATTTTAATAATCAAAATTACACCATTATGAAAGAACTGATTGTCAAAGGACTCTTGTTGCTGTCGGTTACAGCGATGCTCTCTTCTTGCGCGGTCATCCGCGAAGGTGAAGTAGGCGTCAAGCGCAAATTTGGAAAATTTAACGACAGACCCTACACACAGGGATTGAAGGTGTATAATCCGCTTACGACTACCATTGTGAAAGTTTCGACGCAAACGAACAACATGGAAGTGAACGTAAATCTACCCTCGAAGGAAGGCTTGAATATTCAGGCGGAGGTATCGATTTTATACAACGTAATGGGGAAGGAAGTGCCGGATATTCTCAGAAATATAGGTCTGGATTATGAACGAAATATTATCCTGCCTGTTTTCCGTTCGGCTGTGGCGGATGTGAGTGCTCGCTTTTTTGCAAAAGACATGCACACTGGCGAACGTGGTACCATTGAATATGCTATCCGTGACCAAATGACCAAATTGCTGGAAGGCAGAGGTATTGTGATTGAGGCGGTATTGTTAAAAAGCATTATGCTACCACGCAATTTGGCCCGAGCCATTGAAGAAAAACTGGAGGCGGAACAACAAGCACAACGCATGCAATTTGTACTCGAACAGGAAAAACAGGAAGCGCAGCGCAAGCGCATTGAGGCAGAGGGTGTACGTGATGCCCAGAATATTATTGCGCAGGGTTTGGATCCTCGGATTTTGCAGTTTAAGTCGATCGAGGCATTTTTGGAGTTGGCAAAATCCCCCAACACCAAGATCATTATTTCCGATGGAGACATGCCCATGCTCACAATCCCGGGCGATGCCGATACGGGAGTGGGAGCAAAAAACACCAGTATCAGGAACAACTAAGGCGAAGGGTTTATGAGGCTGGTTGTAGCATTTGCTGCAACCGGCTTTTTTTGCGAAATTGAGGGGAATTTACAAAGACCTTATTATGGAAAATACGACTCAGCTCTCACCGTTGCGGCGATTTTTCAAGTTGCTGGAGCTTGACAAGAAAGATATTTATTATATCTATCTCTACGCTATTTTTGCGGGGCTGATTAACCTGAGCTTGCCACTTGGTATTCAGGCGATTATAGGTTTGATTGCAGGCGGCGCTATTTCAGCATCGCTGATCCTGCTGGTGGTCATTGTGACTGCCGCTACAGCACTATCAGGTATATTGGTGGTGATGCAGCTAACGGTCACGGAAACCATCCAACGCCGTATTTTTGCTCGTTCCTCCTTTGAATTTGCCTTTCGTATTCCACGCCTCAGGCTGGATACCATGAATAAATATTATCCGCCGGAACTGGTCAATCGTTTTTTTGATACCCTAACCTTGCAAAAGGGATTGCCTAAGATTCTGATGGATTTTTCCACCTCTATTCTGAATATTCTGTTTGGGTTGATTCTAATTTCATTCTACCACCCGTTTTTCGTGTTTTTTGGACTGGCTTTGCTGCTGATTTTGTTTTTAATTTTCAGGATCACCGGCCCGGCTGGGTTACAGACTAGCCTCAGAGAATCAAAATATAAATACCAGGTGGCGCATTGGCTGGAAGAATTGGCACGTTCCATGAATACTTTCAAACTCTCCGGGGACACGCCGCTTCCACTAAAAAATACGGATTATCTGGTGTGCAATTATCTGGATAATCGTAAGCAACATTTCCGGATTTTGCTGACGCAGTACGGAAGTATTGTTGGATTTAAAACTATTGTAACGGCGAGTTTGCTCTTCCTGGGGAGTTTTCTGGTGATTGATAATCAGATCAATATCGGGCAATTTGTAGCGGCAGAGATCGTAGTGATTCTTGTGTTGAATTCTGTGGAAAAACTGATGCTCTCAATGGACAATGTGTACGATGTGCTGACAGCGCTTGAAAAACTTGGAAATGTAACTGACTTGCCCGTTGAGGAAGATGAAGGAGTTGATTTCCAGGAAGTTGAAAACGGGAAGGCCATGAGCCTGAGCGTACAGGACTTGTATTTTAAATATGAAGATGCCGACCGCCCTACGCTCGACAACTTGTCTTTTGACGTAGCTGCAGGTGAAAAAGTTTGTATTGCCGGATACAATGGCTCAGGGAAATCCACGCTGATGCACATCATCGCTGGATTATACTCAAATTTCCAGGGAAATATCAGTTACAACGGCATTCCGATGAAAAGTATAAATTTGTCCAGTTTGCGCAGGAATATCGGGGATACCAGTTTGCAGGAAAATATTTTCAATGGCACTATTTTCCAGAATATTTCGCTGGGGCACACCAATATCAAACTCGAAGATGTGCTGTGGGCTTCCGAACAGGTAGGCTTGAATCATTTCGTGCAGCGGCTGCCCAATGGCTATGATACCATACTAAAACCCGAAGGTAAAAACGTGCCCAATAGCGTGCGTGCCCGGATTTTACTGGCGCGGAGTCTTGCTCCCAAACCCAAGCTGCTGGCCATGGAAAGCTTTTTGAACAACCTGGAACAGCCTGATCGCCTGTCAATTGTAGAGTTTCTGACTTCTCCGGATCGCCCCTGGACCTTGATCGCGGTGACAGATGATCCGATCCTCGCGTCCAAATGCGACCGCTTAGTCATAATGAAAGATGGAAAAATAATAGAGTCAGGGTCATTCGAACAACTTAGCGGAAGTCCACATTTTAAAAAAGTCTTTAAAATTGCTTACGCGGAAATGGTTCAAAGCAATGGTTCTTTGTTTTCAAAGCCTTAAATTCCTGGATAAATGTTAAATATTTCTCCCAATTCAGTTAGTCACCGTGTGTCCACGAAAGATTTCCCGTCGTTCCGGCAAACCAACCTGTCCGGCGCTCACCGGATGTTTACGCGTTGGCTGCTGGGTGTGGGAGTGATTGTGGTTCTTCTGATGTTTTTACCCTGGACACAAAATATTCAGTCGGATGGCGTAGTGACTACTTCGCGTCCGGAGATGCGCCCCCAGATCATTCCCTCGCCCATCGATGCCAGAATTGAAA
>CAZGAU010000254.1:0-5450 GCA_964523725.1 uncultured Saprospiraceae bacterium
TTTTGCATTATACTTACGTAATAATTGCCAAATTTTACGTTTTAATCAGGTAATTCATTATTGCCGGTTAAAAGGATATCACAAACACATCAAACAACAACTGAATTTTGCTTTATTGTAATGCAATAAAGCCCTCCATTATTTAGCATCACATAACCTTGTAAAACCTTATGAGTGTAAACTTCCGGCTCAATGGGTTTCCTTTCCATCGGCAGTTCGATGCGATGGATTGCGGACCTACGTGTTTGCGAATGATCGCGCAGTTTTACGGCAAGTCCTACTCCCTGCAATACCTGCGGGAAAAATGCTATCTGGATCGCGAAGGCGTGAGCCTGAAGGGCATCAGCGAAGCAGCGGAAAGCATCGGCTTTCGGAGTCTGGCGGTGAAAGTGCCTTTTGAACAGGGAAAGGGTGAACCGAGCACAAACAAATAAAAAAAATCAATGTGGAGATGCACCGAAATCAACCCATCAACCTTTAAACCATAAAAGATGAAACTCATCGAACAACTCCAACTCCTCGAACGCCTGGATCAACTATTTCGTCTAAAAGCGACGGGGACGCCTGCGCAACTTGCCGCCCGTATCGGATTATCGGAGCGTCAATTATACCGCTTGATCCAGGAATTGAAAGAAATTGGTTTTCCCATTGAATATTGCAAACAACGCCGATGTTATTACTATACTATGAAAATACAACTTAGGTTTGAGCTTCAGGTAGACGAAGATATCTTGTTTAAGATTAGTGGTAAGTAAATTTTTTCTTACTGTCAAAATTTGACAGTATTACTTAATATTATTGTGGTAATGATCGATTTTATTTCACTTCTAAATTTTTTTTAAAATGATAAAATACCTTCTTACTATTCTATTGGTAACAGGTTTATTTTTGCCTCATTTCGCGTCTAACGACGATCCTGTTGCACCCTTACCTACTTTGGGTCCTGAACCGGTTTCTCCTCAATATAATTGGAGAGACCATGAATTGATACTTTGGTCAGAGGATACCAATCCAGAAACAACTATTCATTGTTTGTGGCCAGGATCAACATGTAGATTTACAAGTAATCCTGACTGATAAATGCAATCCAGTTTGATAAAGTCATTTCATAATGAAAATTAACCTATATTGGGTCAAAGGATAACAAAGTTCAAGCAAGGTTAGTGAATTTTGACCCGATATTGTTTTTTGTGTGAATTATAGTATTTTTTGCTGCTTGTTTCTCGCTTTTTGTAAATTAAATCATTGATAATGAGCGATTTAATTAGTTTTTTGTCAAAAAGTTAGTCAAGACATTATAATTCAATTATACATAAAATTTGAAAGATTTTCTTAATAATTTAACAACAAAGTATTATGAAAGGGAAATTGATTAAGAATTTTCTCATATTATTTTTTTTGTGTCTTACTTGGAATTCCATTTATTCACAGCATAACTGTCCTCAGTGTACGAGAAAATGGAGTCCAGTCTTCAAACCTGACGGATCTGTAAACTTTTGGGATTGCTCTAAGTCAGGAGATGATTGCGAAATACCAAAAAATACAGCGATGGAGTAACTTTAAATTAACATAGCTAAAATGCATAATTATTTAGCTCTAAAAAATATTGCTTGGCAAATAGAGCATAAGTTTCCATAAATTTTACAGATTTACGGAAGGGGCATAAAATAGAAATTATTTAACCTCGTATTCCTTGTTATCATATATACATTAATAAATGTTAAATAATTTTTCTTTTAAAATGAAGTTATTAAAAGACTTGAGTAGAAAAAGCTCTATTCTGTTTTTATTATTTATTTTATTTATATTCACATTCTCTTTTAATTGTGCTTCTAAACATGACAATTCGATTGACAAGTCTCAAATTAACCTTAAAATTGTTGATTCGATAGTTTTTGACACCAATAATGAATTTGTTTTAATCCGATCATTTAATAATGATTATTATCTTGGAGTGAACGCTGCCAATGATAAATTATTCCTTTTCAATTCTTATGGAAAAAAAATGAGGATTATCGCTAGTAAGGGAGAAGGTCCATTAGAATATGAGCAAATTCTAAACTATGGTCTCACTCCCTCTAATGATATTGTTGTTTTTGATGGGAGTAAGGTGCTTATCTTTGAAAACAATTCCAATAAAATTAAAAGGATTTGTACAATAGATGTAAATGAAACACTACCAGAGTTTAATGATAATCGCTTGTTCGTAAACAATGATTATCATATAATTATGTCTTCGAGTTCAATGGGTAATCCTTCGTTCAAAGAATATTTTCAATCAGCCCGTACCTTTACAGTAATGGATACAACCTGTCAACATAAAAATCTTGGCGGATATCCAGAGGGAAACATGTTTCTAAAAAAGGTTTATATTATGGGATATGACACACGAACCTGGATTCCTGCAAATGAAGAGGATAAAATATTCCAGATGTTTCGCTGGGATAGACATATTTACGTTTGGGATAGTAAGACTGGAGGGGTTATTCAGACAATAGATCTCCATCCTGATTATTTTGGGGAAATCATTCACAAAAAAGAGAGTTCCATGGAAAATATGTTTTATTCTTTGCAAAGGAACGCAAGATTTATAGACTTTATCGTAGGAAGTAAATATATAGTAACTTATTATATGACAGGTGTGAAAGAAGAAGATGTTTCAATGTCAATGGAAAAATATAATAGCCAGCTTGATAAGTTGGTAAGACGCCTGTTTTCTGTGTATGATAGAGAAGGGAATAAAATAGGAGCAGACTTCAGCAACAGTAAGATAAAATACCTTACGGGGTTCGATGAAAATGGTAGGCTTTTATTTCAAGATGATGAGGAGGATGGCTCAACAGTAATTTATATAGCTGAGTTTGAGATGCCGTAAAGTACAAATAAATAGCAAAACTTAACGATAAATGATTTTGTGGACAAGCACAGCCAAGTTTCACCGCATAAACCTTGTTTCTCTATTGCTTCTTATTTCTGTGTTTTCTTTCGGGTTATCTTATTGTTCTGTTGCATCTGATAGTACAGGGAAGCGACCGGAAATAAGAGCCGTTGACTCTGTAATCATAGAGTTACAGGATGATTTTGTCAATATTATTTACTTCAATGGATCTTTTTTTGCCGGAATTAACTCACAGCGGAATAAGATATTTATTTATGATACATCGGGGGAAATTAAAAAAGTGATAAATAAACTGGGCATTGGTCCTAAAGAATATAAAAAGATTGTAAAATTTGGTATACTGTCTTCAGATGAAATTGCCGTAGTTGATGAAACGAAGATATTGTTTTTTGATATTCATTCAGAAAAGATTACCAGTTGCCCTTTGGATGTGAAAAAAATATTACCACTACCTCATGATCTTTATTTATTCGAAGGAGGAAAAGGAAGCCTTTTTTTTACATCTTCTTCCATGGAGCATAGTCCGAGCCAGGAAACGTATTTTGATTTTGTTCACACTTTTACTGTTTTTAAGCAACGGAATTGCACATTTAAAAACCTTGGAGGATATCCTGTGACCAGCATATATCGGGGACAATTGTATCCTACCGCCTTTGAGCCTTATATTTATGTGGATCATTTTGAAGAAAAGGTATATCAAATATTTCCTTATGAACTTAATATTTACATATATGATATGTCTGGTAAATTGAGGGAGGTACTTCCCGTTAAACCAGATCAATTCGGTAAAACAGTGTATAGAAAGGAAAAAAGCCTGGAAAATATGATATATCTCCTTCAAAAGAATTCCAGATTCCGAAAGATAATTGTGGGAAATAAATATATCATATTACAATATCTGGAAGCCTTGCCCGATGAATACATTTCAAAATCACTCGAACTTTATAACAAAGAAGGCCGGTTTAAAAGAGGAAATCAGGCATCTATTTATAACAAAAACGGACAAAAACAGGGACTGGACTTCCGAATTGACAATATGTCTTTAATAGGATTTGATGAAGATGATTATCTATGGGTGCAAAAAATTGAAGATGATGAGACTGTCAAAATCTATAAAGCTGAGATTGTTTTCTAAAATTTTATTGCCTTTTATATTTTCATTTCTTCTTGTAGGTTGTTCATCCAATAAAAATGTAGATGATGAATTGCTGAATAAAATAAATGAATTAGTACAAAAAGATAATAATGATGATTTTATTTGCTACATCGTAACGGAATATGATTGTAGCTTATGTATTGAGTCTATTTATCTTTGGCAGAAAGATGTTGAAGGTAAATCTAATTTATTCCAGGGAGGTATCATTTATGTAAATAATGACAATGAATCTATAAATAGTGTTACTAAAAGATTGAAGCTTCCGGATGGCATTAATTGGCATATAACATCTGATGCGGAGTTTTTCGAGTTTTTAGCAAAAAAATTTCCAAATGTAAAACCACCACGGGTTATTTATGTTACGGATGGTAAAATTGGTTTTGTAAAGAGTATTAATTTGAGTTCATTTTGAAATTTCCCATGGTAAAGATATAAATAAAAACCTACCCAACAACTGAACGCTTCGCTCCAACGGCAATCCATACTACTCGAAGCAGAGATCCAGATTGTGCAAAAAGACCTGGAGCGCAACCGTCAACTCCGGAAAGACGGCGTCATCAGCGCCATTGATCTGGAAGAGAAAGAAAAAGTACTCATCCAGTACCGGCGCCAATTAGAAAACCTGCCCGCGTCCATGCTGCAAAACAATATCCGCATCGAGCAACTGACCGCCCAGCAGCTACAGCTCCGCCAGCAGTGGACGGACGATAAAACGGCGCGCCTGCATGCACTACGACAGCAAATACAGGCATTGCAGGGCGCAATCACCACCTGGGAGCAGCAATTTGTGCTGCGTGCACCCGCCGCCGGGCAGCTTGCCTTTGCACCGGGGCTGGCTGCCAAAAATCCGGTACAGGCAGGCAGTATCCTGTTTACCGTAGTGCCTGAGCATAAAACAGACCCAACGCTTGCCCGCTCACAGGTCACCACCAGCGGCATTGGCAAGATCGGTAGAGGTACGCCCCTGCAAATCGCGCTGGATGCCTACCCCGAAAAGGAATACGGCGTACTGAACACCAAAGTGACAGACATCGCCCTGATACCTGTGACCGATAAAGAAGGACAATTCCACTACGAAGTAACCGCGCTGCTACCCGATACCCTGACGACCAGCTACGGCAAAACCATACCCCTGCGACAACGGATGAGCGGCATCGCCACCCTCATCACCGAAGATAAGAGCATACTCGAACGTATCTTTGAGAATTTTCTGGACATCGTGAAAAACCGTTAACTAATGTGCCCATATCAACTCATCAACAATTCAACCTTTAAACCATAAAAGATGAAACTCATCGAACAACTCCAACTCCTCGACCGCCTGGACCAACTCATTCGCCGTAAAGCGACGGGCACGCCCGCGCAGCTTGCCAGCCGCCTGGAAGTATCCGAGCG
>CAZGAU010000255.1:0-2600 GCA_964523725.1 uncultured Saprospiraceae bacterium
TATCCTGGCTCAGGAACAGATCATAAAAACCCGCCTGCAAAATCTGATTGCCAATGCCCAGGAATGCCTTCGCGCCGATGATGCGCTGCTCGGGAATAAATTCGCCGCTTTCACCCCGAAGTTTATACACAATGTCGGTGCTATTTACAAAGTGCTCTGATTCAATTACTTCATCGCGACCAATGGTGTAAGCAATTTTCTTTGCCCGATTCGACGAGATCGCCATTTTGTACAACATGGGAATAAAAATCTCACCGCTCTGCGCCAGATTGTTGAACTGCTCATCCAGCGGTGCTACGCAGACGTACAAGTTGCCCTGCCCCACCCGGAACTTTGATAAAAAAGCATTGCCATCGCGGTAGGTCAGCAATTGTTCCTCGCCACGGGCATTGGTACGATTGGTACGGAAATTACCCTGTGTGGTAGGCAGGCGCAGGTTGGCGCTGCGGTTTTCAAATACATCCCGGAAGATAAATTCTTCGGTGTTCACCGAGCCTACGTTCTTTTCACTTTGTTCAAAACTCTGGAAATCATTTGCCGGAAAGGCGCCCAGAAAACTGCGGTACGAATTCAAATCCGCCTGCCGCGCCGGAAACACCAGCACATTCCCGCCGTTTTCCGCGTATTGCTTGAGCTCCGCCGCCAAACCGGAAGAGATCGTCAGCAATTCATTCAACACAATCATCTGATAATTCGGAAATTGCGAATACTCCAGATTGCGACTGAATTGATTGGTCGCCCGGAAATTCTGAATGCCCGCGAAAGCCGCATCCAGATAACGACTCGGCGTTTCTTCATTGATAATCAGCACATTGATAACTTCTGGCACATCAAAAGTGACAAAATATTTATCATCAAACTGGATCGGATAATCGGTGATGGCCAACTCCGCATTATGCCAGCCGGTACGCAAAGTCGTAATTGGTACAGTATCGGTCACCGCGCTGCGCCCCGGAATGCTCATGGTTCCTACCGGTTTGCTTTGCCCTTCGTAACGAATGCTCAGGCGCACGTTGTCGGCGTCTTCATCGCTGTAATTACGCACCGAAACCAATAGATTATTCGTCTGATTCAACATCTGCACCGGCGCTTCAAACCACGCAGAATCAATACCCACATTGCGCTCCTGTACGGCTTGTAAAGGCACGAGGTTGATTTCCAGCAAGGTATCCTGATAACTCTGCACATCCACCATATTCTGCTGAAAATCGGAGATGATGTAAGCAGACTGCGTTTCCGCTTTGCCGGTATTCAATGCCTGTTGCTGGCGCGTCAGTACTTTCGACAATTCCCGCGTAGCCGGTGAAATCTGGATTTCATCGATCAGGTTCATAGCATCATCGCGACTCACCAGACGCTGGTGCCGCCCTTCAAAGTCAGCTGTCAGAATCTGGAATTCATCTTCCACGCCGTAAGCTTGCACGATCTCGCGGGCGCGTTGCTTGGCGCGTTCGAGCAGCGGCGCTTCCTGACTCAGGGCGGTCATACTGAACGAATTATCTACGAATACGCTCACCGCTTTTTGTCCTTGTTTTACTTCTGCGTCTTGCGGAATAAAAGGCTGCGCAAACGCCAGCACCAGAAACAGCACCGCCAGCAGCCGCGCGATCAGCACCAGGATATTGCGGAGCTTGGAGCGCGCGCTCGTCTCCTCTTTCACCTCGCGCAGAAACCGCACATTGGTAAAATACACCTTCTTGAACCTGCGGAAATAAAACAAATGCAGGATAATCGGAATCGCCAAAGCCGCCAGCGCAAACAGAAATGTCGGGTATAAAAATTGCATCGCTCTTTTTTATTTGGAATACCGGAGTGCCTGGAGTACTGGATTTATGCCTTTTCAACACGCCAAAAATCCCCCACTCCATTACTCCACTTTTGGATTAACGCCAAAAATACGGATTCCCTTGTAACTGCCAAGTATTTCTTGTGGCGGGAAGTGTTATGGAAGGGTTAAAGGTGAAGGATTTGGGATGAACGATTGGGCTATGTGTCGTGCCCGCGTTTAGCCGTTCTAAACGTCATAGCCTTGTTCATTTTTTACGCTTTATCAGACGCCATTATCTTTTTAATCAAAGAAACTTGCCCTAAATGATAGTAACTATGCTCAATAACGCCTTCAATATTCCTTCGGTAAGTTCCATATTTCTCATCTGCAAAGATGTCGCCTAATTTTTCTTCTGACATCCGCTCGACTTGATTGGCAAACTTCTCCGCATTCGTCCACAGGTCATTTAACAGATTTTCCCAATCTTCTTTTGATTTTATTTCGGGAAGATCAAAACTATATTTATCTCTAATTTCAAGCACTCCTTCTTCAAAAAACTTCAAAATTCCTTCTATGTAATAATTAATATGGTACGTCAGAGCGGCAATCGTGTTTAACGATCCAATTTTGTGCGTTGCTTCCTGCCAGGTCACGCCTGATAATTGATCCCTGTAATTGGTATTGGCTATCCATTTACCATCTAAAAGAACTTCTCTGAAACGTTTTGCAAGTTGGTTTGAATGTTCCATTATTATATTTTTATAGCACATTGATATTGCCAAAGGCAGCAAGGCAAGCACAGAGAGGTATCTTGCCACAGTCAAGTACAAAT
>CAZGAU010000255.1:2700-5350 GCA_964523725.1 uncultured Saprospiraceae bacterium
CATAGCGGTTTGGCGCCATGCACTTTTGTTGGCTGCCGGCTCTATTTCATTTTCCGGTTAAGTGTAGCTTCATTCCTTCATGCGTTGCTTTAAATCCAAGTTTTTCATAAAATCTCAATGCCTCAGGTCGTTTCTTGTCAGTTGTCAATTGAATGACATGGGCTTTTCGTGCTTGCGCTCTTTCGATTGCCCACATACACATTTTTTCACCAATTCCTTTACCTCGAAAGTCTTCCCGAATTCTTACTGCTTCTATTTGCGCCCGAATTCCACCCTGATAGGTTAAATACTGTATAAAGGATAGTTGCAAAGTTCCAATCAATTCACCATTTTCATCTTCCAGGACTATCAATTCCTGATTATCGTCATTGTTAATCTTTTCAAAAGCGACATAATACTGATCAGGTAATGGGTCGTTAAAATTTTCTCTCAACTTCCCAAGCTTGTCATTGGCTAACATCTTTACAATTTCCAAGACATCTTCCCTTTTTGCTTGCCTGAATATCATTTTTTCTTTTATTTTTTTGTTTGTTGCTAATGGTTCAGCTATGTGTGGTGCGGGATTTCAAGGTACTTCACTTTCCGTTTAGCATTTAGTTTATGTATTGTAATTACATTCATTTTAGCACTTTAGCCCGCATTACGTATAGCCATTGCGGTGCGCTGGCTTTTTATTTATTTCTGCAATATCAATTAGTTCAATTATTGCACAGATAAAGTTGAAATATTGAACCCAGACTATTACCGTTTCAATTTTTTAAAATTAGTTTGTCCGCAATAAATTTCTATATCATTAATTCTATAAAAAAGATTTTGCTCTTTTAAGCTAAGACCCGCTCGCATCACCCCTTCTACCCCTTTATTAAAGAGCGTTACGACATAAAAAACACTTGAATCTTTTGGATTAATAGTTCTTTGCAACGAGGACGATTTATGAAGTCCATTATTTAAAAAAGATTCTAAACCTGTTAGACCATAATCAAACAAGGGTTCTTTCTCAAGAGTCATTGTGTCGGAAGGAAGAAATATTTTAAAGTAGTTGCCCGCTGAAGATAATAGCTCAAATGAATCTGCAGGAAAATCAATCGTCAATTCAAAAGGATTAGCTGTTTGATTAGTTATACGAGTCCAAAATATAGCATAAACATAGTCTTTAACATTAGGATCCGTGTATTTTAGTCCACCTTTGGGTAAGCTGTTTTCTATTATCAGACTTTTACCCATAGAATCAATATACTCATATTTTGTGTCAATATATTTGTCATTATGATGAGTCAGTGGTTTTTGACTTTCGACATTTTCTGTAGAGCCCAATGTGTCTGTATCAACTGTATCTGGCCTTGATTTACTGCCCTGTCCACAGGAAAAGAGCCCTGTAGTAGCCATAATCAATATTATTATAATTTTTCTCATTTTTTTAGTTCGCCCACAACGGTAAATTGTATGAGTAGTGGCAGATTGCGGGCTTCTTCCCTGTCAAACCGCTACGCAGTTTAAGCGGGCTACATATCTTAATATTTACCACATCACCTGCCATTACTTATACAAAATGTTATACGCTTTTTTTATTCCTTAATATTTTGACAATTCGGCTATATATTATTTCCGCTAAATTCCAGTCATATCCATCAAAATTGGTTGTATTATTGAATTGGATTACAACCATGTCCATGTCTTTGTGGTATTTTGCGATACTCTGATAGCCAACAAGCAGTCCTGTATGTTCATACACGTAAATCGAGGAATAGATTTCCTGTTCACCTTCATTAAATACAGAACCATCGTTTAATGCTCGCAAGAATATACCTACATCCTCTGCTGTAGCTAGCATTAAGCCTGTGTCTTCATACTTAAAATCTTCATCAACCCCAACATAATAGCCACTCATCACATCGTCTATATCCACTTCACTAAGCGAGCCGAAAGTATTTTTCAACCCAAGTGGATTCAAAATTTCCTCCTTGATATATTGTTGATGGGGATAGCCCAACGTTTTATCAATGAGGTCCTCAATCAACATATAATTGGTATTTGAATAACCATAATCTTCACCTGGTTCAAAGTCAGCGGGTAAATCAAGTGCGTAATCAAGTGTTTCTTGTCTGCTTTTTGGAGGTTTTTTCCAATAATTAGGATGGTCTACAAAATTGGGAATACCACTCCGATGTTGCAGCATCATTCTCAAGGTTATTTTGTCTGAATATTCAATTCTGCCCGCAAGTTCTGGAAAGTATTCAGCGAGTGTTTCATCCAAAGACAAACGCCCTGCTTTTACTAATTTTGCGGTAGCAACAGCGACATATAGTTTGGTAATACTGGCAATCTTGAATAAGGCTTGCGGGTAGGCAGGTATTTTATTTTTTCGGTCGTGCCAGCCTGCGGCATAAAACTCCGGTGGCTTCCCAGCTTGGTCTATGTAAACAATCATACCATCAAATCCATAACCAATTGCTTCATCCAGTTGTTCCTGAACCGAATTTGGTATTGGCAAAATCCAAGCTTTTACCAATATCCATGGAACGAAGTACAAGGAGCTTATACTTGCAATAATAAATGCTATTCTGAGTATTCCCCGCAAAAGCGGGGCATGCTGTTTTGTTTGTTTCATCTTCATAATGTCATTCCATTTCAGGACGTTGTCAAAATTGCG
>CAZGAU010000256.1:0-5338 GCA_964523725.1 uncultured Saprospiraceae bacterium
AATTCAAATGGCATATCCTTGTTTGTTTTATTAATTACTTCATAATTATATAAATTACTGATGTAATGTTCGTCCACTTCCTGATACAGCATGCCCGGCGTACGCAAGAGTAAGGTTTCCACATCATTGCGGCTGGTGAGTAACACCACATTTACGGCAAGTAAAATGGTCAGAACTACTGAGTAAGCCTTTACCCTCGGCGTAAATATTTTTCGGTTTTTTTCTACAATGCCATTGTAGCTATCATATCGAATCAGGCCTAAGGGGCGGTCAATTTTTGCCATCACCTCGTCGCAGGCGTCGATGCAGGCCGTGCAATTCACGCATTCCAGCTGCGTTCCCTCGCGAATGTCAATGCCCGTCGGGCAGACCTGCACGCAGAGTGTGCAATCGATACAATCGCCGAGTTTTTGAAATTCGATACCATTTTCCGCTGGAACAGCAGAAGTGTCTGAAACTGAGTTGGCTATATCCGATTGAATGGAAGTTATCGGATCTTTTTTCTTTTGTTTGCGAATTTTACCGCGTGGCTCGCCCCGAATGAAATCATAAGCAATTACAATCGAATTTTTATCCAGCATGACACCCTGCAAGCGCCCGTAAGGGCAAATAGTAGTACAAACCTGCTCGCGCAAGTAGGAAAACACAAAATAAAAGGCAAAGGAAAACAGGATCATGGCGATAAAGCCGCCCAAATGCATAGACACCGGCTCGGTCGCAATTCGAATTACCTCATCCACGCCAATGATGTATGCCAGAAAAGTATTGGACACCAGCACCGCAATGGCGAAGAAAATAGCCTGCTTGGAAGCCTTTTTCAGGATTTTATCGGTCGTCCAGGGAGCAGCGTTGAGCTTACGTTGGGCATTGGCGTCGCCTTCGATCCAGTATTCAATCTTGCGGAACACCATTTCCATAAAAATCGTTTGCGGACAAACCCAGCCACAAAAGATACGTCCAAATACAACGGTAAACAGTATAATAAATACGATCAACGTAAGCATCGCTAGTCCAAACAGGTGAAAATCCTGCGGCATAAAGAGAATACCGAATAGAACAAACTTGCGTTCAAGGATATTGAATAACAATAATGGTTCGCCATTCACTTTGATAAAAGGCATTCCAAACAGGAAAGCCAGCAATACCCAGCTTAGCCAGGTACGCCAGTTAGTGAATCTACCTTTCGGTTTTTTCGGATAAACCCAGATGCGTTTGCCTTTCTCGTCCACCGTGGCGATTTTATCGCGGAAGGCTTCTGTGTCTTGTATTGGGTGTGAAGATTTCATTTTTTATTGGTTTATAGGGTGATAGGAGTATAGGGGCATCGCCCTTTCACCTTATCACCCCATCACCTGTTAATTATTCATGCCAATGGCTTCCGCCGTGGTAGAATCCTGTTCTACATTTGCATTCGGATCCATTTTTTCGCCTTCCGGAGCTTTTGGATTAGGTGGATTCGTACCTTGTAAAGTCAGGATAAAGCTGGCTACCCGCTGCATATCGCTGGGGCGGAGCTGCGTCTGCCAGGCGATCATCCCTTTTTCCGGAACACCATATTTGATCGTTCTGAAAATATCTTTGATCGTACCGCCGTGAATCCAGTATTCATCAGCCATATTCGGACCCACGCCGCCTTCTCCGCCTGCACCGTGACAAGCCACACAGTTGGCATCCCAGATCGTTTTACCTAAAGAAATATCCTGCGGATCGGTTAAGGCTACCACAGTCGTTTCATCGACTTTATTGGCTTGTTTCGCCAAAAAGGCCTGTACGGCTTCTTCCGCTTGTTTTACTTCCATGGCATACTCTTCAGTAGAGCTGGGACCCGCACCGGAAACATGATAGTAAATCATATAAACACCGGCGAAAATAACGGTGATGACAAACAATGCCACCCACCATGGCGGAAGTCGGTTATCCAGTTCACGGATGCCATCGAATTCGTGATCGAACAGGATGTCTTGCTCTTTTTCCACCGGAACTACTTGGGTCCAACGCTTGTACATGCGCTGCCAGAAGCTCTCCTGGGGTGCTTTCTTGGTTTCCTCCAAATAGGCTTCCAGACCTTGTTCCTGGTAAATCTTGAATTGCTGGACTTTTACCATCATGTTGAGCAAATGGGTCAATGCCCATAGCGCACCCAGAATGACCACGCCTGCTACTGCCAATAGCGCGATGGAAAAACCGCGTTCATAGAAATAAAGATCGACGCCGGCTCCTCCGGCTGCTGCTGCATCTTGTGCGTGAGCAATGAATACCGTCAGGAGCAGAAATACCGTCAAGCCAATATGTTTTAAAATTTTATTATTCATAATCGTTTGACTTTTCATTGTTAACAGGATTTGAGTCTTCCAGCGGCAGATTTGCCATTTTATCCGTGTAGGCTTTATTGCGACCCAGAACGACAATTGTGCTGACCAGGAAAATGACGAAAAACGTCACTAGCGCGAAGATTGCCATCCAGTTGATATTGTTGCCTTCCAAGAGATATTTGAACATGATAATATTTGTTATTTGTTATTGGTTATTTGTGAAAAAGAATCTTCCAAGTCACAAATAACCAATAACAGGTTTTTTACTGATTTGCCTGCGGCTTTGGTTTAATGTCGGTACCGAGTCGTTGCAAGTAAGCGATCAAAGCGACGATCTCCTTATCCGCCAGATTTTCCTGTGTGATGCCATCTTTCTTCAGGCTTTCGGCTACGATGTTCGCCTGTTTTTTGAGATCATCCAGTACAATCTGTTCATACCCAGCTGGATACGGTGTGCCCAATTTGCGCAAAGCTTTGATTTTTGCAATGGTTAATGATGTATCGAGGTCATCCGACAGCAGCCAGGGATAAGGCGGCATAATAGAGCCTGGCGACATACTTTCAGGATCGAGCATATGATTGTAATGCCAGCTATCCGGATATTTTCCACCTATGCGGTGCAGGTCAGGTCCTGTTCTTTTGGAACCCCAAAGGAACGGGCGATCGTAGATAAATTCACCCGATTTGGAATATTCACCATAGCGCTCGGTTTCCGAACGGAACGGACGTACCATCTGCGAGTGACAACCCACGCAACCTTCACGGATGTAAATGTCACGACCCTCTAGCTCCAGCGGAGTATATGGTTTCACCGCCTCAATTTTCGGTACGTTTTCATCCACCATCACCATCGGGAAAATTTCCACGATACCGCCAATCAGAATCGCAATCGCACTGAAAACCAGCATCTGCACTGGGCGACGCTCGATCCACTTGTGCCAGTGCTCACCCTTGTGGGCTGCGGCTACTTCGCGTGCGGGTGCTTCCGCGGCTTCATATGCAATGAATTGCCCGCTCTTCACAGTTTTCCAGATATTGTAAACCATAATGAATACACCGGCGAGATACATCGTGCCACCCAGGGCGCGCAGACCGTACATTGGAATCAGCTGAGTCACCGTTTCCAGGAAGTTGCCATATTGCAAAAATCCATCCGGTGTGAATTGTTTCCACATCAAAGCCTGCGTCCAGCCGGCCCAGTACAGCGGAATGGCATAGAACAAAATACCCAGTGTACCGATCCAGAAGTGATTGTTAGCCAGTTTGACAGAATATAACTGCGTGCCGTAAATTCTCGGTAACAGCCAGTAAATCACACCAAAGGTCAAAAAACCATTCCAACCCAGGGCGCCTATATGCACGTGACCTATCGTCCAGTCGGTAAAGTGGCTGATCGCGTTCACCGATTTTATAGACATCATAGGACCCTCAAACGTCGCCATGCCGTAAGCGGTAACAGCTACTACGAGAAATTTTAAAACTGGATCTTGACGAACTCTGTCCCAGGCGCCGCGCAGCGTCAAAAGACCGTTCAGCATACCACCCCAGGATGGAGCGATCAGCATTACCGAGAACACCGTACCCAGGGATTGTGCCCAGTCGGGCAGCGAGGTGTATAGCAAGTGGTGCGGCCCCGCCCAGATGTAAATGAAAATCAAGGCCCAGAAGTGAATGATGGATAGTTTATAAGAATATACTGGACGATTCGCTGCTTTCGGGAGGAAGTAGTACATCAAACCGAGATAAGGTGTGGTGAGAAAGAACGCCACCGCGTTGTGACCGTACCACCATTGTACCAAGGCATCCTGTACTCCTGCGAAAACCGGATAACTTTTCCAAAGGCTCACCGGCAATTCCAGGTTGTTACCAATGTGCAGCACGGTCACCGTGATCCAGGTAGCGATGTAAAACCAAATCGCCACGTAGAGGTGATCTTCGCGGCGTTTTAGAATGGTACCAAACATATTGATACCAAAAGCAACCCAGACAACAGCAATCGCAATATCGATCGGCCATTCCAATTCTGCATATTCATGCGAACTGGTGATACCCAAAGGCAGCGTCAGCGCTGCGGCCACAATGATCGCCTGCCAGCCCCAAAAGTGGAAATTGCTGAGAGCTTTGCTATACATCGGCGTTTTCAGTAGGCGCTGGAGCGAATAATACACGCCCATAAAAATACCGTTGCCCACAAACGCGAAGATCACCGCATTGGTATGCAGTGGTCGAATGCGTCCGAAGGTGGTATAAGGCAACTCAAAGTTGAGCGCCGGAAACACCAGTTGTAGTGCGATAAACAAACCAACCAGCATCCCGATTACACCCCAAAGTATGGTAGCGTAAGTGAAATTCCGGACGATCGCGTTATCGTAGTTGAATTTCTCGATTTGTGCCATTACTCAGATTTTTTTGTTTCTGTTTTTTTATCATCGAATAGAATTCTTACCGAAGGCGTGTAATCATCGTCGTACTGACCGCTGCGCACTGCCCACAGGAAGGCTGCCAGGAACCCCAGTGCGATCACGAGACTGATTAGAATAAGCAGAAAAATGACTTTCATGGTAAATATCGGTATATCGGTTTAGCGGTTTACGGTTTACGGTGTACCGATACACCGTTCTGCCGTCACACCGCTAAAACCGGCTTCATAAATTTTTCTGCAAGGTAGGCTTGGTGCAAAGGTTACCAGATGATGAAAATCAAAAGAGGAGGGTGATTTTTGTCACCGAAATGTCAGTCTGTTGAAGAAAGATGCCCGGTATGAGGGAAAAAATTAAACAAAAGAAACATGAGTCATCCCGAATTTTAAAAATGCCCCGCTAGGGGCAAAATATGGGTAGATATTTGCAAGGAACCACGTCTTAGCGTGCCATCGGTACGCGTTATAAAACATACCTACGGCATGCTAAAACGTGATTCTTGATAAATATCTACCAATAGATAACCCCTAACGGGGTATCTTTACCATTTGGGGTGGCGCATATTATCATCTTGCGGTGCTGTACAGGAAGGGAAACCGCAAAACC
>CAZGAU010000257.1:0-1833 GCA_964523725.1 uncultured Saprospiraceae bacterium
TATCATTCCAACAATTGACAATATTTACTTTATCATCATGCAAATGCTGCGCGCTCCGAGTTGAATTGAACTGAAAATCAACGTCCACAATATTTTTATGATACGATACCACTTTTGACGAACCATACACAACCGGGATGCAATAATCCAGGATTTTTTTATTCGCCACGGTTTTCAAAATCACTTCCAGACCAATACCATTAATATCGCCTATGCTGATCCCTATTTTTAATTTATCCATTCTATGATGTTGATTTCGTGTTTAGTAACTACAAAGGTACGGAAGTTTAACAGATTGACCTTAGATTTTCGATGTTAGACGTTAGATTATCTCCTAAAAAGAAATTACATTGCTTTTATTGTAAAGTCTTAAATAAAAAATTCGTAATTCGTACCCGACATCACCATCACATATTAATACACAAATATTATAACATAAAAACGTGAAAGCCAAAAAGTCATACGGTCAGCATTTCCTTACCAACGAGGGTATGGCGGAACGCATCGCCGACAGCCTCACGCAGGCGCATGAGCGGGTGCTGGAGGTCGGTCCCGGCAAGGGCATGCTCACCAAATACTTGCTGGAAAAGAATTTCAAACTGAAAGTGGTAGAAGCCGATCGCGATATGGTGGCGTATTTGCAAAAATTCTATCCCTGGCTGGCCGCCAATATCATAGAAGGTGATTTTTTGAAAATAAATCTAATGGAAATATTTGATGGTCAGTCTTTTGCGCTGATTGGAAATTTTCCATATAATATTTCTTCGCAGATTGTTTTTAAAATGGTGGAATCGCGACAGCTCATTTCGGAAATGGTGGGCATGTTTCAACGAGAAATGGCGGAACGCATCATCGCGCCGCCAGGCAACAAGGATTATGGTGTCATCAGCGTGCTCACACAGGCATTTTATGAAGGCGAAATGCTGTTTAAAGTCAGTCGTGGTAATTTCAATCCACCACCGAAAGTAGAATCCGCCGTCATTCGCCTGAAGCGAAAAGAAAAACAACAACTTGACTGCAACGAAAACCTGTTTCGGCAAATCGTAAAAACGACCTTTGGCCAGCGCCGTAAGATGTTGCGCAATACGCTCAAGTCCTTTGTTTCGGACGAATCCATGCTGGAAGAGACCTTTTTTCAAAAACGCCCTGAAGTATTATCGGTGGAAGATTTTATCGCATTGACCCAACGGATTCAACCTTTCAACCCATCCACTCAGCCACCAAAGTAAAAAAATCACCAAATCAACCTATCTGCCCGTCATCCTGTTTGTACCTTTGTATTTTAAAATCAAAAAACAACTCCATATATGTCACTGGAAGAAAAAATCATGCAAGATCTCAAGGAAGCCATGAAAGCCAAAGATCAGGCAGCTTTGAGGAGTATTCGTGCGGTGAAAGCTGCTATTTTGCTGGCAAAAACCGAAGGTAGCAATAAGGAAATCTCCAAGGAAAAGGAAATTCAAATGGTTCAAAAACTGGTCAAACAGCGCAAGGAATCACTCGAAATCTATGAGCGCAGTGGTCGCGAAGACCTGGCACAGAAAGAGCGCGAAGAAATCGAAGTGATCGAAAGATACCTGCCCAAGCAATTGACAGAAGCAGAACTGGAAGCAGAATTAAAGAATATCATCGCCGAAGTAGGCGCGGAGTCCCCGAAGGATTTGGGTAAAGTGATGGGTGTCGCCACCAAACGCCTTGCCGGCAAAGCCGATGGCAAGATGATTTCGCAAGTTACAAAACGCCTTTTGGAAAGTTAATTTATACATTCAAGGCTCCAACAATTCAACCCTCGAACTCTTGAACCTCGAACTCTTGAACTTTGAACTCTTGAAC
>CAZGAU010000257.1:1933-5329 GCA_964523725.1 uncultured Saprospiraceae bacterium
GAACTCTTGAACTTTGAACTCTTGAACCTTCAAACTATTCAAAATAAAACCAATGAATAAAGACTTTCTCCAAGCCCTGGGCTTAAAAGATAAAAACCCCGGCACCAGCACGGGACTGAAATCTACCGATTCCGGTAAATATATTGATTCCTATTCACCGGTGGATGGCGCGCTGATCGGCAGCGTAAGCCAAACCACGCCTGAGGAATACGAACGCGTCATTGCTGCCGCGCAGCAAGCTTTCCTTACCTGGCGTATGATGCCGGCTCCCAAGCGTGGAGAAATTGTTCGTCAATACGGCAATGAATTGCGCAAGCATAAAGACGCCCTCGGTCGACTGGTTTCTTACGAAATGGGCAAATCGCTTCAGGAAGGCTGGGGCGAAGTGCAGGAAATGATCGACATTTGTGACTTCGCGGTAGGTTTATCACGCCAGTTGTACGGTTTGACGATTCAATCCGAGCGGCCGCAACACCGTATGTTCGAGCAGTGGCATCCTTTAGGTGTGGTAGGCATCATTTCTGCGTTCAATTTTCCCGTTGCCGTCTGGTCGTGGAACTCAATGATCGCGATGGTTTGCGGGGATGTCTGCGTTTGGAAAGCTTCCGAAAAAACACCACTCTGTTCTATTGCTTGTCAAAATATTTTACAAAAAGTACTCAAAGACAATGATTTACCCGAAGGCATCAGTTGCATCGTCAACGGCGATTACCGCGTAGGCGAACTCATGACCAAAGATACGCGTGTGCCTTTAGTCTCTG
Source organism: uncultured Saprospiraceae bacterium (assembly GCA_964523725.1). Classification (GTDB taxonomy): domain Bacteria; phylum Bacteroidota; class Bacteroidia; order Chitinophagales; family Saprospiraceae; genus JADJNW01. The sequence goes on from CAZGAU010000257.1 coordinate 2,695, forward strand.
CTACAGGCAGTATCCGCATGGGTAAGATCGTTGGTACGGAAGTTGCCAAGCGTTTGGGCAAAACCATCCTCGAATTGGGTGGCAACAACGCCATTATCATTACGCCAAGCGCGGATATGGACGTGGTGCTCACCGGTGCGCTCTTTGGAGCCGTGGGTACGGCCGGGCAACGTTGCACTTCTACGCGCCGACTCATCATTCACGAAAGTATTTACGATGAAGTGAAAAATAAACTCGCTAAAGCCTACGGTCAACTGCGCATTGGCAACCCGCTGGATGAAAAAATTCACGTCGGGCCACTGATTGATAAAGATGCAGTAAATACATACCTCAAGGCAATTGACAAAATCAAAGCCGAAGGTGGCTCTTTCGCAGTGGAAGGTGGCGTAGTGGAAGGAAAAGGCTATGAAAGCGGCTGTTACGTAAAGCCTTGCATCGCGGAAGCCCGTCCTGATATGGAAATGGTGCAGCATGAAACCTTCGCACCAATTCTTTATCTGTTGAAATACAAAACCATCGAAGAGGCGATCGCCATTCAAAACGGCGTACCGCAAGGTTTGTCTTCGGCGATTATGACCGACAGCGTGCGCGAATCTGAGTTGTTCCTCTCAGCAGCCGGTTCGGATTGCGGCATTGCCAATGTGAATATCGGTACGAGCGGTGCAGAAATCGGCGGCGCTTTTGGTGGCGAAAAAGAAACCGGCGGCGGTCGCGAGAGCGGCTCCGACGCTTGGAAAGCTTACATGCGCCGACAAACGAATACCATCAACTGGAGCACCCAGGTGCCTTTGGCGCAGGGCATCAAGTTTGATTTGTGATAAATCGGCAAGTTCATCTGGTGACTCTGAGTCATCAGATGAACTTGCTATTGTTTGACCCACTTAATTGCCGTTCTCTTGCCTTTATTCATGACTTCCAAAATATACATTCCCCTGGATAAGTGAGCAACGTCCAATTCCGTCCCATTATTCAACCTTTTTTCTACCAGCACTCTTCCCTGTAGATCCATAATTCTCACCATCCCGGCGGATTGAGACATGTAAATTTTATCCCCGGCAGGATTCGGAAAGATTGTTAAGGCTTCTTTTTCAACAGGTGTTTCCACCGCAACGGTCGTATTGGCACATAATGCTTTAATAAACGCAACATCTCTGGCCATAAAGTCATGATGAAAAGCATGAGCCGTCCACATTACCGCCAATTCATCTTTTACATACTCCCGAAGGGTATCCGAGAGGGTCAATAAGGTCGGCCAATTTTGAGGATTGGCAATCACGAGCGCTTCAATCTGATTCGGCGATTTTGATAAGTAACCCTCATTGTCCAGACAGTTATTTGCAAGCAATTCGCTGTTAATACCAATCGACTGAGCCTTCGTTACAGAAGGAATTCTTTGAAATCGCTCCGGGTAAGTGGGCGACGGGCGCAGCATATCGTAACCCGTACATTGATCTTGATCTGTCAAATACAAATAATTATCGTATGCTTCCTGATTACCCGCTGCTCCGACGTCAGGGTGCGCATCCCGCTGAGACATTGAAAAAAGCACCGGTACCCGTGCAAATTGAATATAACCCGTACCCGCTGAATTATGATTGATCGCTGCTTTCCAATTTAATAATGTGGCAATCGTAATGGCAAAGGTACCTCCCGCTGAAAAACCTACCGCCGCCTGCGGAGTAGCTGGGCTCATTATTCCCCGGTTCATAAACGTATCCCGAATCGCTCTTACATTTGCAGCATCCCAATTATTAATTGTATCGGCAGTATAATTGTATCTCCGGTTGCCATCGCCATCCAAATCGGTATTTAGAGTCGATTCGTCGCTCTCTGTTACAATAATCGCCATATTATTGGCAACCAGATAATTGCAAAACTGTCTCATTTCAAAATTTCTCCAAATCCAGTTTTGCGCGGAGCCGCCCGTGCCGTGCCAAAGCCAAACCACCGCGTCGGGATCGCCATTTGCAGGAAAATAATAATAAACCGGCTTGAGGATATGCTTACCTCTGATTTGCTCAAAGCTAAAATAATTAGCCGTACCGGTTGGCAACAGTTGCGTATTGGCTTTCACCGTGACAGCTCTGGCAGGCATGACCACCTGTGTATGCCATTCGAGAGGCATTCTTAAAAACATAGTGTCGCCTGACCAATGACTAAACGTACCTGCCGCCGACCATTCCTTCGACCAGATGTGCACCGTATCACCTGCATTATACATGCCGCTTCCATAGCCGTTTTCAACGGTAAGATTAAAACTTTGCGCAAAAAGACCGGGAAACAAAAGGCAGGATAAAACAAAAGCAAAAAGCATTTTGCGATTCATATCAATGAATGAGTTTTAGTGTAAAATTTTTTGCATAAAAGTAAAAATCCGTCCGTACAATTGCGCTTCAATTGAACAAAAAAATGTAGCACAGACCTTTATGTCATTGCACTTCCGGGAATAAACAGGCTGGTTACTTTACTTCGGCATTTCCTCTATAAACTTCCGGATTTCATCCAGCTTTTCCAGCGGCAACTCCTGCAATTTTTGGATCATATTGAGGCTTTCCTTTTTGGGCAACAGCTTATGCAAAGGATGATCCTGGGCAATACTCACACCCGAAGGCTTTTGCCACACATACAAGTCATT
>CAZGAU010000258.1:0-5250 GCA_964523725.1 uncultured Saprospiraceae bacterium
TCCTTGGGCTTCATCTTACCGTGTACCACGCTGATCTGATATTCGGGCGGGGCGAAGTCGCGCTGCAAGGCTTCATAACCTGCTTCCAATGCCAGCAAATCCAGCTTTTCCGACTCTTCGATGAGCGGATAGACTACATATACCTGCCGTCCCTTGGCGATTTCGTCTTTCATAAAATGGATCACCTGATCGCGCTGGTGCTCGGTTTTGTGCACGGTGGTAATGGGCTTGCGGCCGGGCGGAAGTTCGTCAATCACGGATACGTCGAGGTCGCCGTAGAGTGTCATCGCCAGGGTGCGCGGAATGGGTGTAGCGGTCATCACCAGCACATGCGGCGGATGCGGGTTGCTTTTCTTCCAAAGCTGTGCGCGCTGCGCCACGCCGAAACGGTGCTGCTCGTCAATAATCGCCAGGCCCAGGTTATTGAATTCCACCCAATCCTCGATCAGGGCGTGCGTGCCGATGAGAATGTGGATTTCGCCATCCTTGAGCAGGCGGAGCAGTTGCTCTCGTTTTTTACCTTTTACCGTGCCGGAGAGGAAGGCCACGCGGACACCCATGCCTTTAAGGTATTCCGTGATGGACGCGTAGTGCTGCTGCGCGAGGATTTCGGTGGGCGCCATCATGCAGGCCTGGAAAGATTTGCCGCCAGATTCGTTGTCGAGCGCGATGAGCATACAGAGCAGAGCCACCATGGTTTTGCCGCTGCCGACGTCGCCCTGCAAGAGTCGGTTCATTTGTTTGCCAATGCGCAAATCCTGGCGGATTTCTTTGATGACACGCTTCTGGGCGTTGGTGAGTTCAAAAGGGAGCTTTTCGTTGTAAAATTCATTGAAATAATCGCCGATCGTTTCGAACACAAAGCCTTTCACGGTGTCGTGGCGGCGGCGCTTGATTTGTAATAATCGCAATTGCAGAAAGAATAATTCCTCGAATTTCAGGCGGTTGCGTGCGGCTTCGAGTTCCTGCTCGTCGCGGGGGAAGTGGATTTGCCGCAAGGCATCATATCTTGACGGGAAGCGGAATTTTTGCAATAAATAATCCGGCAGGTTTTCGGGGACTTCATTTGGCAATAATTTTTCAAATACCGTCTGCATGAGGCGGCGGCGTGCCTTCACGTCGAGTCCTTTGGTGTTGAGCTTGTCGGTGCTGGAATACATGGGCGCCATGGTCGGCGCGGTTTGTGCCGTTTCCGAGCCTACGACTTCCATTTCCGGGTGAGCGATGTTCAGGCTTTTGTTAAATGCATTGACTTTTCCAAAGATGACATATTCGGTGCCAATAACCAGGTTTTTTTCTAACCAGTGAATACCGGTAAACCAGACGAGTTCAATGACGCCGCTGTCATCGCGGAATTTGCCCACCAGCCGTTTTTTACGCCCTTCGCCGACGGTAGAAAGGAGTCGCAACACGCCCCGAAGCTGCACGTAGCCGCTGTCTTCGCTGAGTTCGGCAATACGATGAAAGGAAGTTTTGTCGATGTAGCGATAGGGGTATTGCATCAAGAGATCACCGATGGTGAAGACGTTGAGTTCTTTTTTGAGCAGATCTGCCCTCGCCGGGCCGACGCCTTTGAGGTATTCGATGGGTGTTTGTAATATGCTTTGGGTTTGGTTCATTACTCTTGCCTGGTGTTTTGGTGTTGTAGTGTTTTGGTGTTATGGGGCGTCACGGTGGAACTAAAATACCCTAACACCATCGAACTAAAACACCAATTGCACAATTTGTTTGACAAAAATAAACATTTTGGTCGGAGAAAATTTCTAAAAAAGGAACTATTCCATGCAAGATTTGTTTTTTCTTGTAATTTTGCACATCTTGAGCAGCAGAAATCAGAAGTGATGGAAACAATAAGACAAAAACAAGTAGGCGAACTGATCAAGCGCCATTTCAGCATGGTGCTACAAGCCGAAGGAAGCTATATTTACGGGGCAGAAGTGCTGGTATCCGTGACGAGTGTAAAGATGACGCCCGACTTTAGCCTTGCCAAAATATACCTCAGCGTTTTTAATACCGATAACAAGCAAGCCACGATCCTGGAAATGGAAGACCAGATAATCCGCCTGAAACAATCTCTGGTGGCTCGCATTCGCAAGCAAATTCGCCGCATTCCCGATATTGCTTTTTACCTCGATGATACCATTGATGAAATGTATCGCATTGACGCCCTGATCAATCGTTTGCACGATGAAAATCAGATAGGCGACGGTAGGGCCGAGGAGAAGGAGTGAAAGGGAGACTGGGAGACCAGGAGAAAGGGTGACTTGGTGAGGGGGAAGCTTCAGGTATTCATTGCAACCTTTCCCGATTCCTTATGTCTTTTTATAAAGATCATATCATAAGGAAAACCTATAGCTCCATGTTTAGACTACTCTTTATATTCTTATTTTCCGTTATATTATTTTCAAGTTGCGAAAAAGAAATTCTTGCCGATGACCGCAGCAAGGCAAACAGGCTGTTAAAAAAGGCTTTCTCCGAGCGATTTGGAATCGAAGTTGAACATTTACCGCTTATTTACAGCAATGATTGGGAACACTGGACTTCCACCATTTATTACAAAGGTACGCTTTATCGGTTGTATTTGAACAAAGATGGAAATGTTGGACTCAAGACTTTTCCTGATTTGCTTTTTCCAAAAGGTAATCAAAAAGTATTGGTGGTAATCGTAAAATATAAAGCGCTTGATATTGAAAATAACATCATGCTTTGGGAAGAGGCGCAGCAAGAAATTAATGATGAGCACAAGGCTTATGCGATGTCGCAAGGATATGATGCCCCGATTGTGCAATTTCAAAACACCAATATTTTAGTAGATTCAGGTGAAATTCAGGAGCTGAGGTTGGATGATATTACATGGGTAGTAAATAAACAAGGTGTTGACGTCAAGGATTATGATATTGTAGCTTTAGTGGATTTAAATGCCGCGGAACCGAGCGGCGGATTTGGTGTTTTTCAATCGAGATTTGTCAAAATCGGCTGGTTTTATGGCAATATTGCCAACCAAACCGATGAATTGGATCGTGACAAAATGAAAGGCATTGCCAATGCGGTGTATCATCACGAAATCGGGCATGTGTGGGGCTGGGAGCATGAGTGGTCGGATGCAGATAATAGGGACTTATTTATCACCGAACCTGTGCTTTTTGGCTGGGAAGATATGGATGGTGACGGCATCCCGGAAATTCTGGACGAAAATCCTTACGGTATCAAATAACCCGGATCAGGTTTGTACATTAACCTGGCGAGCCAGCTCTAACGGCAGTTCTACATTTTTTCCATTCATTTGAATTTCCACTTTATGGCGGTCTTTTCCTTTCACGGTAAAGCCTGATTCTGGCGTAAGTCCCATTTGCCAGAGTTGCGCTTCGATATGTTCGTTGACCTGTTGTGCGGCAATTTTTGCCTGTTGGAGTACCTTGAGGCGGCTCAGTGGGAATTCCGGCAGCCCGATTTTAGCGGGAATAGGCTCGCCGTGAGGATCAAGTGTCGGGTAGCCCAGGGATTCGTCCACTTCATCGAGCAGATTTTCCGGTAATAAATGTTCGTAGCGCTCGGCTTCATCGTGTACTTTTTCTGCATCCAGCCCAATTTTATCTGCCAGATAAGTTTCCCACAAACGATGTGCACGCACCAGGCGACGGGCTTCTTCTTCGCCTTTCGCCGTTAAAGCCAGGCGATCCCGTGCAATCCAGTCTTGCCGGCGCAAGGTGATCAAACCTTTTTGCAAAAATTGTCTTTGCATACCCAGACGCGCGATCAGCGCAGCTTCGGAGAGGTTTCCTTCTTCCTGGAGCCGGAACATTTGTTTTAAAATATCTTCCAATCGAATCTTGCGACGCAGTTTCCTTTTTCTGAAAAACTGAAAGATCAATCCCTTTTTGGGTGAAAAAAATACAGCCACCATGTAAATCAAAGTAGCTACAACCGCCATCGCCGGCCCGGGCGTAGTTTCCAGCCAAATGGCTGATAACAATCCCAGAAATGCAGAAAGCAAGCCAAGTATGCCGGCAATGACCAGCACCGTTTGGAGCCGATTTGATAACAAAAGCGCCGTAGATGCAGGCGTGATAAGCATCGCAACAACCAAAATAACGCCGACCGTTTGCAAGGATGCCACCACCGCAAAAGATAATAACAACATCAGAAAATAGTGGATCATGCGCACCGAAATGCCCATGGTTTCTGCGACGACGGGCTGGAAAGTGGTCACAAACAGGTAGCGATAAAATACCACCACGCTCACCAGTACATAAACCGTAACGCCTGCCGTGAGATACAAATCCTGATTGGCTACGCCGAGTACATTGCCAAAGAGAAAGTCTTTCAGATCGAGATGGACGCCTTCATTTTTGCTGATCCAGGAAATGCCCATGATGCCGATGGAAAACATCGCCGTGAAGACGATGCCAATTGCCGCGTCGTTCTTGGTTTTTACATTCTGCTGAATCCATGTAATGCCCGCCGCAGCCAGCAATCCGGCAATGACCGAGCCTGTAAAGAAGCCCAAAGCGCTATAACCGACCACCACAAATGCCAGCACGACACCTGGCAGAATCGCGTGTGCCAGGGCATCGCCGATGAGCGACATGTTGCGCAGCACGATAAAACAACCCAATACGCCACACATCAAACCAACCAGCGTGGAGGCGATCAAGGCGCGAATTGCCCATTCGTATTGAAAAACTTCAAATAAATCCATCCTGCAAACTCTTTTTCAAGTTCAAAGTTAGAATTTTTTACGAAATTTCAAAAATAATTTTTAGAATAGTCTAAATTTAAGAAAAAGTAGAAAATTGGCTTGCAATAACAAATCAATTACTTATCATATTATTCCTGCATCATTTCATATAAAATACCTTCTTTCATGGCAAAAGCGGAAATGATCACATGCTGAATTTGAGCGCTTAATAAAACATGATTGAGCAAAACCAGCGCCACTACGATCATATCGGCGCGTTCGGCGGGCATGCCTTCCATACGGAGGCGTTCGGCGATCGTGGTTTGGATAATTTTTGTATAAAAGGCTGGAAAAGCGTGCGCGGTCAGGTGAGAATGATGCGGGTGGGTTTTGTTTTGCACCAGAATATTTTCAAGTACGTCGAAGGTTCCGGAAGCGCCCACCAAAAGCTGCAAAGGATACTGGGTCAGCGCCGCCTGCAGCGGTTTTAACTGCTGATTTAGAAAAGAGTGTATATTTTCAATTTCTTCAATTGTAATCGGATCGCTTTTATGATAATTTTTATATAAAAT
>CAZGAU010000259.1:0-5180 GCA_964523725.1 uncultured Saprospiraceae bacterium
AGAGCTACCTGAAGAAAAAAGAACAGGAAAACGAAAAACCGAAGGTAATCAAGCCGTAAAACAGACTAAAATGCACAAGCCCCGGGAGCGATCCTGGGGTTTTGTGTTTTGTAAATATGACGGAACCAACCCGCTCGGTTTTTTGTATAAAAAATAATACATTGCAATAAAATTATGATATCATGACCAAAAATATGGAAGAAACCTACCAATCTATTCTGGCTCGCCTGAGCCGTATTCCTGCGCACTACCTGCAGCAGGTGGATGATTTTTTGCAACGGTTTAATAAAGAAATTAAGGAAAAAGCGCAAAACCGGGCACAGATTCTTGCCCTTGCCGGTAGCTGGAGCGATTGGGAAGAGGCTGATTTTCAGGAGTATTTGCAGGAAACCAAAAAAGTAGGAGAGGAACTCTTCGGCAGAGATATTGAGTTATGAAGCAAGCCATTTTGGATACAGATACGGTTTCTTACTTTTTTCGCAATCATGCCAACGTTGTCGCCAAACTTGACGAGTACCTTCAGGAATTTGGTTTTATTCACATCAGCGTGGTTACTTATTATGAAGTATTAAATGGACTTTATTATAAAGACGCTCAAAAACAGCTCGCCCGATTTGAGCAATTCGTAGCACTCAATCAAGTCATTCCCTTTAATCAAACCATTGCCAAAGCTGCTGCCGAAATCTATGCTACGCTTCGCCGGAATGGCCAGGTAATCGGGCATAATGATGTGCTGATCGCTGCCACTGCTATAGTAAATGATATGGTGCTTATTACAAATAATGTGAATGATTTTGAAAGGATAAAGGACTTGGAAATGGATAATTGGGTGAAGTGAGGTTTTTTATAAAATGTGTAACAAAAAAGTCGAATGCACGTATAAGCAAACAAATCAAATGAAGATGGAAAAGATCAAATTGAAAATTGAACAAGAATATGTTTCAGGTACGAATGATTATGCTAATCCTAATGTTTACGCAGGAGAACTTTCTGGTAGCAATAAGCTAAAACTTCAAATAATATTGACACCTGAGAAAAGTATCTTTTTGGGATTTTATGTTAGGAAAGTCTTTAAACCTGATGAATATTTTGAAGGCTATTTTGATATAGAAGAATATAACAAAAACGATCAAGATATTTATAAAGCTTTAGAAGAAATTGGTATTCAAACCAATGGATTTTTTCCAGTTGAAGAAAAACACTTTAAAAAACCTCGTCTGTTTATTGAAGAAATAGTATCAAAAAATCTTGATGTAATTATCGTGGAATGAAAATAAATTTTATAGCAAGACACCTTGCCTATATTGATTCATTTGATGAAGCTAAACAGATAGGAAGAATAACAGTGCTTGGAAGTGGAATTTCTAAGGAGCGAAATTATACTTTTTTTAAATTGACTGATTGTAGAACATGTATTTGGAATTATAAGATTGTCGTTTGTGACTTATATAAAAATCAGCAAATTGTTGAAATTAAGAATATTCAAGATTTTGATCTACGTACTCATGAAGCCTTATCTCAACTACTTATCGATTTCAAATCAAATACAAACGGCATGTTTTTATTTGAAAATAATCCTAATTTAACCTCTCTTTTTATTGAACATAACCTAATTCATCTTTATTATCAGGAGATTATAAAGAAAATAAAAAAGTTATATTGGCACATAGAAAATATAAACCAATTCTCCATAGAGGAAGCGATTGGAGATTATAAAATAAAGATTGAAGAAATTAGAATTCGTAGACCAGGAAGGGACGATTCTGCATTTATTAATAAAGTAGCACGTCAAGTTCATTGGATTGGCGATCCTTATATAGATACTCTTTTGCCAACTTATTCTAAGACTTTAGCACATGATAAATATTTCTCAAGTGCTGAGGTAATCTTGCGCGAATTATGGTCGGAATTAGGAGGTGATAGTAAAAAAGCTGAATTTGAAAGAGAATGTTTACAAGAACAAATAGCTACCCAAGAAAGTGCTAAAAATAAATATAATTTTGATACACACTTTGATTTCTTAATACAATTTCGTAATGAAATAGAGCGTGATTTATATAAAAAAATAGACATCAATCATAGTAAAATTAAAAAGCATTATTAAAAATGGAAGCTTTTAACCAAAATGTAGCTTTATTTTTCAAGCATCCATCTGATTTCGATGGAGGTATTGGGAACCATTCAACACTCTACTTATTGAGAAGAGATACTTATCAATGTTTTGGGTATAATCCAAACAACTCTGAGAAAATAAACTTTCAAGCACTTTTTCCTGCGACTATGGCTGTAATGGCAGGTATTGATTTACTTGCAAAATTTCTTTATTCAGATAGTAATAATGGTGTAAGTAAGAGATTCAAAGACTATGTTGAAAGGTATATTGATGATAACTCAAAAGAAGAATTATATCAATTAAGAAATTCACTTATTCATTCATTTGGACTTTATTCGGAAGGTAAACAGGGTAAGATTTATCGTTTTATTTTAGATCGAAAAGGAGGGCTAGTCAATAATCTAACTGGAGATTTATATGTGGTAAACATTGATTTACTTTGGGAAAAATTTGAAAAATCAATCAATCTTTATAGAGAAGATTTAATACAAAACCCATCATTACAACAAACTTTTATGGAAATGTTTCCGAAATATGGAACCATAGGAATCGGAATTTAATTCATTTTCTACTCCCTCACCAATTGCAACTTCATCTTCCGAATCCGATCCTCCAGTTTTTCCGAACTCAGCTTCTCGCGCAGGCGGTCCACCATGATGGGGAAGGCGAACGGCGTGGCTTTATTGGGTTTGCTGAGGATGATTTTTTGTTCATTGATGCGATTGAGCGCGGCGCGGAGACGGGCTTCTTCGAGCTGGAAGGTCATCACTTCATCATAAGCTTGCAATAACAATAGATTGGCGGGTTCATAATCCTGGAATACCTGAAAGAACAATTGCGCGGAGGCTTGCAGGTGCTTGTCTTTTTTCTGGCTGCCGGGGTAGCCCTTGAATACCAGTCCGGAGATGCCGGCGATGTCGCGGAAGCGGCGCTTGGCCATTTCTACCGCGTTGACGCTGGATTGGATGTCCTGCATGAGGTTTTTGGTGGTAAATAAATTCGCGACAAGCGCTTCTTCTATGGGTATTTCGGAGTCGGAGAGCAACTCAAACCCGTAATCGTTCATGGCGATGGAAAAACTGATCGGCTGTAGCCTGGAAATGCGATACGCGAGCAAGGCGCCCATGCCTTCGTGCACGAAGCGCCCTTCAAAGGGGTACATCACCACATGATATCCTTCTCTACTGGTGAAATATTCGATTAAAAATTCATGATGCGCGGGTACATGCGAGCGGCGCTGTTGAACAGTTATCAAGGGTTCCAGCGTTTTTATTTCAATATCATGATAATCATGTTTTGTAATTTTATCCATTTTCAAACGGAGAAATTTCGACAATTCCGAGGATAAAGGCATGCGGCCGCCTTGCCAGGACGGAACCTTGCCTTTAGTCTGGTTGCTGCGGCGCACCTGCACCGTCATTTCCTTGATGCGCACAAATTCCAGGCTGCGTCCGGCGAACCAAAACACCTCCCCAGGCTTGAGTTGTGACACGAACCATTCCTCGATGGTGCCAATAAATCCGCCGCTTACGTATTTCACGATCATATTTACATCGCTCACGATGGTGCCGATGTTCAATCTGTGGCGCAGCGCGATGCGTTTGCTCTTGACTTTATAAATACCGTTTTCGATTTCTACTTTTTTATATTCATCATAAGCAGTTAATGATTCGCCACCGGATGTAATAAAATGCAACGCCCATGCCCATTCTTCCGGGGTAATGCTACTAAATGAATACGTGGTTTTAATTTCATGATAAATTTCCTGAGGTCGAAAACCGTCCGAAACCGCGAGGGTTACTAAATATTGCACCAGCACATCAAACGAACGGATGTAAGGAATGCGGCTTTCCATTTGTCCTTCGGCAATAGCCTGGCGCAGGGCGGCTCCTTCGATCAATTCCAGCGAATGCGTGGGCACGAAGTAAATGCGGCTGAGCGCGCCCGGCTGGTGTCCGCTGCGTCCGGCGCGTTGCATGAAGCGCGCAACACCTTTGGGGCTGCCGATTTGCACGATCGTTTCTACCGGTCGGAAGTCCACGCCCAGGTCGAGGCTGGAGGTACAAACCACCGCTTTGAGCGTACCTTCGTGCAGGGCATTTTCTACCCAATCGCGGAGTTCCCGGCTGATCGAACCGTGGTGCATGGCAATGGCGCCCGCCAGATCCGGCGCGGCTTCCAGCAGGTTTTGGTACCAGATTTCGCATTGCGCGCGGGTGTTTGTAAAAATCAAAGTGCTATGGCTGTTTTCGATGATTGGAATTACTTTTTGCAACAGCTTGATACCCAGATGCCCCGCCCAGGGAAAGGTCTCGATTTCATCGGGCAAGACGGACATCACTTCGATCTCTTTTTTGATATTGGATTTAATAACCAAATCATGGTTTGAGGATTTATTTACAAAATCGGGCTTGGCTGTAATATTTGGCAATAAAACATTTACCGCTTCGTCCATATTTCCGATCGTAGCAGAAATACCCCAGACTTTCAATTCCGGGAGCATACCCCGCAATCTTGAGAGCGCCAGCTCCATCTGCACACCGCGCTTGGAGCCGAGGAGTTCGTGCCACTCGTCTACGACCACGGTTTTCAAACTTTTAAAAAATTGAGGATAACCTTTCGTAGCCAATAGTAAATGCAGGCTTTCCGGGGTGGTGATGAGCAGTTCGGGCGGCTTTTTCTTTTGACGGGCGCGTTCGGTCGAGCTGGTATCGCCGCTGCGGACGGCAACTTCCCAGTTTAAACCCAACCCCGCGATGGCGCGCTGCGCAGCCTGCTGGATTTCTTTGGTCAGGGCGCGGATGGGCGTAATCCAAATTGCTTGCAACCCGTTATTACTTTTTGTAAAATCAACTTGATGATTTTTTATAAACTCTAATAAGATGGGAATCAATAAAGAGTAGGTCTTACCGCTGCCGGTGGGTGCATTCACGACGCCACTTTCACCCGCGAGGTAGCGCTGCCAGGCTTCCTCCTGAAAGGGGAAGGGCGTCCAGTTTTGTTGGTGGAACCAGTCTTGGGCAAGTTGCAAAAGCGCTCGTTGATTCATCGAAGGGTAGAACAGAGG
>CAZGAU010000260.1:0-5144 GCA_964523725.1 uncultured Saprospiraceae bacterium
TCGCCGCTGCCGGGTACGAGTTCTACCCGGATGGTGTTTTTATCGGTGTAGGGTTCGGCGATGCAATGCAGGTTGCCCATTTCCACTTCGAGTTTATCTTTATGTCCCTTGACTTTTACAGTCCCGAGCAACTCGCTCACATAAGTGCCGGTATAGGCGGTGAAAGGCTCGTCGAGTTGCCAGGTGCGCTCTTCACGCTCCTTGTCGTGTGCGGCAAAACGCTTGCTCAGGTTGGTGGCGTGCTCGATCAGGTCTTTCTTCTTTTGCTCGTATTTTTGTTCCATATCGGTTTCGCCGTACCACCAGTCGTAGGCAAATTCCATAAAAAGATTGCCGACATTGTCGCCCCAGAGTCCTTCATTGGCAGCTACAGTTACGCCGATCCTGGCTTCGGGATCGAAGGAAATAAAAGTTCTGTAACCCGGATAGCCGCCGCCATGACTGACAATGGTATGCCCCTTGAAGTCGCCGATGATCCAGCCCATGCCGTAATATTCGCGCCCGATTTCACCTTCGGCTCTTTCTCTGGTCTTTGTATCAATCAATTTTTGGTGGGTATAGGCAATCATATCTTTCGGGAAGACTTGTTTGCCGTTGAGTTTGCCCATATTGATCTGCATTTCCAGCCAGTTGGCGGCGTCGGCAGCGGTAGTGATAAGCCCTCCGGCGGCTTGCATGCTTTTATCGGTTTTAATGAGTTTAATTTCCTTGATGGGTTGTCCAATTACACCCTGATACGGCAAAGCCAGATTCCAGTTGTGCTTTTTCACTTTGGAAATATAAGCGGTGGTATGATCCATGCTTAGGGGCGTGAAAATCTCCTCTTCGAGCCAGTCCTGCCAGGGCTTGCCGGTGACCTTGTCGACGATGATAGAGTACAAATTATAGCCGAAATTGGTGTATTGGTAATTGCCACGTCCGGCGCGGTTGGCTTGGGTATGGTCGAGGAGTTGGATGAGGGTTTTTAAATTATGCTCACCGGAATAAGCGGTGCGGAACACCACTGCACTATTGTCCAAGCCAGAAGTGTGGCGCATCAGATCGCGGATGGTCACTTTGTCGGCTTCGAGTTTTGGGTCGAATTTGACTTCGGGCAGGTATTTGGTGATGGGGTCGTCGAGCATGATGATTCCTTTTTCGTCAAGGCGCATTGCCAGCAGGGAAGTAAACGATTTGGTACAGGAAGCAATGTAAAAAATGGTATTGACGTCCACTTTTTGTTTCTTTTCCAAATTGGCGTAGCCGAAACCTTTTACGTAAACGGGTTCATCGTCTTTTACGACGGCGATGGAAAGTCCCGGGACGGCGCCGAGTTCGTCCAATACGGCTTGAAAATAGCTGTCGGCGGCTTCAGCGAAGGCTTTGTTTTTGTCGATTTTATCATCTGCAGATGAATTTGCGGGTGCGGGTTCAAACATTTTAAAAGCGGTTGCAACCAGGATCATTCCTGCGATGACGAGGAAAACGGATGATTTTCGTAGTAACATAGCGAGTTTTTGTTTTAGTTCGCTACAAAAATCGCCCCAAGCAAGGTCTTAATCTTGAACGAATGAAACCTGCGTCAATTTTCTGAATTGTCCCGGGGAAACGCCCATTTCCCTTTTGAACAAACGATTCAGATGGCTTTGATCGGCGAAGCCCTGATCGAGCGCGACGTGTACCAGCGGCGTATTGGTAGAAGCCAGCGCATGAACTGCCTGCCGGATCCGGAATTGATGGAGATAATCCTTGATCGAGCAACCGTAGAACTGGCGGAAGATGCGGGCGAGATAGACCGGATGCACGCCGGCTTCAGCGGCGAGTTGTTGCACCTGGGGCGGCTCGGCGTGTTCATCGCAAAGTCTTTCGGCGATGTGCTGTAGCCATTGGGGCGGCGTTTTTAAGTGGAAATTTTTTCTGACTTCGAGATTCGCAATCAGGTCAATGATACCGGTTTCGATTTCGGCGCACTTTTTAGCCTCAGATAATTGCGTCAGAAACTGCGTAGCAGCTGCCGCTTGAGAAGTGTCGTGATGCCATTGCCAGTTGGAGAGTGCGGGAATATTGAGAAAATCCGGGGTTTGGTCGGTATCCCATTCGATAGAGAGAATGCGGGCGCCTTGGGGCGAAAACTCATTCAAATGCTTGGCGTCGCAGGGTTTGACTACGATGCTCATGGCCTCGCCAAATTCTTCGCGGTCGTTTACCACTTCGCGCAAGCCACCGGAGAGGACAATGCTGATGCGGGAATAACGGTCACAATGAAAAGGAAATTTTTTTGCTTCTGCGTAGAAGCTGTCCCTGAGAATAAAGCCGCGTTCTTTCGTTAGGTCGGGCTTGATGAATTGTGTCATAAATTTATTTGTCGGATGTTCCAATTCTAAAGATTCAGAAAAAACAGGAAAGTTGGAATTTTTAGGTAATTTTAATGAACAAACAAAACTGAAAACCCTGATGCGCTACCTTCTCACTCCTATACCTTCTAGAATACGGCTGATGCTGTTATCCATATTTTTTTTGTTGACCGCTTGTTTTGTTAAGAGAGAAAATACCGGGGTCACTTCACTCTCGTTGGACTTTATCATTCCCACCGGTGGCAATAGCTGGATTATGAATACCAGCGATGATTCGGATGACATCATCACCGAGGACGGTATCCAAAACTGGCAGGATCCCCAGAGCCGCATTCGTACGTTTTTTCGGGTGGCGAAGACCGGAAGCATCGAGATTGCCATCCGGGCCAGGGCAACGGCGGGGGCATCAAGCATTAAATGTACATTTGGGAATGTTTCCAAAGAGATTAATCTTACCAATACAAATTTTGAAACGGTTGTAGTAGGTAATTTTGATATAACGGAGCCTGGCTATCAATGGCTGGAGATGCAGGGAATTGCTAAAACTTCCGACACATTTGCGGAGGTAAGCGACGTGTTGATTGGTGGATCGGCAACGCAAGGGGAGGTTTATTTTGTAAAAGATGAATTTTACTGGGCCAGGCGTGGACCTTCGGTGCATTTGAGTTATGATGTGCCGAAAGCCGCACAAGAAGTACAATGGTTTTATAATGAAATCACAGTACCGGAAGGTAATGACGTCATTGGTTCTTACTTTATGGCAAATGGCTTTGCAGAAGGATACTTTGGCATTCAGGTGAATTCCCCGACCGAGCGCAGAATCCTGTTTTCGGTGTGGAGTCCTTACGAAACCGATGATCCAGCTTCTATTCCAGAGGATTTCAAAATCAAATTGCTAAAAAAAGGCAAAGGCGTTTATACCGGAGAATTTGGGAATGAAGGATCGGGCGGACAGAGTTACCTCCAGTATTTCTGGCAGGCGGGCACGACCTACCGCTTTTTATTGAAAGGCGAACCGGCCGGCAACAACGCTACTGATTATACCGCTTATTTTTTCGCACCGGAAGTGGGCAATTGGGAACTCATCGCCAGTTTCCGACGTCCTAAAACAAACACCTATCTGAATGGACTTTATTCCTTTCTGGAAAACTTTATTCCGGAAACCGGTTATATTACTCGTGGCGCCACGTATTCCAATCAGTGGGTTCTTGACAATACCGGGAAATGGTACGAATTGAACCGCGCTCAGTTCACTGCGGATGCTACCGCCAGGAAAGATGCCCGGCTTGACTACGCAGGAGGTGTGGAGGGCAAACATTTCTTTTTGAAAAACTGCGGATTTTTTAATAATCGAACAACGATAGATTCCTTTTTCACAAGAACGCGATCTGGAAAAGCACCAGATATAGATTTCTCGAAGTTGGAATAAAAACATTACAAATCTGAAGTAAATAATAAGTCCAGGCTGGTGGATTTGATTTGAAAACGCTCACCGAGGTAGTCGTTGCAAAGGCAACCCTTATATGTATAAACCCCGTGCCGCAAGCCGTTATTGCTGATGAGCAAATGCTCAATACTCCCCACGCCGCTGGCTTTGAGCAAAATAGGCGTAAGGATATTGCTGATGGCGATGGAAGCGGTGCGCGACACCCGCGAAGCGATATTGGGTACGCAGTAATGAATTACATCATGTTTAACGAACGTCGGTTTTTCCAAAGAAGTGACTTCCGAAGTAGCGAAGCAGCCGCCCTGGTCGATGCTCACGTCAATGATAACCGAGCCGGGCTTCATTTTCATCACCATATCCTCGCTGACCACCAGGGGCGTGCGTCCGCTTTGTGAATGCATCGCCCCGATGGCAACGTCGGCTGTGACAAGCTCTTGTTCCAGATAAAACGGATCGATTGCAGAGGTGTATAATGGTCGCCCGACCTGATTCTGAATCCGTTTGAGTTTGTAAATATTATTATCGAAAATGCGGACTTCTGCGCCCAGGCCAAGCGCCGTGCGCGTCGCGTATTCAGCTACCATTCCGGCTCCAAGGATCACGACTTTGGCGCTGGGTACGCCGGAAATGCCGCCGAGCAGTACACCTTTGCCACCGCTGGTGGATGACATGAGCTCTGCTGCCGTATGCATCGCGCTGATTCCTGCCAGTTCGCTCATGGTGCGTACCACCGGGAAGGTGCCTGCATCATCCTTGATGTATTCCATGGCCAGGGCGATGACGCGCTTTTGCTTGAGTTTGGTGATATATTCGGCAGAAATAATGGGTAATTGTAAAGGCGAAATGAGAATCTGATTCGGACGCATATGATCGATCTCCTCCAGGGTAGGCGGGGCGACCTTGATGATGACATCTGCTTTATACACCTGCTCGGTACTGTAGGCAATGTCGGCGCCAGCCTCTGAAAAATCGCGATCAGAAAAGTAGGACTTCTCACCCGCACTCACTTCCACTACCACCCGGTGCCCTTGCGCTACGAGGGTTTTCACGGAAGAAGGCACCAGCGCCACGCGGTTTTCCTGCAAGGTAATTTCTTTGGGAATGCCGATGAACAGCTTATTGGGCTTGTGCTGCACCTGCAGCATTTCCGTCTGCGTCCGATATTGACTTTCGGTAAATTCTTTGGGAACAGGTATTTTCTTTTCCTTCTCGCTCATAACTCCGGCGCTGATTCAAATGAGGGATCGTATAGCGTTCACATTTTTACAATACATGCCAATGATTGCCATAGTTTACAAAAATAGAATTTTTCGGGTGGAATTTTCCACAATTGACAGTTTTATTCGCACCGTATCCTCCGGGAG
>CAZGAU010000261.1:0-5094 GCA_964523725.1 uncultured Saprospiraceae bacterium
CGCTCAAAATGGTGCCGATCGCGCTGTTGCCTTATCGATCTTATCGTTTCCTGGAAAATATGCCCAATGAAAAACCTTTGCTGGTGGTGGTGGACAAAGCACAATTTGGGGCTTCTAAGCGGAATTACGGCTATTTACTTCGTTATGCAAAACCGCTATTTGAAAACGAGTTATTACTATTATATGAATTAGAACTAAATGCTTTTAATAAAGGTGTAGAAGCCTGGCGGCAAGATGTAATGAATGGCTGGGAATGGTCGCGCGAACATTATGTACAAAAAGACGGATTCTGGCTGCCCGACAGTTCGCAGCAGGTGCTGCATATGTCCTTCGACAGTTTATATTCAAGCCGGATTTATCAGGGGAAAGGCGCTTTGGAAGTGCCTGTAAAAAAACGAGTTTTTGTATTTGAAAAAACCTTGCCCGCCACCCAAAACACTTGTGAAATCTGGGTTTATATGGGTGAGGATCAATACCCGCGAATCAATTTTAAAGCCTGGGAAATCGATGAAAATGGCAATGAAAACTGGATCATGCACATCGGCGCACGCTTCGATCTCATTGCATTGGATCATAATGGCTGGGGGCTGGTGCAATTTCCGTTAAATGTAAGCAATGTAAAGAATCGTGTAAGATTCGAGCTGGAATGTAAAGAAATTCAGCACCCGACCGTTTTTATCGACGAGCTGTTGATCCGACCAAGCGGCGTCAATGTGTTCTGGCAAAAAGATGATTGGCTGGTTTATAATAATTTATGGTTTAAGTAAAATATTTATTCAACAATCTTAAACCAAAAAGAACCGCCGTGCTGCTCCACGCCGCCCAGGTTCGGATGATCCCATAATGGTTTCAAAATGCCTGCCAGTTCTGCGTCTTCCGAGACAAAATAATTGGGCATAATCGTCTGATAACGAGTGGAATTAGATAATAACATAATTGCTAAACCGTACTGCTCTGAATAAAACCGGTCGCACATGAACTGCGGATAATCATAAGGCAAATACACATCATGCACGTGCACGATCACGCCGGGCTTTAATTTTGGAACGACTTCCAGAAAGAAGACGGTGGCATCCGAATTGGGCAGCATCCGGTGGGAATTATCCACGAATAAAATATCGTTTTCCTGCAAATCGAATAAAAACGAAAAGTCCGTATTTTCAAAGGGTTGGCGGATGATCCGGTCGGTCAATTGCCCGATTTCTGCGCGCGGCATCGGATCGATGGAGATAATCTCGGTGGCAAGGTTTTGCTCGCTTTTAGCTTTGAAAGCCACTTTGGTAGAATTGCCGGAGCCAATCTCCACGTATCTTTGCGGTCTGAAATGCGCCAGTAAAGTATATAACATCACAATATCAAGTCCGGGTAAATAACCGTTGAGCCAGTGCGGGGCTGTGCCGGCTTCTTCTTTGCTAATAGCCTGAAAAACAGGTGAATAATTCAAAGCGGTTTTTAAAAAAGTCGCATAATGTTCCCGGTTTTCATTAATAATATTATATAATAACTCATGCGGCGGCTGGCCATGCCCGTAGCGCGGTTGGAAGTTAACATGATACTCCAGAAACAAGCTTTGGAAGCGCGGTGATAAGAAGCGGTAAATATCTTTAAGCGATTTCATACTGCAAAGAAACAATTTTTGGAGAATTGTCGATCAAACTTTCTGGCTGGTTCTTAGTTCTTTTTCGTTTTTTGGACGCACGAGGTTTATTTATCTTTAAAAACAATTGATTTACAACCACTTCCGCCTCCTGAAAAGAATCAGCATAACGATCGTAATGAAGAGCATAAGCCCCCAAACAAAAAAATAGCCGTAGCGCCAGTCTAGTTCGGGCATGAACTTGAAATTCATACCATAAACGCCTACCAGGAAGGTCAGCGGAATAAAGATCGTGGAAATAATGGTGAGCAATTGCATGACATTATTCATGCGGAAACTGATTTCCGAAAGATACAGATCATACAAACCGTTGATAATATCGCGATAAGTTTCCACCATATCGATCACCTGCACGATATGGTCGTAGAGATCACGCGTAAAGACATCGGTGGATTCATGGACAATCGGGCAGTCGCTTTTTACAAACCAATTGATCGCTTCGCGCAGCGGCAGGAGCGATTTGCGCAACATCAGCATTTGCAGTTTGAGTTGGTGAATTTTGCCTTTGGTCTGATTATCAGGACTATACATTACTTCCTCTTCAAGCGCATCCAACGTTTCCTGCAATTGATCCAGCACGATAAAGTATTGATCCACAATGCTGTCAATTAAGGCATAAGCAAGATAATCACTGCCCCGCTTGCGGATGCGCCCGTTTCCTATCCGGATTCGCTCGCGCACCGGTGCGAAGGTATCATCTTCATTTTCCTGAAAGGAAAGCGTGAATTTTGGTCCGGCATAAATAGCGATGTGTTCCAGTTTAACTTCCTGGTCGAAAGTCATCGCGCGGAGGATAATAAAAATCCCATCGTCGTATTCCTCAAATTTGGGACGCTGCTGCGTATCCAGGATGTCTTCCAACACCAGGGGATGGAGGTTGAATTGTTTTCCGAGCCGTTCTACCAATTGGGTATCGTGCAATCCTTTCACATCGTACCAGGTAATGAAGTCGCCGGTTTCCGGATGAGGGATGTCATTTTGTTTTTCTTTTTCAATGAATTGCTCTTCGTTGAATTGAAGCATCCGAACATTGAGCGATTCCATGACTTTTTCACCGGTAAATACAAGCGTACCGGGCGGCAAGCCAGGCTGGCGCTGGCGGAATTGTTTTTTGGCTTTCTTTTTGCGTTTTGGTTTCATTATTTACGATTACTATACGACACCCTCGGATCGAGCAGGGCATATAAAATATCGGCAACGAGAATGCCCACCATGGTCAGCACAGCGGAAAGCATCAGCACGGTGTAAACCACCGGCCAATCGCGGGTATTGATGGCATCAATGGTCAGCTTGCCCATCCCGGGAATGGCAAATATCACCTCAATCACCACCGAACCGGCCAGCGCCGCCGGAAATACAGAAGCAAACAGGGTCACGATCGGGAAAAGCGAATTGCGAAAGGCATGTTTCCAGATAATTTTGCGCTCCGATAAGCCCTTGGCTCGCGCCGTGCGGATATAATCCTGTTGCAATACATCAAGCATCCCGCCCCGCATTTGGCGGGAAATAAAGGCGAGCGAGGTATAGGTTACACAAAAAACCGGCAGGATTAAATGCGCGGCTCTGGTTGTAAATATCGTCCAGAAAGAATCAGTCGCTTTTACATTGCCCAAACCGAAAGAAGGGAACCAGTCCATGCCGTATTCCTGCGTGGTGAAAAACACCATGAGCATAGTTGCAATCCAAAACGTTGGTAACGAATACAATACAAACAGAATTACCGTCACTACCCGATCCCAGGCCGTATCTTTGCGTACGGCAGAGAAAACGCCCAGCGGGATAGAAAGTAAATAAGCAATTAATATGGATGTAATATTTATAACTAAAGTCCAGTAAATGGCGTCTTTTAATTTATGTGCCACCGGCCGGCTATCATAATAGGATCTTCCGAAATTGCCTGTCAGAAAATTACTGAACCAGTGATGATACTGATTGTCCCAGCCATACCATTTGATATCGGGAATCAATAATTTTCCGGGCGTCGGCTGGGTCTTGACTTGACGGTAACTTTCCCGGAGTTGCTCAATCCGGTTGTCAATGACCAGGCTTAAAGCACTGTCTTTCTCTACAAACCGCTGCAATGAATCCAGTGCACCGATAATCCGGTGATCGCGATGCTGGAAGTACAATTCCCGGACGTTTCCGCGCAATATCCCTAAACCTTCATAGGAAGAAGTAGGCAAATTATATAAAAATCGTTCCAGGGATTGAATTTCGTTATAATAA
The DNA here is from genome assembly GCA_964523725.1 of uncultured Saprospiraceae bacterium. Lineage (GTDB taxonomy): Bacteria > Bacteroidota > Bacteroidia > Chitinophagales > Saprospiraceae > JADJNW01. The sequence goes on from CAZGAU010000261.1 coordinate 3,884, forward strand.
GCGGAGATCTGTTCCCAGTTGCCGTATTGAGCCGTAAGCCTGGTAACCATTTGCCGCCGCTCTTTGAGTACAAATTTGTACAAAGTATCAGGGTAAGCCGCCGAGGAAAGCCCGAAATAAAAAACCGGTTTGTCAAGTCCCCAGAATGCCGCGGTTTCGCGGTACACCCGTTCCCGGTCTTTGATATCGAGTCTGGAATTTTCATTGTTGTCGATCGGATCGCCAGGCGCCAGCTTGCTCAGCCCGAACGCCAGGAATGAGATGACAATCAGGGTAGGAATAAAAATCAAAATCCGTTTGAGCAAGTAGCGCAGCATAGCATATAATTGAGCCGGGAGGCGATAATAGCAACTCCCGGCTTTTCAGATATCTTTAATTATCCAGATTCAAATCAAACTCAGAAGGCAGATAGCCCGGAGGCAGGGCCGTTGGCTTGGCGTCAAAACGCTTGTGAACCGCGAGACTTCCGGTTCGATAAAACAAGAAAACCGCAGGTTGTTGTTCGTAGAGGATTTCCTGCAGGCGTTTGTACAATTCATTGCGTCGCTTTTCATCCTTCACCGTGCGAATTTCTTCAATGATTTTGTCGGCTTCGGCGTTTTTAAAATTATTGTGATTATCCCCACCGGCTGCACCTTCGGAATACCAGTCTTGCGTAGGTTCCCAGAGTGTCGGTGAGATGGTCCGACCGCCTGATGCCATTTCAAAGTTATTGGCCCGCACATTTTCGCTCATGTAAACTGTAAATTCCTTGGGTACAATTTCCATATTGACACCCGCCTGCTTGAGCGTTCCCTGGGCAAGCAACAGCGCATTGCGCCCGGTTTCGCTGGTAGAAGCAACGTAACAGGTCAAGTTCATTTCCACTCGTTCACCATTGATCATTTTGTCCACCACGCCATTACCGTTGGAGTCTTCCCAACCCGCTTCCTTCAATAAGCCTTTGGCGGTTTCAATGCTGAAAGGCACTGGTTTCAGGTTTTTATTAAAATACGCAGCATTCGGATTGATCGGTACGGTTACGCGCTGTCCAAGTCCTTCATACACGGTTTCGATGATTTCATCCACGTTTACTGCATGCGCCAGGGCACGACGAACGCGTTTGTCCGACAATTTCGGATGTTCATTATTTAAATACAAAACGGCATATTGCAACTGCGGGGGTGAATAAAAATTGTAACGCTCTTCTACAAAGGGATCTTCCTGCATGG
>CAZGAU010000262.1:0-5090 GCA_964523725.1 uncultured Saprospiraceae bacterium
AATAAAATATTTTATAAGAAGTTGATTATCAGATTAATTAGGCTTTCGACAATCGACTGTAAAACTGTCTGACTATTTTAATAATGCCCTGAGACGCACCAGAAAAACGTTTCGTTACATCTTATTACAAAAAAACATTCAAGCTATGACTAAAAATCACCTGCTCTGTACAATTTACAGTTTATTACTCTCTTTATGCGCCTATGCGCAACAGGTACCCGATTCCAGTTTTACCTACCCGATTGAGGAACCGCGTTATCCGTATGGTTCTGGCCCGATCATTTGTGTGGACGCAGCACATCATAATTTTCATACGGCTGATAATCGTTTTTACGCTTTTGCAAAATTATTACGCGATGATGGTTATGTAGTAAATAATTTTGAAAAATCTTTCAGTACGGAATCCCTTGCTAAATGTTACATGCTGGTTATTTCAAATCCGCTAAATGAGCAAAATGTGGGCAACTGGCAATTGCCCAATCCCTCGGCATTCACCCCTGCTGAAATTCAGGCGGTTAAAGCCTGGGTTGCCAATGGCGGACGCCTGTTTCTGATCGCCGACCACATGCCCTTTGCCGGTGCAGCTGCCGATTTGGCCGAAGCCTTTGGTTTTGAATTTTTAAACAGCTTTGCGATGGACAACCGGCGCCGAATGACAGAGTATTTTTATAAAGATAATAAAACGCTCCGAAAACATGATATTACGGAAGGAATTGACAGTATCGTAACTTTTACCGGAAGCGCGTTTAAGATTCCAAGAAAAGCCGAGCCTGTTTTGAAACTGAATGATTCTTATACGATTTTAATGCCCGAAGTTGCCTGGCAATTTGAAGAAAATACACCTTATGTTTCGGGTAAAAAATTATATCAAATGGCTTCGCTAGAATTTGGTAAAGGCAAAGTATTTATCTCCGGTGAGGCGGCAATGTTTAGCGCGCAGTTGGGTGGCCCGAGCCGCACGCCTATGGGCATGAATGCGCCTTATGCTAAGGAAAATCCAAAATTATTACTAAATATTATACACTGGCTGGACAAAGAGTAAATAAAAAGCCCCGGCACGAGGCCGAGGCTGTAAACTTTTATCTGAAGGGCAACTGTAATAACAGTTATCTTGAGCGAAGATACACCCTTGCGTTTCTTTATGCAAATTTTACACTCGCAAAATCTTTAAACGGTTGTTTCAGATGCTACGATGGAACTCAGGTATTGACGGTTGAGTAGTGCAATGTTTTCCACCGAAATTTCCTTCGGGCATTCCGCTTCGCAGGCCGTAACATTGGAGCACATACCAAAACCTTCGGCGTCCATTTGTTTCACCATGGCCTGGGCACGGCGCTTGGCTTCCACTTTGCCCTGAGGCAGCATAGCCAGGTGCGCCACTTTCGCCGATACGAATAGCATCGCAGAGGCATTCGGACAAGCTGCAACACATGCGCCACAACCGATACAAGCGGCCGCATCAAAGGCCTCGGCTGCCACATCTTTTTCAATCGGAATCGAGTTGGCATCCTGAGCTTGTCCGGTGTTTACCGAGATATAACCTCCAGCCTGAATGATCCGATCGAAAGCAGTACGGTCAATGGCTAAATCCTTGAGCACGGGAAATGCACTGGCGCGGAAGGGTTCGATCACGATGGTGTCTCCGTCTTTGTACTCACGCATATGCAACTGGCAGACCGTTGTTCCCTTCCATGGGCCGTGCGGACGACCGTCGATCACCATATTGCAAGTACCACAAATGCCTTCGCGGCAATCATGATCAAAAGATACCGGTTCTTTCTTCTCGGCGATCAATTGTTCATTCAATACATCGAGCATTTCCAGGAAAGACATATGCGAATTTGCCTCCACCTGATACGTCTCGAAACGTCCTTTATCTTTGGCGTTTTTCTGTCTCCAGATTTTTAGTGTAAGCTTCATGATTTATATTTTTTGTTACCTGTTAAATGTTATTCGGGTACACCACGATAACAAATAACCAATAACCCGTTTTATTTATAACTTCTGGTTTTCAATTCTACGTTCTCGAATACTAATTCTTCTTTATGTAATACCGGATCGGCATCGCCTTTATATTCCCAGGCAGCCACGTAAGTATAGTTTTCATCATCACGCAAGGCTTCACCCTCTTCGGTTTGATACTCTTCCCGGAAGTGCCCGCCGCAGGATTCATTACGATTTAAGGCATCCACGATCATCATTTCGCCAAGGTCAATAAAATCGGCAACACGTCCGGCTTTTTCCAGCTCTGGATTAAATTCATCCATAGAGCCCGGCACAAATACATCTTTGTAAAATTCTTCCCGCAACTCGCGGATCATCTGGCGTGCTTTGGTCAAGCCTTCCACGCTGCGGGACATACCGCAATATTCCCACATGATCTTGCCCAGACGGCGGTGGAAACTTTCAACTGACTGACCACCATTGTTAGTAACAAAGCGCTCCAGTTGTTCCCGCGTTTCTTTTTCAGCCTGTTCGAATTCGGGCGAATCTGTACTTATTTTCCCGGTGCGAATCTCATTCGACAAGAAGCTACCAATTGTGTAGGGCAATACGAAATAACCATCCGCCAAACCCTGCATCAGCGCTGAAGCACCGAGGCGATTGGCGCCGTGATCAGAGAAATTGCATTCACCGATGGCAAACAAGCCCGGAACATTGGTTTCCAGATTATAATCCACCCAAACACCCCCCATCGTGTAATGCACCGCCGGATAGATTTTCATTGGCATTTTGTAAGGATTCTCTCCAGTGATTTTTTCATACATATCGAAGAGGTTACCGTACTTTTCCTTGACAATTTCCTCGCCCAACTCCCGGATTTTCTCTTTACTCGGATCGTGCAAGCCCATGGTATGTGCCTTGGATTTGCCATAACGCTCGATAGCTGCCGCAAAATCCATGAACACTGCCAGCCCTGTGGGCGCTACACCATGACCTTTATCGCATTCAATTTTGGCGGCACGGGAGGCCACGTCACGCGGTACGAGGTTACCAAACGCCGGGTAGCGACGCTCCAGGTAGTAATCGCGATCTTCTTCAGGAATATCATTGGCTGTTTTCTTGCCTTCGCGGATCGCTTTGGCATCTTCGAGTTTTTTTGGAACCCAAACGCGACCATCATTGCGTAAGCTTTCGGACATCAGGGTCAGTTTCGACTGATACTCACCGGATTGCGGAATGCAAGTCGGGTGAATTTGCGTAAAGCAGGGATTTGCCATAAAAGCGCCACGCTTCACCGCCCGCCAGGCGGCCGTTACGTTGGAGCCCATCGCATTGGTAGAAAGATAGAAAACATTGCCATAGCCGCCGGTAGCCAGCACTACGCAGTGCGCACCGAAACGCTCCAGTTTGCCGGTCAGCAAATTCCGGGCGATGATACCGCGCGCCTTGCCATCAATAAGCACCAGATCCAGCATTTCGTGGCGATTATACATCTCCACCGAGCCCAGTGAGATCTGGCGAGACAAGGACTGGTACGCCCCCAACAACAACTGCTGTCCGGTTTGACCGCGCGCGTAGAATGTACGGCTCACCTGTACCCCACCAAAGGAGCGGTTTTCAAGCAACCCGCCATATTCGCGGGCAAAAGGCACGCCCTGTGCCACTGCCTGATCGATGATTTCAGTACTCACCTCAGCAAGGCGATATACATTGGATTCGCGGGAGCGGTAGTCTCCCCCCTTGATCGTATCATAAAACAGGCGATACACGCTATCACCATCGTTTTGATAATTCTTGGCTGCATTGATACCACCCTGCGCGGCAATACTGTGCGCCCGCCGCGGACTGTCGTGGAAAGTAAAACACTTGACATTATATCCTAACTCTCCCAGGGTAGCCGCCGCCGAAGCGCCCGCCAATCCTGTCCCTACTACAATAATATCAATACGTCTTTTATTAGCCGGTGCTACCAGCGGAACATTGGAGCGATATCTTTGCCACTTTTCCTCAAGCGGACCGGGAGGTACTTTGCTATTCAGTGTCATATGATAGATATTTAGAGCCTTCTAAAAATTATTAATTCAGATTCGCAAATCATGAATATTTATTTATAAAACACATCATGATTCGCAAATCACATTATTGGTTCATTAAAAACATATAAAGCGGAATGATCGCGAATAACAGTGGAATAACCACCGCATAAACCCTTCCGACAAACTTGATCAACGGGGTATATTTTCTGTGATCCAGCCCCAGCGTCTGGAATGCACTCTCAAAACCGTGCCACAGGTGAAAAGCAATCACCACCATCGAAAGCACATAAAATACCACAAAGCCCACATTCTCATATGTTTGGGAAACAATCCAGTACAGATCTTTATATTCTTCGCCCTCAATGGTCATATATGGCAATTTGTCGAGTTTCATTTGCAGCCAGAACTGGTACAAGTGGATCATAATAAACACAAAAATGATCGTCCCGAGCCAGCCCATCCGCACAGACGAAAATTTGGTGCTCCAGACGGTTTTTGTATTTTTCACAGCATAACCCTTCGGACCACGCGCTGCACGATTTTTGCGCCACAGCAACCAGCCCTGGATCGCATGAACCAGAATTGAAATATAAAGGATATACGAAACTATCTTAATCAGCGGATTATGCGTCATAAAATATGCATATACGTTGAATGCTTCACCGCCATCGTCGTACAACAACTGCAAATTACCTGCCAGATGCACAATCAGGAATGAGATCAAGAACAATCCAGTGATGCTCATGACAAACTTCTGCCCGATCGAGGAGGTCAGAAAATTGGTAAACCAACTCATGTTCTTTGTTTTAGCGTTTTGTTAAGTAAGCAAAGGGACAATTTTAAATTAAAATAAAATATTTCATAAGAAGTTGGTTGTCAGCTTAATTTGACTTTCGACAATCGACTGTAAAACGGTCCGACTACTTAAAGAGACAATTTTAAGTTCAAATAAAATATTTTATAAGAAGTTGATTGTCAGATTAATTTGACTTTCGACAATCGACTATAAAACTGCCCGCCTACTTACTTTTGTAAATAATTATTGGCATTGCCGTTCAGGGCGAATGCAAATCTAAGTGATAAAGCAATTTCCCCCAACGTATGTTCGGT
>CAZGAU010000263.1:0-5060 GCA_964523725.1 uncultured Saprospiraceae bacterium
AGCGCGCAGCATTTGCATGATGATAAAGTAAATATTGTCAATTGTTGGAATGATAGTGTAAATATAACGCTGGGCAAACCTACCGATGTAGGCGGGCAATATGCTTTCAAAGCGCTGGAATCAGCAGTAAATGACTTGAAGTTTGGCTTGATAGATGCGTTGGTAACTGCCCCGATCAACAAGCATGCAATGCAAATGGCGGATTTTCCGTATCCGGGTCACACCGAATACCTCACCAGCGAACTGGGCGAAGGCAAGGAAAGCCTGATGCTGATGGTTAGCGAAAACCTAAAAATAGGACTGGTAACCAACCATTTACCGATTCGGGAAGTCGCTGCTACAATTACAAAAGAGCTTATTCTGAATAAAATCAGAATTCTGAATCAAACGTTGAAGGTAGATTTTGGTAAGGAGCGCCCGACCATCGCAGTGCTGGGGCTCAATCCGCATGCCGGTGATGATGGTGTAATCGGGGATGAAGAAGAAAAACTAATACGTCCAGCAATTCTGGAAGCGAAAGATCAGGGTATCATGGTGATGGGTCCGTATCCGGCGGATGGATTTTTTGGTTCGGGGCAATACAAAAAATTTGACGGAATTCTAGCGATGTTCCACGATCAGGGCTTAGTGCCGTTTAAAGCTTTGTCATTCGGGCAGGGCGTCAATTTCACGGCGGGGCTGGGTTTTGTGCGCACTTCGCCTGATCACGGTACGGCATATGATATTGCCGGGCAGAACCAGGCGGATCCTGCCTCATTCCGGGAAGCTTTGTTTTTAGCTCTGGATGTAGCCCGCAATCGCAAAGCCTATGTAGAAGACCACGCCAATCCTTTGCTTCGCAAGGAGCACTCCCGCGAAGAGGATGGCGCAGAAGAAGAAGTAATCGAAGAGCGCAACCGGGAATAAATTTTAAGAAAACCTTGTCTAACTTCAGATTGTTAGAAAAACTGAAATTGTTGATTTTATCAACAGCAAATTCATAAAAAACTAGAATGTTGAGCAAAACAGCGAAAGTAATTGGTATTATATTCTTGGTTTTGTTAATCGACCAAGTTGTCAAAGTCTGGATCAAAACCAATATGACTTACGGTGAAGAGTTTGGTATCCTGGGGCTGAGTTGGGCGCGCATTCACTTTGTGGAAAACCCGGGGATGGCTTTTGGTATTGAGTTTGGTGGCGGCTACGGTAAGTTGGCGCTCAGTCTGTTTCGTATCATTGCAGTAGGTTTTTTGATTTATTATATCCGACAATTATTACGCAGCGGCGCTCCGTTTGGTTTGTTGGCAAGTTTTGCACTGATTCTGGCAGGCGCTTTTGGCAATATTATTGACAGCGCTTTTTACGGCATGATTTTTACAGAATCCACTTATCATAATCTGGCGACCATGTTCCCGGAAGACGGCGGCTACGCGGGTTTCCTGCATGGTAAGGTCGTGGATATGTTTTACTTTCCGCTTTATGAAGGCGAGTTGCCAAACTGGCTGCCTATTTGGGGCGGCGAGCACGTGCTGTTTTTCCGACCGGTTTTCAATGTAGCTGATTCTTCAATCACGATTGGCGTGCTGTCAATTCTGGTTTTTCAGCGCAGCTTTTTCAGCAACAAACAAGAAGAAGAAACGCCCCAGACTGCAACAGTAGAGGCAACCACAACCTCCTCAGAATCAATGGATTTTCCGGGAAACAAGTCAGAAAATAAAGAGTAGAAAGTTTTGTTACTGGTGATTTGGGTTAGCTCGATAAAGTTTAAACACCTAATCACAAATAACAGATAACAACAATTACTTCTTCGGCGGATGCGAACTCAGGAACAACTCATCCAACTGTTCCTTTGCAATCTCCGATGGCGCATCGATCATCATATCCCGTCCCTGATTATTCTTCGGGAAGGCAATAAAATCACGAATCGAAGTTTGCCCTGACATCACAGCGCACAAGCGGTCAAAACCAAAGGCAATCCCTCCGTGCGGCGGCGCCCCGTATTCAAATGCGCCCAATAAGAAGCCAAACTGCGCTTCTGCCTGCTCTTTGGTAAAGCCTAACAAGCGGAAGTTTTTCATTTGCAATTCCCGATCATGAATACGAATCGAGCCACCGCCGATTTCCACGCCATTCAAAACCAAATCATATGCATCGGCGCGCAAGCCTTTAAGTATGTCATGATCATCGCTTTGCATTTTCACAATATCATCGGGCTTAGGCGAGGTGAATGGGTGGTGCATCGCATAAAAGCGCTCTGTACCCTCATCCCATTCCAATAATGGGAAATCCACGACCCACAGGGGTTTGAAGTCCCCAGGCTTCATCAGACCCAGGCGGCGTCCCATTTCCAGGCGGAGTTCGTTGAGTTGTTTGCGGGTTTTCTCGGCTTCACCGGAGAGGATGAGCATCATATCGCCGCGCTTGGCGCCGGCTCGTTCCAGCCAGGCTAGCAGGTCTTCCGGCGAATAGAATTTATCCACCGAGGATTTGACGCTGCCGTCCATCTCGTATTTCACATACACCATGCCCTTGGCGCCGATTTGCGGACGCTTCACATAGTCGGTCAGTTCGTCGATTTGTTTGCGCGAATACTCGGCTGCATTTTCTGCACAAATACCTACCACTAATTCTGCACTATCAAATACATTGAAACCTTTACCTTGCGCCAGGTCGTTCAATTCTACGAATTCCATGCCGAAACGTAAATCAGGCTTGTCGGAACCATAGCGCTGCATCGCTTCATCGTAGGACATGCGCGGGAAATCTGGCAATTCAACCCCGAGTACGGTTTTAAACAAATGCTTGGTCAAGCCTTCAAAAGTGCGCAAGACATCTTCGCGAGTGACAAAAGCCATCTCACAGTCTATCTGTGTGAACTCCGGCTGGCGGTCGGCACGTAAATCCTCGTCTCGGAAGCATTTTACAATCTGGAAATATTTATCCATACCCGCCACCATCAGAATTTGCTTAAACGTTTGCGGCGACTGCGGCAAGGCGTAGAACTGCCCGGGATTCATGCGACTCGGCACCACAAAATCGCGTGCACCTTCGGGCGTACTTTTGATTAAAAACGGCGTTTCGATTTCCAGGAAACCCACGTCCGCTAAGTATTTCCGGGTTTCAATCGCCACATGGCTGCGGAAAATCATATTTTTCTGCACGGGCGTCCGGCGCAGATCGAGGTAGCGGTATTTCATACGAAGGTCATCGCCACCATCGGTTTCATCTTCGATGGTGAAGGGCGGCACTTTTGAAGCATTGAGCACCGTCAGTTCCTTCACTTCAATTTCAATATCGCCCGTAGCACGGTTCGGGTTTTTATTGCTGCGTTCGCGTACCTTCCCTTTGGCAGAGATGACAAACTCGCGGCCCAACTCGCGGGCACGAGTACTCAGCTCAGCGTCATCTTCCTGGTTGAATACTAGCTGTGTGATGCCGTAGCGGTCGCGCAAATCCACAAAAGTAAGTGCGCCAAAGTCACGGCTGGCCTGCACCCAACCACTCAAAGTCACTTCCTGCCCAACATGGCTCATGCGGAGTTCACCGCAGGTATGCGTACGATACATTCTTTTCAAAGTTTGAAAGTTTGAAAGTTTGATGTTTGAAAGTTTTCCAACATCTCGAAAAACGGCACAAAAATACAGGAAAGTTGACGAGGTTGATAGGTTGAAGGGTTGAAATGTCGAAGAAAGATAAAATAAATTGCATAAGCACCTAATTTCTTAAACTCTTGTTTAGAATTCATCCAAATTGCATGGAAAAATTTCAATTGACAAAAAGTTGACACACGCCTTACAGCTTAATCCTAATTTTGTGACATTATTCCAAAAAACAAACGAAAAACAGAAATTCAACTAGAAAATGCTACGCGATTTAAAAATATTAACCGTCACCCACAAGTCGGCAAATTTGAAGGACATCGGAGATTTTGTGATCAAGCCCTCCGATGAGCAGTCTTTGCAAGCACAGCTTGAAGCTCTGAAACAAGCTTTCGCGCTGGAGGAATTGCTGTACGTGGCTACCTGCAATCGCGTGATTTTCTTCTTTGTATCCAAAGCTGAATTAAATACTTCGTTTGCTACTCGTTTTTTTCAACAGATAAATCCCGAGCTGGACGATCATAAAGTAGCTGCCTCTGCTCAACTGCTCACAGGCGCTGATGCAATCACGCATTTGTATGAAGTAGCCGCTTCGATTGACTCGCTTGTGGTCGGCGAACGTCAGATTTTGGGGCAACTCCGCGAAGCTTACGACCAGTGCCACGCCTGGGGTTTGACGGGTGATAATATCCGCATTGCTTTTCAACAGGCGGTGGTGGCTGCAAAAGAGGTGTATGCTCAAACGCGCATTGGCGACAAGCCGGTATCGGTTGTGTCGCTGGCGGTACGCAAGATGCTCTCCGCGCATGTGCCGAAGGATGCTCGGATTCTGCTGATCGGCGCCGGACAGACCAATGCTTTGGTAGCAAAATTTCTGGCGAAGCAGGAATTCACCAATGTGACCGTTTTTAACAGAAGCCTGGAAAAAGCGGAAGAACTGGCGGCTTTATTTGGTGGTAATGCACATACGCTGACCAACTTGTCCGACTATAAAGAAGGTTTTGATTGCTTGTTTGTCTGCACGGGTGCGACCGATCCGATCATTCAGCCTGAACTGTATGAGCAATTGTTGCAAGGTGAAACCGATACCAAAATTGTGATTGACCTGGCGATTCCGCACAACGTGGCGCCGGAAGTGGTAAAAAATTACAACCTGCAATACATCGAGATCGAAGGTTTGCGCACGCTCGCGCAGGAAAACCTCGCTTTCCGTGAAACCGAAGTGGACAAAGCCCGCCAGATTCTGGCAAATTATGTGTCAGAATTCCCGACCTTGTTCAAACAACGCCAGATGGAGCGCGCCATGAGCCGCGTACCCGAAGAGATCAAGGCGGTAAAAGCCAAAGCCCTCACCGAAGTTTTCCGCAAGGATGTGGAACAACTCGACGAGCAAACCCGCGAACTCCTGGAACGCATGATGACCTACATGGAGAAAAAATGCATCGCCGTGCCAATGAAAGTGGCGAGAGAGATGGCGGGGTA
>CAZGAU010000264.1:0-5051 GCA_964523725.1 uncultured Saprospiraceae bacterium
TTCAGCGATGAACGCGACGTGCAAACCATGATCCGCGGTACCCGTATTGCCCAACAAATTTTGACCCAGCCGGCGTTTGATCCTTATCGCGGCGATATTTTTATCCCGGAAAAAGAAGACGCCTCCGACAATGAACTCGCGGATTTTCTACGTCAATACTCGGAAACGCTCTATCATCCGGTGGGTACTTGTAAAATGGGAAGCGATGAGGCATCCGTGGTGAATGACCGGCTGGAAGTGCACGGCGTGCAAGGCCTGCGTGTGGTGGATGCGTCTGTGATGCCGGTCATCGTGCGAGGTAATACGGCCGCTGCAACCATGATGATCGCCGAAAAAGCAGCGGATTTCATCCTGGAAAAAGCCCAATGACCTGGCAAACTTGTAACCGGGAGGTAGTGTTTTTAATAAGTATTGGACTTCAAATTTGTTAATTATTTACTTTGTAACTAAATAAAGACTTGGCAATATTTACTTTTTTTAAATAGTTGAAATTATTATGACCAAAACGCATGCATCGAATAAAAATACCCCGCTTCAGGAAATCAAACGAATTTTTGAAATACAAAAAGCGAATCAATTTAACATAGCCGATACCACTGCGAAAGAGCGCATCGCCAAGCTACGCAAACTGGAACAAGCGCTTTTCAAATATCAACAGGAAATTCGCAATGCCATGTACGCTGATTTCCGGAAGCCAACGATTGAAGTGGATATGGTGGAAATATATTTCGTACTTAGTGAAATCAGGCACGCTATTAAAAATATCCACCGTTGGATGGCACCGCAACGAGTGCCTACGCCGATTACTTTATTTGGCGCGCGATCCTACATTCAATACGAACCAAAGGGCGTAGTGCTTATTATGTCCCCTTGGAATTATCCGGTGAATCTGACACTGGGACCACTGGTAGCTGCCATTGCTGCGGGGAATTGTACGATTTTAAAACCTTCTGAAATGACGCCGCATACCTCGGCAGTGATGGCAAAGATCGTACAGGAGATCTTTGATGAAAATGAAGTGGCCTTGGTAGAAGGAGGTATGGAAGCTTCACAAGCCTTGCTGAATCTGCCGTTTAACCATATATTTTTCACCGGGTCGCCTCAGGTAGGTAAAATTGTGATGGAAGCGGCTGCAAAAAATTTGACTTCAGTGACCCTGGAACTGGGTGGCAAATCGCCGACAATCGTGGACGAATTTGCTAATTTGGACATTGCAGCACGCCGCATTGCCTGGGTTAAATACACCAACAACGGTCAAACTTGCATCGCGCCTGACTATGTGCTCGTGCACGAAAGTCGAAAAGAAGAATTTTTAAACTTGCTAAAAGAATATATTCAACGGTTTTTTGGTGAAAATGCTGCCAAAACCGAGGACTACGCCCGGATTGTCAACAATAAGCATTTTGACCGATTAAAAGATTATCTGATTGATGCCGAAGAAAATGGCGCTCAAGTAGAAATTGGCGGGGAAACCGACGAAAATCAATGCTTTATCGCGCCAACCGTATTGACCAACGTGCCGATGGGTGCGACTGTGATGCAAGAGGAAATTTTTGGCCCGGTGCTGCCAGTGATTACTTTCCGGAATTTGCAGGAAGCGATAGATATCATCAATGAGAAAGAGCGGCCCCTTGCCTTGTACATTTTTAGTAAAAACAACCGGAATATTCGTTTTATTTCCAAGCATACGCGCTCCGGCGCCATTGGTATCAATCACAATGGCGTGCATTATTTCAATAATGACCTGCCTTTCGGCGGGGTGAACAACAGCGGCATAGGCAAAGGCCACGGCTGGTTTGGCTTTGAGGCCTTTTCCAATGCAAAAGGTGTATTTCGGCAGGTATTGCCGAGTCCGCTCGAGTTATTAATGCCTCCTTACACCGCTTTCAAACAGAAATTGATTAATTTGGTTTTGAAATGGCTTTGATAGGGTGTTTACTATAATACCAACAGAACCCAAAGAGAAATGAACGAAAATCCGATATTGATCATCGGGGCAGGCCCCGCGGGCTTGGCTATGGCAGGCCGACTCCGGAAACTAGACCTTCCATTTGAGATCATTGAAAAAAGCGACCGTGTGGGCAACGCCTGGCACGAGCACTACGATCGTTTGCACCTGCACACTGTGAAGCAGTTATCGCATTTGCCGCATTTGCCTTTTCCGAAAGATTATCCTTTGTACGTACCGCGTAAGAAACTGGCAGCTTATTATGAGCAATATGCTCAGGAATTCAATATCCGGCCTCATTTTGGAGAAGAAGTTATTTCGATTAAAAAAGGTAAAAATGGCTGGCGCGTACGCTCGGTCACTGGCAATAAATGGACGGCCCAGCAGGTTGTCATCGCTACCGGCGTCAATCGCGTAGTGAATCGCCCGATTTTCGAAGGGGAAGAAAAATTTCAGGGGCGCATTATCCACAGCCGCATTTACAAAAATGCAGATGCTTTTCACGATCAGCGCGTGCTGGTGGTGGGCATGGGTAATACCGGCGCGGAAATTGCACTGGATTTGTGCGAACACGGCGTGGATACTTACCTTTCGGTGCGCAGCGAGGTGAATATCGTGCCGCGTGATTTTTGGGGAAATCCGACTCAGGTCACTGCTTTAAAACTCGCGAAACTCCCCGGAAGCATGAGCGATTGGATCGCCAAACAAGTACGGAAAATAGCTTTCGGAGACCTCTCTAAATATGGTTTATCGTTTCCAGATGTTTCACCGATGCAGCAATTGCGCCTTACCGGCAAAACGCCCGTGATGGACATCGGTACCGTATCCAAGATTAAAGCCGGAAAAATCAGCGTACTGCCTGGTATTCAGCACTTCGAAAAAGACGGTGTGATATTTACCAATGGCGAAAAACACAGCTTTGATACGGTTATTCTGGCTACCGGCTATCGCCCCCGGCTGGAAGAAATCATCGAAGATGCGGAGGATTTGAGTGATGAAAACGGCGTGCCGCACTACATCGTGGGCGAAGGGAAGTACGAAGGCTTGTATTTTCTGGGTTTTGACAATTATACCCCGGGAGGAATTCTGGGGGTGATCAATCGCGATTCGGAAATTATTGCGAAAGATATCGTTTCGTCGAGAAAAGCGGCAGTTTAAGAGATTTTTAACGGGGTATCAAAAATATTCCGAATTTTCAAATCGTTGGAAAAAAGCAATTTGATACTCAAAAATCCGTATTCGATCACAAAACCCCCCACGCTATGAACAGCAGATTTGAAGCCCAACGTGCCCGCCAGAACCGTGCCATCGCACTATTTCTAACATTCTTGTTTCATGTGGCGCTTTTCGCAGGTATTTATTATTACAGTTCCGAAGCCCCGGACGATGAGAAAAACAAAACCGAGCAATCCGTGCAAACCAAGGATGAAATTCCTGCCAAGCAGGTTTCTACTACCAAGCCTTAGGGAGACTGGGTGACTTTGTGAAAGGGTGACTTGGAGAGTAGCCGCTGCACCGCTCATCGATATACCGCTACACTGAATTAAAACAATCCGTGCAGCTCGGCCTGTACCATGTTCACCACTTTGCCCATATCTTCGGGATTTGTATCAAAATCCAGATCATCGGCATTGATAATGAGCAGGCGACCTTCTTTGTAAGTACTGATCCATTCTTCGTAGCGATTGTTCAGCCGTTTGAGATAGTCCAGGCTCATACTACCTTCATAATCACGTCCGCGTGACTGAATATGCGCCACGAGGGTAGGAATGCTTGCCTTGAGATAAATCAGCAGATCTGGTGGCTGAATTTGCGAGGACATCGTTTTGAAAAGATCAAAATAATTCTGAAAATCCCGGGATGACATCAGCCCCATGTCGTGCAGGTTGGGTGCAAAAATATAGGCGTCTTCATAGATCGTGCGATCCTGGACCACCGTTTTATCCCCTTCCAGAATTTTTAACACCTGCTGGTAACGGCTATTGAGGAAATAGACCTGAAGGTTGAACGACCAGCGGTGCATATCGTGGTAGAAATCACTGAGATAAGGATTATCATCGGCGGATTCGTAGTGTACATCCCACTTGAAATGTCTCCCCAGCTTGGTGCAAAGTGTCGTTTTCCCGGCTCCAATATTGCCCGCAATGGCAATGTGCTTGATCTTGGGAGGATTGGCGTTTTGGCTCATTGTATGAATGCAAAAATGATGTCAATCAGCAATTTTATTTCGGTCACGAAAATACAATTCCTTCCGGGAAATTTTAATAAAAGCTCATTTTTTAGGAGGGGCAGTATGACCAGAACGACAGAAAAACGGGTAGTTTAAAAATATTTTCAGACTGTAATTATTTTTCCACAGCGAAATTTTCGCAGCAAAATACAGGTCAATTCTATTTTTCTTTTGTCTGATGTTGGATTTCAAAATAAAGTTTTAATATGGCTTCCGGCAAATTGTTTAACAAAGTGTTTTCAAGCCGAATATTCTATGTGAACCCTGATTTTTCCGAGCTTTTTCCCAAACAAAAACACGTTTCATAGTATTTAAATTGGTAAAAGTTTGGTCAAAAATCATACCTTTGTGGACATTTTGAAATAAGTAAAAACCATTTTATAACATACTCAAAATCAAGAGCTATGCCATTCGATATTGATATGATAAAGGCTCATTATGAGTCACTTCCGAAACGATTGGACGAAGCCAGAACAGCATTGGGGCATCCACTGACTTTGTCTGAAAAAATTCTTTATGCTCACCTTCACCCCGACTCACCACTGAAAAACTACAATCGAGGTAAAGATTATGTGTTTTTTGCGCCCGACCGCGTAGCGATGCAAGATGCTACTGCGCAGATGGCCCTGCTACAGTTTATGACTTGCGGCCGCGATAAAACCGCTGTGCCTTCTACGGTTCACTGTGATCACCTCATTACTGCGAAGGTCGGCGCCAAAGAAGATTTGCAAACAGCTAATGAAGTCAACGCCGAAGTGTACGACTTCCTGGCTTCGGTATCCAATAAATATGGCATCGGCTTCTGGAAACCCGGCTCTGGCATTATCCACCAGATCGTGCTGGAAAATTACGCTTTCCCGGGTGGTATGATGA